>JBAXFD010000011.1:0-22106 GCA_037140095.1 Candidatus Saccharimonadota bacterium
CCCGGATGACCATAAGGCAATCATCCTGGATTGGCGAGGACTGTTTGAGCCCTTAGAACATATCTAAGGCGCGAGTTTCCGCAGACAACCAAGATGATTGCCTTATGGTCAATCCGCGGTTTCGAAGCCGTCCCAAGAATTTTTCGGTTCCTTTTTGTGATTCAAAAAGGAACTAGTCTTTGGTTCTTTACTAAAAGAAAGAACAAAAACTGCCCCTTACCTCTTGACTATATCCCCCATTTTTGCTATATTTAGTTAGATTTAGTTATAAATTTTAAGGAGTTCAACCCATGTCACATGTCAAAGCTGGTGGTTCAGCTAAAAACATCCATAATAATGCCGGTCAACGACTTGGTGTTAAACGTTATGCTGGCCAGACAGTTAGTACTGGTGAAGTTTTAGTACGCCAAACAGGTTCCACTAAAATCTCAGGCCCAGGCACATTTATCAGCCGTGATTATACTATCCACGCCGCAATCAATGGTGTAGTTAGTTTCAACAAAGTTCGCAAAAGCCGCTTTACTGGCAAAACCGAACCTCGTACTCAAGTCACTGTTCAATAATTTTTTGATCCTAACAAAAACCGCCTGATTTCAGGCGGTTTTTTATATTCTAATTAATCTAGTTCATTACCAAATGATGTTTGACTCGATCAACTACATCACCGATAACAACTTGAGATTTGACCAAGTAATCATCAACGCCTAGTGATTGGGCGCGTTCTTTGTCTTTGGGTTGGCTTAGCGCAGTCAACATAATTACCAATATATCTGCTGTTTCTTTGGTGTTTTTCAATATATCCAGTACGTCAAAACCACTGATTTTTGGCATCATTGCATCTAGCAATATCAGATCAGGGTTGAATTCAATTGCTGCTGACAAAGCCTTTTCACCATTATTAACTTCACGTACATCAAAGCCTTCCATATCTAATCGTGATTTATACACACTAGACAGAGCGGCATCATCTTCTACTAATAAAATCTTCTTTTTATCCATATTACTCATATAATACTACACTTTATCCTAAAAACACAAGCAGTTACAGGCCTAATACCCTTTTTGCCTCATTAATCTGCGGGTCAACACCAGCATCAATATCAGACTGAGTTAATTCTGCGGCATTATCTGGTGATATACCCTCTTGATTAATATTCTTGCCGTTAGGAGTATACCAACGAGCAATCGTAACTTTTAGCTGTGCCCCACTGTCTAACCCTAACAATTTCTGGACACTACCTTTGCCAAAAGTCTTTTCACCAACTAATTTGGCTACCCCGTAATCTTGCAAAGCTCCGGCTACAATCTCGCTGGCGCTGGCGCTGCCACCATTGACCAATACAACAGTCGGAACTCCATTTAGGATAGCCTCATTGCCAGTTTTAATCGTATCTTGGACCACACTACCAACTCGCTCGGTTACAACCACCTGGTCGTTCAACCATATCCCCAGAACGTCTCTAGCAGCATCAACATAACCACCGCCATTGCCACGTAGGTCCAATATCACGCCCTTAATACCTTGATTTTTAAAGCTTTGCGCCGCTAATTGGGCTAGGCTACCAGTCTTGTTATCAAATCGGCTAATCGTAATCGTACCGATACCATCAACAATACTGCTATCAACGCTAGGATTATCGATAATCGCCCTAGTAATTACATATTCTTTGACTTCACTACCACGCTGAATCGATAATTTTACAGTCGTGCCGTCTTCACCACGAATTTCACCGACCGCTTCATCCACTGTCCAACCCTCTGTTGACTGATCGTTAACGCTCAAAACTACGTCATTGATATTCAAACCGGCTTTTTCGGCTGGGTTACCTTTTAGTGCACGGATAATCGTGACTTTATCATTTTTGATACCGATTTCAGCGCCGATACCAGCACCGATATTGCCTTCTAGGTTGTTATTAAAATCTTGCGACTCTTGTTGATTCATATACAATGTATATTTATCGCCTGCCGCTGCCACTAACCCGCGATTTGCGCCCTCAATTAACAGAGAATCGTCCAAATTGCCATCATAATTAGATGCCAATACATTATAAGTTTGTTGCAATGAACTTAGATCTAAACTACCAGAATGGGACTTGTAGCCAAATACTGGACCAACTGCGGCCATAATCTGAAATTTATAAGTCCCAGCGACAAAACCTAACCCAACCGCCCCGGCAATAATCATGAACTGCAATACAGGCGACAATTGCCTCCTGGATTTTTTCCTAGAAACCTTTGATTTACCCACTTCAACTTCAGACTGATTTTCGGTCATTTATTCTCCCTAATTTGTAACAATTTGCTTATGTATAATTATAACGTTATTTTAATAAAGATACGATGTAAAAATTTGATAATCTTACCATTCACCAAAATAAATGTATTTATCAAAGTAAGTAGGACTAAGATTTTTCCATTCAGAGTAATCCCCACTCCAATTATTATTAAACTGGCTTATATTTATTGTACCGTCGCTGTTAACCGAGTCTACCCATACCACATGCCCATAATACGCCCCATATAAAACGCCTACCGAACCGGCCTTTGGTATTGTGCCGGTTGGAATACCATATCGTTCAGCATTAGACTGATGATAGCCCATGCCCTGATCACTAGACGCATGAGTACCGTCAAAACCTAACCAACCACTAAACGCCCATTGCCATGCATTACCGATGAGTAATTTTCCCCAATGTGGCATGTTGCCATAGGCCTGATCAACTTTAAATGCAGCATAACTAACACATTCTCGGGAAAGCATACCCCAATCATCTGTATAATAATCTAGTCCTTGGTCCAACCATTTTACCGGATAACCCCCACGGCTACCATCGCCAGCTGAGCTTGTATAGCCACCACCTTGAGAACTAGCACGGGCTGCTAATTCTGCCGCCTGTTGGGCACGAAGTGAGTTTATCCTTGCCTGGCTAGCCGCCGATAATTCTTGATATGCAGATTCTTGGCCATTAGTCTGATCCAACAGTACCAACCTTTCATTTTCTTTTGTGGCTACAGCGTCTCTTTGTGCCCTTTGATCAACTAAAACTCGTTCAACTTCTGTCTTCTGGGACTCTAACTTAGTCTTTAAATCTTTTATCCTGGAAATCGTAGATGTTAATTCATTACGGACTGAATTGCGATATTCTTGTTTGTCCATGTAATCGCTAATATTACTACTGCCAAATAACATCTCAACCGGTGTAATGTTATCATCGACATACAGGTTAGCAATCGTTACACCCAATGCATCTTGATTATCTTTTATCTTTTTCTCGGTATCAGCGATCTGCGCTACAAGTTGGTCATACTTTGCTTGGCTGATATCTAATTGCGCCTGCATCTGAGCTTTTTCGGCCGCCAAGATAGCGATAGCCGATTGTAATGTTTTTGCTTCGCCTCTTAATCTAGTAGCTTCTGCTTGATATTGTATAATCTCCTGCTGAATAGCGTTCATTTGATCATCGTACTGGTCAGCGTAGGCTACCCCATTCATCATCTGGATCGGCACACAAACCGCCATCAAAACAGCCGAACAAACCATCAATATCTTTTTCATAATTTCAAATATCGGTATGTGGCGAACAGCGATGACACAACGCCTATAACCGCTCCTATTACAATCATCGCGAACAGCACGATCCAGCCAAATGACACCAACAGGTCAATCGTCGGCTGCACAGATATCTGGTAACTAGTCAAAGTCGCCTTGGCGCTGAACAAAGCCCAGACCCCCGAACCGGTAGCAATTATTGCCGCGATGAACCCATACATCGTCGCTTCGACCAAGAATGGCCCACGGATAAATGATTGGTTAGCACCGATCAATTTCATCATCTGGATTTCTTCGCGTCGGTTAAATATAGCCATACGAATGGTGTTGAATATAATTAATGCTGATATAACCATGAATACCGAACCGGCCGCGATACCAACTTTTTGGGCGAAATCTACTGCTCGACCGATTGATTCGATCGTACTGCGACGCTCACCCGCAAATGATGGTTTGTAATCTGCATTTAGATGGTCTTTTAATGCAACATTATTGCTGACAAAATCTTGCAACTGAGTCGTATCATTAATATCATTCACCACTACCCGTAGCGTAGCCGGATTCTTATTAGTAGCTTCTTTGATGGCATCCAACACATTATTGTCGCCTTTGTTAGCTTCGATAATTTTCTCTCGAGCCGCTGCAGCGCTGACGTATGTGACTGATCGGACAGAAGATAATTTCTTTAATTCAGTTGTTAATTCTGTGGCGTCTAAATCAGTCGTCTCGGTCTTCAAATATATCGACATGTCGACTTTGTTGCGCAATTCCCCAACCGTATCGGTCAACACGTTCTGGGCCACAAACGCCGTAAATATAATCAACAATGTAATCGTCATCACCGCCGTAGCAGCAACTGACAACCAAGAATTCCTAATAAAACTATCAAATCCATATCTGAACATGCGGAAAAAAGTTAACAATCTGCGGCTACTACGTTTTGAATTATTCTTGGTCATTGTTTATAACTCCCCTGCGCCTGGTCGCCAATAACTTTACCATGTTCCAATGTTATAACTCGTCGTTTCAATTTGTTAACGATATCGGCATTGTGAGTTGTTAGTAGAATCGTCGTGCCGTATTTATTAATCTTTTCCAACAATCGCATAATATCCCAACTGTTTTTAGGATCCAGGTTACCAGTCGGCTCATCAGCAATCAAAATCTTTGGCTGACGGACTACCGCACGTGCGATAGCTACGCGTTGACGCTCACCACCAGATAATTGATGTGGAAAATTCTTTTCTTTGCCGGTCAAACCAACCAATTCGATAACTTTTGGTACAGTACTGCGAATCTCATGCCTGGTCATGCCGGCAATCTCTAATGCAAAAGCGATGTTCTCAAACACGGTTCGCTGTGGCAGTAATTTAAAATCCTGGAACACAACACCGACTTTGCGTCGCAACATCGGGATGTTTTTATCTTTCAACGTGTCATAATCAATTCCACCGACAACGATTTTACCGCTGGTAGGCTTTTCTTCGCGGGTTAGCAATTTAAATAGCGTAGATTTACCGGCACCACTGGTACCAACTAATATCACAAACTCCCGCGGTTCGATGAACAAACTCACGCGGTTCAATGCCGGTTCCATGTCTTTACCGTATGTTTTTGTTACTCTATCCAGTAATATCATCGCTTATAATTATAACATAAGCCGGTTGGGAAAAAGTAGAAGAAAGATTATGGATTATAGATTATAGTATGGGAATAAGTAGGAGTTAGATTTTGGATTTTAGATTTTAGAATAATTACGAATCACAGGTAAATAAATCTCTAAGACCTATGCTGAGATTATACTTCTGCCATGGCTACCTAAGTTTGAGACTTCTTCCAAAATCTAAAATCTAAAATCCAAAATCTACTACACTCAAGCCTGATTTAAGTATGCATCAATAAACCCATCAATCTTACCACCCAACACAGCCTGCGCATCGGTTTCCTCATACTTTGTCCGGGTATCTTTGACCATCGTATAAGGATGTAATACATAATTTCTGATTTGTGAACCCCAATTGGCCGATTCGCCCGCGTGTAATTCCGATATACTAGACGCGTGTTGTTCTAGTTGCAATTGAATTAGTTTTGACCGCAATATCTTCATCGCCGTTTCACGATTCTGCAACTGTGATCGTTCGTTTTGGATCGCAACTACAATATTCGTAGGAATATGAGTTATACGCACTGCACTATCAGTCGTATTGACCGATTGGCCGCCTTTACCACCAGCCCGATAAACATCAATTTTCAAATCCTTTTCATCAATCTCGGCTTCTTCGGGGGTATCAATTTGAGGTAAAACTTCAACTAACGCAAAACTAGTCTGACGCAGATTATCGCTATTAAATGGACTCAATCGTACCAATCGATGAACTCCATTTTCACTGCGTAATTTTCCATAAGCAAACGCTCCCTCAACTTCAATAACAGATGATTTTATGCCTGCCTCTTCACTAACTGAACGTTCAACAATTGATGTTTTCATGCCTGATTTTTCTGCCCAACGCAGATACATACGTTCCAACATCTCAGTCCAATCCTGGGCATCCGTCCCACCGACACCAGCACTTAATCGCAGTATCGCACCATGGCCATCAAACTGTCCATCAAACATCAAGTCTTTGCGCAAACTAGCAAATTCAGCTTCCATCGCATCAACCTGGCCCTTGAACTCACCTTCCAGACTTTCATCGCCCATTTCAATTAATTCTACGATATCAGTCGCCTGTGCGCGCAATGTAACCCACGGTTCAATCGCATTTGATAGCATTGATAATTTCTTGCTTTTTACTTGCGCCTCGCTAGGGTTATTCCAAATCTCGGAACTAGCCATTTGCACAGTTAACTGATCTACTTCTGCTTGTTTTTCAGCCACACCTAATTTTAACCAAGCCGCATCAATTTGTGCCAACAGATTTTTTACTTGTTTTAATAAAGTCTGCATACCTATAACGCGTTTACTGCCGATTGGAATTGTTCGCCGCGATCAGCATAATTTTTAAATAATCCAAAACTAGCGCTAGCTGGACTTAGCAATACAACACTGCCTGGTTTAGCTAATTTTTGAGCTCGCGTGACAACTTTGTCCATTGTTGGATCTGTCATGGTCTCAAACCCATGGAATCCGGCCTGCCTACACGACACAGCAATATTATCAGCCTCAACACCTATCAAAATCGCCTTGGCGTCATGTTTAGTTAATTCTTTGCCTAGTTCTGTAAAATCAGAACCCTTGGATGACCCGCCTAATATAATGACTTTTGGTTGGTCAAAAGACCTGAGCGCCGCAATAGCCGCACTAGGCGTAGTCGCTATACTATCATCATAGTAACTGACATCACCTACTGATCGCACGAATTGCAACCTATGTGGCAAACCTGTAAAATCACCTAAACCGTTGGAGATTATATCCGTATCATGGGTAAAATTCCACACAGCATCAATCGCTGCACAGGCGTTATCTTGATTGTGACGACCCATTAGTTTTAAAACGTCGATTGAACAAATCTTTTGCTCACCATAATAGAAACTGCCATCCGCAACATGAGCACTAGACAGGTCCGTATAACCGACTAATTGGGCTTTTGAACTATCAGCGATAAATTTGGCATAACCATTAGATTGGTTATAGATTAGAATGTCACCTTCATCTTGGTATTTAGCTATATTAGCCTTGGCCGCTACATATTCATCCATATCCATATGCACATCTAGATGCTCTTGTTCGATGAATAATACGACGCCAATATGCGGAGATTTTTCTAGATCCCATAATTGGAAACTAGATAACTCATAAACCACGATATCACTCTGTTGAATATCACCTATAACATCTAGACCAGGTTTGCCAATATTACCCAATAACCACACGTTCCTACCAGAATGTTCTAATATACTAGCAATTAAACTGGACGTTGTGCCTTTGCCTTTACTACCAGTAACACCGATAATTGGTGCCGGACATTTATCAAAGAATTCGTTAGTAGCTGACCAAATCTTGCCATCAGTTTTAATCTTGCGTGGAGCTATCCCGGCCGTACGAACAACCATGTCAAATCCCTGCAGTTTTTCTAATGCGTCTTCACCGAACAAAGTTTGGGCGTCACCAGGAATATCACGTTCTGGTTGTTTTTGATCTACGATCACAATCTCGTTGCCACGATCCGCAGCCCAATAATGATAGTTTGATTCACCTTCTAGACCATATCCCGCGATTGCAATCTTCATGGCGCCCCCTTATTCTTGATTAAAAAGCTTTGCTATCTTTTCGCTCAGATCAATGATTTCTTGTTTTTCGCCGCTACTGACAGCCGCCAACACCCATGTATCACTTTTGATAAACTTCCTGGCAGTTTCTACCATTCGTTCAGTCGTGACGTTTTCGATCATATCAGGGATTTTGTCATAGTTTTTGATGAAACCATCTGCAAAATATCGCCCAGTATAGAATCCGCTGATTTGTGAAACAGTCTGCGCGCCCATCTGGTAACGGCCCAGTGCGAATGATTTGGCAGCTTCAACTTCTTTTTTGCTAATTTTACCCTTTAATACATTGCCGATTTCTTTGGCGATAATATTGAATAATTCTCCGGCCGCTTCATGATTTACCTGTCCCGAAATATCCCAACCACTGTCATAGAACCCTGTGCCAGCGTAGGCACTGACATTATATGCCAAACCTTTTTTGCGAGCCGCACCGAAAATCCGTGAATGCATTGTCCCGGTCAATATGTGGTTCAGGTAATGCATTGCGTCTAATTCTTCATCATTTAACACCTCGGGTATAGCCAAAAACAATCCAAACGTCAGGTTAGTTGCATCTTTGCGACGAACAATGGCCGGGCTAGCCTTTGTCAATTCATCTTTGGGGACTTCAAACCTTTTGCCTGTTGGTAATTGGAAGCTTTCCAACTGTCGTCTGATCTCGGATTTGCGACCGCGCAGTTTACCTGCAATAACAAATCGCATATTTTTAGTCGTATGGGTGCGTTTATGATGTTCGCGGACATCTGCTATCGTGACGTTGCTAATCGTTGGTAGTGACTGACGGAAAGTCAGCACATCTTCACCCATTAATTGTTGAATTCGTGGCCATAGTAATCGGTGATGGTCATTTAGATAATTAGTCAGTTCTGATCGGACATTACCCCGTTCGGCATCTAATTCTTCTTCGTTGAACCTAGGCTGACAAATTGATAACTGTTGCAATTCTAATATCCTAGCCCATTCAAAATCAGCACAGTCGGCATCATAGACCATTGATAGGTCGCTAGTATAGGCGTTGCGATACGCCCCATTTTTTGTGAACTCGAACTCAAAATCTTGCTCGTCTTTGAAACGCGCATTAGCACCAAACGCCATATGTTCCATAATATGAGCGACTTGTTCGATATCTTTGTTCTTGGCATATCGGTTACCGGCACGAAATTGGAATTGTATGCTCATAGTCGTGGCACCGGGGACGTCAATGAATAAACCTCTAGCGCCGTTTTTCAATTTTACTTCAAATACAGAATGTTTCATTGCCTATCGCCTGTGCTTTCGGTTTTTTCGCTCGGCTTTCTTTTTCTTGCGAGCTTGATTTTTCTTTTTGTTAGCGTCACTGTGGTCTTTTTTAATTTTAAAGTCTTCGTCGCGGTTTTTCTCACCACTAGTTACTTCGTTAACGCCTTTTTCAACTGAACTTTCAGCCAATCTAGTTAATTCAGTCTCATGATCTTCGTCAGCCTTCGCCACAACGTCAGTCCTATGAACGTGCATGACAGCGCGGATAACTTCATCGCGCAATGTAGCCTGTAAACTATCGAATAGTTTCTGAGATTCACTGCGATATTCAACCAACGGGTCTCGTTGACCGACACTGCGCCAATGTATACCTTCACGCAGGTGTTGCATATTTTCTAGGTGTTGCATCCATAATGTGTCTAAAACTTGTAGGTAAACTTCACGTTCAACTTTACGCAAAATCTCAATTGTTAATTCTTTTTCTTTGGCTATATACAGATCTTGGGTTTCTTTTATTGCCAAATCTAATCGTTTTTTATCATTTTTCTCTGCACCAATAACTGCAATCTTGTCAGCCGATAATGGGAAAACTTGTTCGAATTCTTCAGCAAATTTCTTGTTATTTTTTGATGGTAGTATCGTTAATTCGCGTAATTTTGCTTTGATTAGATTTTCAACTTCAGCTTTGATATCTTCACCTTCTAGAATCTTGCGTCGCATCGTGTAAACAACTCGACGATGACGATTAATCACGTTGTCGTATTGGACGACGTTTTTGCGGGTGTCAAAGTTGAACCCTTCGACGCGTTTTTGCGCTGATTCCAATGTTTTAGACACGGCCTTGTTCTGAATCGGTGTATCTTCATCAATACCCAATCGATCCATTAAACTTGCAATTCGTTCCCCCTGGAAAATACGCATCAGATCATCTTCAGTTGATACGTAGAACTGAGTTTCACCTGGGTCGCCTTGGCGACCACCACGACCACGTAACTGATTGTCAATTCGACGAGATTCATGTCGTTCAGAACCAATAACCACCAAACCGCCTAATTCAACCACACCTTCACCTAATTTAATGTCAGTACCGCGACCGGCGATGTTGGTTGCCAATGTCACCGCGCCTTTTTGACCGGCCTTTTCAATAATCGCAGCTTCGCGTTCGTTGTTTTTAGCATTCAATAATTCGTAAGGAATTTTTTCTTTGTCCAACCACGTCGCAATCAATTCGTTTTTAGCAATTGATGCTGACCCAATCAATACCGGGCGGCCTTCACGGTGATACTCGGCAATAGCGGCCGCGACGGCTTTTAATTTACCTTTTTCTGATTTGAATATCAAATCTTGTTTATCAACGCGAATCAATGGTCGGTTAGCCGGGATCTGAATTACATCTAGACTATAAATTTGCTGGAATTCTTCGGCCTCGGTAAATGCCGTACCTGTCATACCAGATAGTTTTGAATATAGACGGAAATAGTTTTGGAACGAAACGGTTGCCAGTGTCATGCTTTCTTGCAACACCGACACGCCTTCTTTGGCCTCAATTGCCTGGTGCAAACCTTCGTTATAACGGCGACCTTGCATCAAACGACCGGTAAATTCATCGACAATGATGACTTCGCCTTCTTTGGTCACAACGTAATCTTTGTCACGGCGGAACAACGCCTGCGCACGCAAAGCTTGATCCATATGATAGACCGAACGGATGTAATCTGGGCTGTATAGATTCTTGATACCTAATACTTTTTGAACTTTATCTATACCAATATCACTTAGTGACACTGTACGATGTTTTTCATCCATGGTGTAATCTTCGGGTACTAGTTTGGCAGCGATTTTAGCAAATTGATAGTAACTATCTGGGTTTTCAGCTGCTGGCGCGCTGATAATCAACGGCGTTCTAGCCTCATCAATCAAAATGCTGTCTACTTCGTCGACAATAGCAAAATTTAATTTACGTTGGCGCAACATGTCAACTTCATTGACCATGTTATCGCGCAGGTAATCAAATCCGAATTCATTGTTGGTGCCATAAGTTACATCGGCGGCATAGGCTTCTTTACGAGTTGCTGGGCACAGATGTCGCAAACGTTCATCGCTGTGATTCTCGTTATCAAATTTCGGATCGTAGACAAAAGACGCCTCGTTGATAATAACGCCGACCTTTAAACCTAGGAAATCATATATCGGCCCCATCCAACAAGCGTCACGCTGTGCTAGATAATCGTTGACCGTAACAACATGCACGCCATCACCTGTTAGTGCATTCAAATATACGGGTAATGTTGCAACTAATGTCTTACCTTCACCTGTTTTCATTTCGGCCACATTGCCATCATGCAATGCCATGCCACCGATTAACTGCACGTCAAAATGACGCATTTTCATCTGACGTTCGCTAACTTCACGAACTAATGCGAATGCATCCGGCAACAAACTTTCTAATGTTGTACCTTTTTTGGATAATTTCTTTTTTAAAACCTCTGTCTGTTGTTTTAACTCAACTTTGGTCATTTTGCCATATTTATCAGAAAGTGCGTTAATTGCCGCAACTCTTTTTTGTAGACCTTTTAATATCTTTTGTTGCGGATCGCCAAAAATCTTGGTCAGAACCTTATGCTTGCTTACCATAATAAAAACCCTAAACTCCTATCATAAAGTTCCATAGTGAAATACTGCCTACTATTATAAGTCTAAAATGGCTATTACACAAGGTACCAACAGGTTATAATTCGCGCCAGCTAAATACCCAGGTCATACCCAAAGACAACCAAAATACTGAGATTCTGAGACTATGAGATTTGGTGGGACATCTGCAGAACCCCGGATGGTTATGAGACAGGATTCCTGGAGTATCGAGGACTGTTTGAGCCATTGCCTGCAATGGCGAGTTCCGCAGATACCCAAGAAGACTGATGAGATAACCAATCCGCGGGTTCGAAGCCGTCCCAAATGTTTTTCGGTTCCTTTTTGCTACTCAAAAAGGAACTAGTCTTTGGTTCTTTCCTAAAAGAAAGAACTTTACAGTTCGCGTTTAAAACTACGCTTAAACCTACTCAAAATCCCCCGTCGCCCAATATGTGGCACGGACGATTGTTTATAATCACGTAATTGAGAATGGGTCTTGGCCACAACTGAATCAATAGCGAATGACATCGTACTACTGCAACCCTTAGCATTAATAACTTTACCTGGTAAAACCAACACGACTTCGGCCTCAAATTTCTCACTGTCGTGAACTTTTTTCTTGCGCTCGGTCAATTTTACATCAACGGCCGCACTTTTAACTGCATGCCTAGGCAGATATTTATCTAGGCCACCAATTTTTTTGATGACGTATTTGCGGATATTACTATCTACCTCATATGCGATGCCGGTAAGGTTAATATTTTTAATCATGCTACCCTCCTTTACCCTCCTAAGTTTCTATGAAATTTCGGCGGGTTATTTTTTAAAGTTGGCTGGTAGTTCTATTATACCAAATAAAGAGAGCCCGCGCACGAAGCGAAGGCTCTTGATTCTTTATCCATTGATGGGTGCAAGTGCAGGCTACCTAACAGAGTCCCAAATTACTTCGGGATGCCACTGACTTGCTACAAATACTTTTCGGCTTTCGCTGGTCACCGCATTACACGTTTCAAAACGCACGAAAGCATTACTATGAGCCTCGACCCAGATGAACTGCAATCTGCCGGATGAGTTCTGAAAATAATATATCTGCTCGTTACAATGCTTGTGACCAAGCGCGTCCGTGAACAAATCAACCTCTTTTACGCCACATAATGCGCCTTCAGGGTTATCAACTTGCTCCAAGAAGCCTTCTGCCGTGTCCGGTAAATCAGACCCTCTGAACTTGTAACTAAGGTTTTTTACTTCTGCAATTGCCAATTCAAGGTTCACAAACTCTTTTTCGAATTGGATAACAGACTTATACATATTCTTTACTGCCTCGCCTTTTGGCGTCACGATATGTGCCGCCAATTTGTCCTTAAATTTCATATAAAATCCTCCTGCGTTCGCCCGCCGGCATAAAATGTCCGCTGAGCTATCGCTAGATCAGATCGGTTAACGTCGACGTTTAGCTACATCAACATAAAACGACCTAATCTGTGGTTTTATATGAAAAAAGACTTTTCCATCAATTTATAAAGTAACAACGCCAGCTAAAAACTGGCTATCTTTTATATTATAGCACCTTTGTATTTATACGTCAACTACAAAACTGATCGGTCGCCAATGTATGGACGGATAACTTCAGGGACAACTAATGTACCATCTGGTTGTTGGAAATTCTCTAATATCGCTACCAATGAACGAGCCAATGACACAGCCGTACCGTTCAATGAATGCAAAGTATCAACACTGCCATCTTTGCGACGGACACGGATATTCAAATTACGAGTTTGGTAATCAGTACAGTTTGAACAGCTAGTTAATTCACGATACATGCCATCTACTGGTGACCAGTATTCAATGTCATATTTTTTGGCAGCTGGCGCACCCAGGTCACCTGACGCAATATTGACGACTCGGTATGAAATACCAATCGCTTGCCAGATTTCTTCTTCGATAGACAATATCGTCTCGTGCATCTGGACACTGTTTTCTGGCAAAGTATAAGCATACATTTCCAATTTGTTGAATTGGTGAACGCGGAACAAACCACGCGTATGTTTACCATAAGTCCCCGCTTCTTTGCGATAACAAGGACTGTAACCAGCGTAAATCATCGGCAATTTATCTTCATCAATAATTTCATCGGCGTGATAACCAGTCAGTGGGATCTCGGCCGTGGCGATTAATGACAAGTCTTCGCCTTCAATCGCATATTCATCACTTTGATCACTGGACCTAGGTGCAAACCCATTACCAGTTAGAATTCGTGAGCTGACCATATGTGGCACGGTCATAAATGTGAAGCCTTTTGCTACTAGGAAATTCAATGCGAATTGATAGATAGCGTTTTCTAATAATGCCAAATCGCCTTTTAGGTAATAGAACTTGGCGCCGGCAACTTTGGAACCGCGCTCAAAATCAATCCAATCGCGTTTGACTGCAAAATCCAAGTGATCAGTTGCACCAGTTTTTTGTTCACCATATTTTTTGACTTCTACACTGTCGTGTTCACCACCTACTGGCACGTCACTCAATATGATATTTGGAATAGAATTTAACAGATTGAAAAACTCAGTTTCAACTGTTTTCAAATCAGATTCTAATTCAACTAGATCGTTTTTGATCGCACGACCTTGGTCTATCAAATCAGCATTAGGTTGGCCATTTTTCATCTGGTCCGATATGACATTACGTTTTTCGCGTAATTCATCAACACGATTCTGTGCATCACGACGTTTAGAATCTAATTGCAATAACAAATCTATATCAACATTGTAGCCTTTATTTTTAGAGCTATCTTTAACCAACTGGGCATTCTCACGAATAAAACGAATATCTAACATACCAACTATTATATCAGAGATGTAATAGAAGTAGATTATAGATTTTGGATTTTAGATTTTGGAAGAAATCTCAAACTCAAATAACTACGGTGGAAAGCCAAACTCAATATAAGTCTCCATGAACCTATCCGTCTGCGATTCGTAATTATACTAAAATCTAAAATCTAAAATCTATAATCTACTTGCGACTATTCTGTTCTCAAAGCCTCAATCGGATTCAATTTAGCAGCTTTTCGCGCTGGTAATATGCCGGCGACAACTGAAACTAGAATCAAACCAACTACAACTACAACTATGCTCAGTGGCTCAAAAACAATCAATTTAGTATCCCCCAGGCTTAGCACCTTACTAATAAACGGATTGCCGACCGTACCTGCAATAACAGCTAACGCACTACCAATCGCACCGCCTAGGAATCCTACCCAAGCCGCTTCTAATTTGAATAGCCGTCCGACATCACGTCGGCGCATACCTAACGCTTTCATTAGGCCAATCTGTTGTGTGCGTTCTAGTACACTAATATATTGTGTGTTTATAATCCCAAATATCGATGTTAGTACTGCCAAAATCCCAAACCCTATCAAAATCGCTTGCAACACATTAATAAAGTTAAATATAAAACTCATTAAATCTTCAGCTGTCTGCGCATCGTAACCGGCATCTACCAATCTTGATTTTACATCCTTTACGTCTACATTATCCGCCGCCTGAACGATTGCCCCCGCATATTGGTTATAATTTGCTGTACCCTGTTGATTATAGTCATACAATAATCGCATATTATCTTTTGAAATCTGCATACCACTAATTGGGCTAGCAGCAAATATTGAACTTTTAATTACACCGGTAATTTTAAAATCAAACTCTTTTTGTTCCGGATTGATTGCTGCTGTTGATAATCTATCTACCGCAATCGTCAATTTCTTGCCAATCGCATCACCTGCATTGACAAAGCCAAACGCCTCAAGATAGTTATCAGTAATAATTATCCCATCGTTATCGATATCAGTTGAACCACCTGTCACATATTCTAGTTTTACTCCTTTGTTAAAACCTCGCACACTCGCCTGATATTTTTCGTTACCTTTAGTATAAATATATTTAATCTTTACCTGATAAATTGAAGTGGATGATTTTACACCTTCAATCTGTTTAATTTTTTCAATGTCATCCTGGGATAGCGTCTTGGCCGTGTAGCCACCATAATTCATAGTTGGACTATCTGTATATTTCTGAGGTTTGTTAGGATCATTGTTGGCGTCCATTCTTGGTTGAACAAATAACTCCTGCGGATTTGTGTTGCTAGTGATAATAGTTGCCGCATAATCGCGACCGCCTGCGCCAATCGCTAGGCTCAACACAATAGTGAACGCACCAACGCCAATTGCTAGGCTGGTCAATAATGTCCTAGCCTTTGCCTGTTTCAAACTGCGCCCAGCACGGATGATAATATCTGTTATTTTCATTTTTTAAGCCTCCTGCCCACCAAAGTTTTTCCCAAAAATTTAGGCGGGTTCATATCATCAATCTGACCATCTTTTAGATGTATCTGCATTTCACATCTATTCGCTAGATCACTATCGTGAGTCACGATTATTAATGTTACATCGTTTTCCTTGCTGTATTTAAATAACAGGTCTTCTACCATCCCACCAGTCACACTATCCAGGTTACCAGTCGGTTCATCTGCAAATACTATCGTCGGGCTGTTTACAATCGCTCGTGCGACCGCCAGGCGTTGTTTTTGGCCACCAGACAACTCTTTGGCCTTTGCTTTTACTTTCTCGGACATATCAACTGCTGCCAGTGCAGATTCAATCATTTTTCGGCGCTTACCAACCGATATTTTTGCGATTTCTAGTGGCAAGCTAACATTGTCGTAACAGCTTTCTTTGGCCTGCACGAAGAAACTTTGGAATATAAAGCTCATCTCACTAGAACGAAACTTATCAATGTCTTTTTGTTTCAATTTCAATATATTTTGACCATCAATTATAATCTCGCCAGAAGTCGGTTTGTCCAGACCACTCATTATGTGCATCAATGTAGATTTACCACTACCAGATTTGCCTAATATCGCGATACTTTTACCAGTCGGAATCGTGAAACTAACACCATCAACCGCATTAAAGGCGCTGTCTTTTTTGCCATAGGTTTTGACTAGGTTTTTAACCTCAATCATTAGATTAAACCAACTTTAAATCTGGATAAATGTCGGATGTTGTACCGTCAATCTCGTGACGTAATTGTGGGAAAGGCACACCTTCGCGCGCAGTAACGCCTTCAAGCATCCAAAATAACCTTTCACTATTGCCATATCCACAGGCTGGCGGCATGCCGTATTCCAATGCCTCTACATAATCGATATCTAACATCATAGCTTCACAGTCACCTGCATCGCGCATTTTTTGCTGCCCAACAAATCGATTCAGCTGATCCATCGGATCATTAAGCTCACTATACGCCTTGCACGCCTCTGTGCCACACAGCAACAGATTAAATTGCTGGCTCAACCTATCGTCGCCCTGTTGGTTCTTTGCCAAAGGTTGCAAAAAGGCTGGGACATCAACCAAAAAGGCTGGCCCACTGATATCTGCACGAATTTTTTTCCATAATTTATCAATGCATCGATTTAAATTATCAACTTTTTCCAGTTCAATATTGTTTTCTTTTAATTTTTGTTGGACTTCTTTAAGCTCGCAATTAAATACATCTATCCCGAAACGCTCTTTTACTGCATCAACAAAACTAATTTTTTGCCAATCTTGACCATCTTTGCCCAAATCAATTTCTTGACCATTTGCCATCTTAAAAATTCGTTTACCCCAAGTCTTGTCAGCGATAAACCTAACCAAATCCTGAGTTAACTGCATCCCCATTTGCCAATCAGCGTAAGCCCAGTACCATTCCATCGCAATATGTTCAGGCAGGTGTTCGTCGCTATAATTTTCATTACGAAATCTCGGACCAATATCATAAATCTTTTCATAACCCGCCACTAACAGCCTTTTTAATGGCAATTCTTGGCTAATGCGCAAATAAAAATCCTGGTCCAACGCATCCATATGGGTCACAAATGGGTTTGCGTCTGCCCCACCAGTAGAATGTTCCAGAACTGGTGTATTTATCTCGATAAAACCATTTTGATTTAGAAAATCCCTAGTTGCTTGCCAGAATTTACTACGGCGGACGAACCTATCACGCACATCAACGTTAACATTCATATCAACATATCGACGGCGCATGCGTTCTTCTTTGTTCGTGAATCCGTCAACGCTACTAGGCATTGGGCGCAGTGATTTAGAAATCAATTTCAATGACGCCACTTCAATCGATATTTCACCAGTTTTGCTTTTGATAACTTTACCGGTAGCTTGAACGAAATCACCTGTGTCTAGTAACGGCAATTGTGCCATGCCTAATTGGTTCGATTTGGCATCTAATTCGCCGACTGTATCTGTGCGCAAAAATAATTGGATAGAACCCGTAAAATCACGGATAACGATAAAAGCCAATTTACCAAATTTACGAATCCCCATAATACGGCCAACAACAGTAGCCTCGCTACCCTCTAGTTTGTCAAAATCTGTCGTAATATTGACGTTTTCCTGAGTACGTTTAGTCTCGGCTGGGAATGGGTTGATACCCAAATCCTGCAACTCTGATAGTTTACGTAACCTCTCATCCCTAAAATCTTTTAGTGTAGCCATATGCTCTATTATATCAGAGATATAATAGAAGTAGATGTTAGATTTTGGATTTTGGATTTTGGAAGAAGTTGCAAACAATAAAAAATAAGCTCGCCTTTTGGCGAGCCTATTTCCATGAGATTTGAGACTATACTATAATCTAAAATCCAAAATCTATAATCTACTTGCAATTTCTAGCAAAGGCTCTCAATCACGTATGTAGAATGGCCTTTTGGTGTAGAGATAACTACTTCATCACCAACTTTTTTACCAAACAACGCTTTACCGATTGGAGATTCGTTACTGACCTTGCCTGACATTGGATCGGCTTCAACCGGACCAACAATTGTGTATTTAACACTCTTTTTGCCAGTTTTTAGCTCAACACATGTACCTAGGCTAACCTTTGAACTGTTGCTGGCTTTGATTATCGTCATATTCATCAAAATATCTTCGATTTCAGCAATTCTAGTCTCTACCAAACCTTGCTCCTCGCGTGCAACGTCATATTCTGCATTTTCGCTCAGGTCACCAAAATCACGAGCATCAGAGATTTTTTCTGCTACTTCACCACGACGACTTTTCAGCGCCTTTAATTCTGCTTCTAGTTCTTTTTTACCAGCAGTTGTCAATTGATATAGTTTTTTCATAATTGTTTTTTCTCCTTCGCTGTGATGCGAAATAGTTTAGCAAAAAGTGTTCTTAATAACACTACACACGCTATATATAGCGTGTTTTCTACAGAATTTTCTATAGCTAGTTCAGTTTAGCAAGCAGTTCATCGCGTGTCAATAACAATTGTTGTTCGTCACGTCGTGCGACCAATTCATAGGTGTTATTTTCCAACATTCTGTCACTAACTGTGATGCGATATGGGATTCCCATTAGGTCAAAATCAGCAAATTTTTGGCCTGGACGTAGTGGCCTGTCATCGTATAACACCTCTATGCCCTTTTTGGTCAATTCTTCATATAATTCATCCGCGTGTTTAATCGCTGCATCACCACCAATACCGATCAAATAAACCTTGGCCGGAGCAACTGATTCTGGCCATACTAAACCTTTATTATCAGCAAACTTTTCAGCGATTACACCCATGGCGCGAGTTGTTCCAATGCCGTACGAGCTAAGATATATAAATTGTTGTTTGTTTTCGGCATCTGTGAAAGTAAACCCAGTATCTTCACTTTTCTGGGATCCAAAATTGAATATATTGCCCACTTCAACACTTTTAACTTTTTCTAGATCTTCGCGTCTAATGCCCAATTTGTCCAAGTTTTCGTCATCCATAACTTCTTCGTTGACTGCGATATTTTTACCACGATGGATAAAAATATAATCTTCACCAGCATCACAGACTGTCTGAAATTCATGGCTAAACTTTGTAAACGCCCCGCCACTAGCAAAAGTCACATAGGTATCATCACCAATACCTAATCGATCATAAATCCGATTGTATGCCTCAATAGTTTTGTCATAAAAAGCCTGATTAGCCTCAGCACTGATATTGCATGAATACATATCTTTCATCGTGAATTCACGGCCACGGATTATACCGCTTTTAGCCCTGGTTTCGTTGCGAAATTTAGTCTGGAATTGATAGACATTAACTGGTAGATCTTTATAACTATTAACGTACTGTTTAACCATTCCAATTATTGGCTCTTCGTGTGACCAGCCAAAACCTACTTGGGTACCATCTTTTAATTCAGATTTGAACCAAATATCAACAGCTTCGTCATCCCAGCGTCCAGTCGGTTCCCACGTTTCTTTTTTCTGCAACCCGGTCATTAACAATTCTTGACATCCGATTGTGTCCATCTCTTCGCGAATAATTTGAGTAATCTTGTTTAGAACTTTTAGACCTAATGGCAAATACGCATACACACCAGCCATCTCTTTGTGGATGAATCCGGCGCGGATTAGTAATTGCGCATTTTTAGACACCTCATCGGATGGGGCGTCTTTGATAGTTTTGGTAAATAATCGTGATAATCTCATACTATCTTCCTATTGTAGTCAAAAACGACGTATTAATAAAGAGAAAATAATAAGCAATACCGTTTTTAGCCATATGCAATAATATTGACGGCCACAAACTATCTGTAATTTGTCGCAAAACACATAACACAACGCTCAGCGCAATCGTATCAACTGCCACATTCCAATTACCATGCAACATGCCGAATAATACACTGGTAACTAATACCGCTGCCCAAACCGGTACGATTTTTTTCAGTTTGCCGAACAGATACCCGCGAAATAACACTTCTTCGGATACCGGCACAGCGATAACTAATACGACAAACGCCGCTATGAACTCATAATTACGCGTCAGACCGCTGAATCCGACATCCTGCACCTGATTAGCATCAAAACCCGGGACCAAACTGGTAGCTAATGTTATTAACAATGCCGAAGCCAACAGATATACAACTAGACCGGCTGGGGTAATCAATATATCCATCCACGTCGGTAACTTATGCAACCCCAAATCTACCAGACTAACCTTTTGTTTTTTAACGAACCATGGCACTCCAATAATCAATGCCAGTGTAATCACATATATCAAAGCCGTCGACGTGGCGTTTAAAATCGCATCGTTCATTGACGCCAGCGGTACTTTCAACATCACCAACACCCAAACCAGCCCCAGAACCAATGCCTGCGCTGCAAAGAAACTGACTACGACCCACGCCGGAATCGCAATCAACATTAGCCATTTAGAATATTTTTGCAACATCTGTGATTGTCACCAATACTATTAATCCCATCAATATATAGAATCCGATTGATTGAATTTTTTCTTCACGTTCATATGTCAATGATTTTTTAGTTACGCGGAACAACATCATCGTGAACCACCTGCCGCCGTCTAGCGCTGGTATTGGCAGTATATTCATCACCGCTAGTGTCAGCGATATAATCGCTGTCAGGAACAATAATTGCGCTGGACCGGCACTGCTAGCAGCCGGGAAAATCGTACCCAATATGCCGATAGGGCCAGCTACACTGTCGCCTGCCGTTTTCAAATCAGCTGCCGCCTGATCGCGCACCGCGCTGTCTGAACTAAATTGTGATACAACGCCGTTAAATAGATTTGCAACTAATCCGCCCAGGCCGCTGAGCGTCTCCCATGTAAATTGCGCTGTCGTTACAACACCTACAATCGGTGCCGACCAAGTAGATTTGATTGTTGATCGTTGCCCCATATTAATTCCGAATATGCCCCCCGTTGCATCGTCACCCAATGTTGTATCAACTGTTGACTCTGTGTCACCACGCGAATATGTGACTGATACAGTTTTGCCTTTGTTGTCGCCAATTACCCGCGACAATTCTTCGGCCGTAGCAGGATTCTGACCGGCAAATTTGATGACCAAATCACCTGTTTTTAACCCTGATTTTTCAGCTGGTTTGCCGGCTGTTATCCCCGTAATCTCAACTGGTTGGCTAATAACCGTGCTGTCGCCCGCCATCGTAAACTGGTTTGGCAACACCTTTGGCAGGCCAAAAATAGACAGTATTGTTAATATAAATGCCGCCAACAACCAGTTAGCTGTGACGCCTGCGAATAATATCTGAGTTTTGCCCCAGAACCCTGTGGCACCATAATCACCCTTTTTCTTGGCCGCGTCATATTCACCCTGCATTTTGACAAATCCGCCGATTGGTAGCCAATTCAATGTAAATAGTACGCCGTTTTTCAGTTTTTTCTTCCAAGCTCGCGGAGGCAGGCCTATCCCGAATTCTTCAACCACTACGCCGTTGCGTTTCGCTACCCAAGCATGCGCCAATTCGTGCACCACAACTAATATGACCAGAACGATTAATCCTACCAATACCCCGATAAATAATTGCATTCACACCCCCGTAACTAAATTAAATTGTCAA
>JBAXFD010000012.1:0-20927 GCA_037140095.1 Candidatus Saccharimonadota bacterium
CAATCTAACTGGATTAAGAAAAGACAAGGTGTTCAGAAATTTGGTAGCTTGACAGCTAGACAAACCTTATATTATTACGAAGTTCCAAGATGCAGCGGCTAATCTTATTGCAATTTATTGTGACGTTGCTCGACCAGTACAGGCGATCGAAGATGGATTTTCATTTATCGATCTTTACCTGGATGTATGGCAAGTACCCGGAGAAGAACCTAGGATATTAGACGAGGATGAGTTAAAGGATGCAGTAGAAGCCTCTTATATATCTCCAGAAGAAGCGGACGAAGCCAGACGAATTGCCAACGATTTAGTAATTAGTTTGAAAAATGACCCAGAGTTTCTGAAATTCTAAAAACTTTCAACAGTTCGGTTATGACATCGTTCAGTATGTTCTGCCGTAGAGCTTATGCTTAACATATAGAGACATTATTTGTCTCTATATTTGATATAATACAACTATGAAAATAACTGATAGAAACGTGACCAAACAAGAACTGGATGATATATACAAAGATTTCAAAAATATTGAGGCTAAATATGACGTGCCTGATGCAAAGTCTAATAGATACAATATCATCGTTGAAGAAGATGAGAAGGTGATTGGGTTTGCTTCTGGATTAACAAATCACAAATGGTTTTATTTAACTGATTTGTGGATTAGCGATGAATATAGAAACCAAAAATTAGGCGCAAAAATATTAAAATTAATAGAGGATAAAGTAAAATCCAAAGGCATAGAGCATATCTATACCTGGACGACAGGCTACAATAAAAATGAAATTTTTTATGAAAAACAAGGTTATGAAATATTTGCAACATTTGAGGGTTTCTTTGAAGTCAAAGACGGCAACCACATAGGCTTGAAGAAAGATTTAAATTAGTTAAAGCGTCGGACGTGTGCCACTGCCCAAATGCGTTTACATTTTTCCGCGTGCCCCTCATTCAGAATTTAACTATTTTTGTTATTGTTTAGCCCCAAATATCAATAAAGATATTGTGACGACGATAGACAGAGCCGACAAGATAATTGTTGTGACGGCCTTGCCTTTTTTTCTAGTTTTTAAACCTTGAGACGCAAAATAGAAATCCATTATATAAATAATGACGCCAAAAGATATGCCGACAAAAGATATTAACAGTCCAAAAATCGAAAGCCAAAAACCTATCTCGCACATAGTTTCTTTCTTTTTATCTGTTTCGGCTTGAAATGTTTGAGCAACCTGATTAGGGTCATTTTGTACTGGCTGTTGTACGGTCTGATTTTGAGGAATATTGCTTACATTGCTTGTGTTGTTCTTTTGCTCATTATTATCCATATTTTTCCCTAAATTATTTAAATTTGATATTTCTTGGAATAATTTGTTTAAAGAGTCTCTATAGTTCATGGCTAACATATTTAAACTATTTTGTTCTACTGATATTTCCCCAAGTAAGCTCTTAAGCCAAGCGTATACCGTTAATGTCTGCCCGGAAAGCTCATACTTAAAATACTTATAACCTACCATCGCATCACCAGCTTTATAAAATTGCTCACTATTTTTATCCTCTAAAATAAACCCGGTTGCTTGCAAATAACCTTGAATCAATTTATTCAAAGATTCAGACTCACAACTCATTTGAAAAGTATAGATGCTCCGACCACTACTCATTGTTATTCTTTCGTAAAATTTTTTTTATATTATTAGCTATTACTATACACCCCGACCGCTAGTAAGCACAAGCGATCTCAATAATCAAACTAGATACTAGGTCAAATATATATCTATGATATAATAAACATAATTACTTTAAGCAATTTACTTGTATAAGATCGGAGCGAAAAGATGCGAAATAAGAAAATGCCACTTAAAAAACAAAAAACAAACATAAAGAGAACAACCATAAAAACCAAGCATATATCAAAAACTATTAAAATTGTCATCATTAGCTCAATGCTGCTGGCTGGAGTGCTAACCGTAGGAACAATTGCTTTTATAGATATTAATAATAAGGTTCGAAGTAGCCTAGGTATAGGGATTAAAGGTGAAACTGATGATAAAGTGATTAGTCAAATGAATGATCATATGAAAGAGAAGTATGGAGACGTTGCTTATAGCAGAGTTGGTTTTTTTCGAAGCGGATTTGAACATGGCTATGATTTAATGAACGCAAAAGTTATAAATTCCAGTTTTTTTAATCAGAAAACTAAAAAGTATGAAGACCCAAAAACTGCTGGTGCAGAGTTCACAATTTCCAGATATAAGACAGATAGCGGGTATGAAATTAAAGATACATATTTTGGGTTCTTAATCAAAGATGATTTTGAAAAAATGATAAAAAAATTAGCCGACAATTATTTCTCCGAAAATACGGTACGCGCATCAACCGGAACAAATGAGTATCCGAACAAATTTACTTATGAGAGCACACTTCAAGATGTAATCAACTCCCATGATATTGATGGAACCATGATAATAATAGCCGTTAACAATACTTCTATCAATGAAGGCGCGTTTAAAGTAGCCGCCAAAAACCTTATTGATGAATGGGATGCTGCCGGGAATAAAAATCAATTTAGAATTGTTTATGTTAATAACGATTTATTTATTAAAGCAACTTCCGATAACTGGAGCGACTTATTTAACCAAACTACTATAGTAGAGGTTAACGAGGAATAAATAGATAATATCTTTAATAATGCACGCTGAAGGCGATTCAGTTTTACGTGTGCCCCGACCAAATCAAAAAGCCCCAGCATAGCGCATAGGGCTTTAAGATTTACTCATAGTATTGGTACTACGTCAGCTGAGCATGTCCGTCAAAAACTGAAAAGATTTGACGTTCTCGTATATTACAAGAAACAGTTCCTTCAGATTCTGCGGCTTGCTGGCCGTGAAATCAACCACAGCCCTGTGCAACTCTGATAGTAAAGATTCATTAATCCTGACGTCATGATCATCATAGAAGTTACTAGTAAAAAAGGCCGGCAAGCTTGCGCTTGACATCTTGTTTTCGTCGGCCTCTTTCAGTACGCGAATAACCATATCATATAGATTTTCAGACGACTCTTCGAGGACAAAAAGCACATTGCGATAAACGCAAGACTGGCTATCATCCCCAAACGCCAACAGCAATGTTCCATCAACATCAGCGAGCTGATCATGAAACTTAGTTCCAGAGGTCCTTATAATTGCCTTACTGACATTGTCATGCCAGTTACCGGCGAACCCTTGACTCGACGAGTCCAGCCTAGTTATCAGAACATCAGCTGGCACTTCGGCGATATTTCCAGAAACAATCTGGACCTTCATACCGTTGATTACCATGGTAAACCTCCTTAAAGGACAAGAGCAAAGCTCTTTATTTCAATCCGAAGATTGATCTTAATTATTCTAGCATAAGTATACATATTTGTCAATATATTGAATGGGCAATTATATACTTGACAAACCCAGTGAGCTTTGCTACACTAGTAGTATGACAAAGACGACTAGCTTGATAGATTTCTACAATAGGTTCAATTCCGAGCAGGTTTGTCGTGATTATCTCGAAAAATCACGTTGGGGCGAGAAAGTTGTTTGCCCACATTGTGGCTCATATAAAACCTACAAGTTTACTGATGGCCGACTATTCAAATGTGGTGATTGTCGTAAACAATTTACTGTACGTGTAGGTACTATTTTTGAGGATAGTAAAATACCACTCCAAAAATGGTTTCTAGCGGTTTACCTCGGGACTTCATTAAAAAAAGGTATTAGTTCAGTACAACTCAGTAAATATCTAGGTATCACACAAAAAACAGCTTGGTTTATGTTACAGCGTATCAGATATGCTATAGAGACAAGTGACTCTGATTTATTGAGCGGTGAAGTTGAAATAGACGAAACATACGTGGGCGGAAAAAGTAAAAATCGTGCATACGCTCCAGTAAAAACAAAATCGGTTGTGTTTGGCATGGTTGAACGTCAAGGTAATGTTCGCATCAAACACGTTAAGAGTTCTGGTGCGCGGATTTTATTACCTGCCATACAAAGCAATATAGCAAAGGGTTCCACAGTCTATAGTGACCAGTGGCAAGCCTACAAAACATTATACAGGCGTGGCTACGACCACAATGTGGTAAACCACAGCATCAATGAATATGTTGTGGGGCGCAATTATACACAGAATATCGAGAATGTCTGGTCCCAATTGAAGCGATGCGTTTATGGTGTTTATCATCAAATTAGCCCTAAACATCTACAAAAATACTGTAGTGAAGTAGAATATAGATATAATACTCGTAAGATGACTGATTCGGAACGATTTGATACATGGTTTCTGCGCATCAATAATAAACTACAATATAAGGAGTTAATAGCGTGAAAAAAGACGTGAAAAAACAAGAAGACAACTCTAAGGGTAAAAAAATTGCGCGAGCGCAATTCAGCGGTACTCTAGAGGTTGGCGATAGCTCATTGCCTTGTTACGTCTTGGAAGATGGGAGACGAGTATTTAGCACTAGAGGTATGCTTGAAGGTTTGGGATTTGCATCAAATGCCAATCCTAACGGCGTCTTCAATAGTAAGGCATTAATGCCTTATATGCTTGCGCATAATAGCCCGTATGATTCTGGGAATGTGATTGAGTTTATAACCGACGCGGGGTTAAGAGCCAAAGGTTATGACGTTGAAAAGTTTATGGATACCTGCCACGCCATATCAGAAGCATTGGATAGCGGAAAACTAACTGGTAGAAATGAAATAGCGGGGCTTCAGGCTAACGCAATTATTAGAGCATCTTCGAAAATTGGTATTATTGCGCTGGTTGATGAAGCTACTGGTTACCAATATGTTCGCGCTGAAGACGCACTACAATTCAAATTAAAAGTGTACCTAGCGGAAGAAATGCGCTCATGGGAAAAAACCTTTCCTGATGAGTTATGGATTGAGTTTGCCCGACTAACGCAATGGGACGGTCAACCAAAAAGAAATCGACCTCGATATTGGGGCTACTTAGTCATGGACCTTATTTACCGTTATCTTGACCCAGATATTGCGCAGTACATAAAAGATCACAAACCCAAACCACGCAAAGGGCAGAATTACCATCAGTGGTTTAATGCTGATACTGGGATGAAACGTTTAGTCGAGCATATAAACCGCGTAATAGGTATGGCACAGGGTTGCGATACTATGGATGAATTAAAGAAGAAAATGCATAACCGCTACGGTGGCGTCCCAATTCAATTAGACTTCTTCGCGGATTTAGCGTCTGAATCAGCAGAAAAACCACTAAAGATTAAAGGCAACTTTGACGATGTTATGTCAAAGGTTTCTAAAGTTAAGCCGTCCGAAAAATAGACAAGCTACTATTCTAGGTCACTTTTACCGATATTGCAGACCGAACAAAGGGTTTGCAAGTTTTCTATAACAGTTTCTCCACCATTAGCCCATGCTTTTATATGGTCAACATGCAGAATAATACTGGGGTCTGTTGCTGGTGAGCGACCACAGCTTTGACATTTAAAATTATCTTTTCGCATCACTATAAAACGCAATCTCCAGTTTATACCTCTGGAAGTTTTGTGTTTTGTTGTAGGTTCAACTTTGAGACTTTCTACTGCTTCTGCTGAAGATGCGTCTTCTTCGTTGTTAATATATACCACGAATCTTTCCAGTGCGTTACGCCAACTACCAAACCGTTTCGCATATGTATCGGCACTGTATTTTGAGAGTGGTGTTCGCGTTTCAATCCATCCAGGTTGCTTACCTAATTTAATCCAGACCTCTTCCAGGTTTTTAAATAGTTCTTCTTCGGGTATATTTATAGGACTACGGTTCATTTCCATGCCTGCTTTTTCTAGAATATCAAACCAACTCCCAATCTTACGGGTTAAAGTCGATGGATGGTATTTCCCAAACTTCTCGTATTCCTCCATCGTTACGGAACTCTTTTTTAGGTCAGTCGCGACACGTTTTATATCGGTAATCATTTCATCTTCTGAAACGTTGTGGTGAAACTCGTTGAGCTGAAACTTCATAGTATTTATTATAGACCATTACACTATATCTGGGTGTATTAAATATATAGTTGCCATTGAATGTGGGTTGACAGGGCACTTTTTGCTATAATTTTTATCTACAATAAAAAAGTACCAAAATCGCACTATTGACTTATTACATTATAGTGTTATAATCTGGTTAGTCTTGATCGAGCTGGCTTCCCAGCTCTTGGGAAGTTCGTTGTAATCATGAAAAAATTGCAAAAGAGGTGGAAATAATGAAACCATTATGGAAATGGGATCTACGAAAGACTAAGGAGTATCCAATAATTAACAGGGTTCTGGACGCATTTATTGACACTATACTTTTATGCTGTTTCTTTTGGCCAGTACCCGTAATCATAGGCGGGCTGTTAATAATACTATGGAATGCGCTGGAAAATGATTTTCGCGTAGGCGTGATCACTGTCTGCTCTCTGGTTTTTTTAATACTATGGGTAGTGAATATCATCACCAATAAAGAAAAAACCAAAAATTAATCGGATATGACTGGAATACTCGCAGTCTTTGCGGATGAGTCATTAGATTATTTCATGATTGGACAAACGGACAAGACCTTGGCTTCGGCTAGGGTCTTATTCTTTTTTTACAATTACATTCGTTAGTTTTGTTTATCTATTTTAAGACTGTATGATATTTGATTAAGATAAAGACACCGCTAAAAATCGGTTTCCGGCACAACCCAACAAATAGGACTATACTAATGGTGTACTAAATTAATATTGGAGGAACAGTTATGCTACTAACAATAGCAGCAATCTTGGTAGTACTATGGTTATTAGGGTTTACCCTGAGCATAGGTGGCGGATTAATACATTTACTAATTGTAATAGCATTGATCGTCTTTATCGTCGACAGAGTAACCCGCAAATAATAAATAACTTATTTTGGAAACAATAGTCAAATTAATTATCTGTTACAATATCCCTATGAATCCGGTAGAAAAATACCTACAATCTCTGCCCGTACCTGAGGCGGCTGAATTACGTCGTATCCGCGATATCGTCATGGCGACAGTACCCGAAGCCACCGAGACGACCAGTTATGGCATCCCGACTTTTCAGTACCAGGGTAAATACCTAATCGGATTCTACGTCTACAAACAACATATTAGCCTGTTTCCGACGTCTGGCCCCATTGAAGCGATGAAGAACAAACTAGCCAGCTATCGGCTATCCAAGGGCACGATACAGTTCAATCTGGACAAGGTCATCCCCGAACCAGTAATTAGGGGACTAATCCTATATCGAATCGACCAAATAGACAAAGAAAGCAATTAAAAAGAGCTCCCGCAGGAGCTCTGTACAAAGCTATGGTTTTGCAACGAAACCACATCTTTTTCTAATTCTGGCCATCATGGCCGTTTCTGTCATTTCTAACTTAGGACTGACTGGATCACCTTCTCGAGGCCTGAACCAGGCATCCATATCGTGACGGATACATACACCGATTTTGATCTTCGCAGAACAAACATCAGCACCTGTTCTAGTATTAATGTAGGCTTGAGTTGCCAAAGTACTAATTTTCTCTGCATTTTCATCACGAGTCGCATACCTTTCTTCGTCACGAAAACAACAAATATCAACCACTAGATCAACCTTTTTTTCTGTTAGATTGTCGTTAACCTCAATTACAGTGTTACCCGGTTGCAACGGGTTCTGCACGGTACTGAGCACGTAAGGGACTACCTCGTCAAATATATGACGCATATCGAACTCTGAAAATCTAACATCTGGCCTCTTGCTAATTATCACTATTGGCATAGTGAACACCACCTTGTAAAAGAATCACTCTCTCGAATATACATATAATTATACATCATATTGAGTAATTAGTCAATAAACAAATGATACGTATCTTTGATATAATGCATATAGTTATGAACAAAAAATCCAAACTCAAACACAAGATATTACTATCAATCATCATATTCCTAATCGCCAGCGTAGGGGCGATAGTTACAATTGGTTATCTGAACAAACCGATCGAAACAACGCCAACAAATAATGAGCAGCCTGTAGTGACAACTCAACCAACCCCTGAGACCCCAGCCGAACCGATAATCCCTAATACCACTGGTATTCCTATATTGATGTACCATTTTTTCTATGACAGCAGTCAGGGTCAAACAGGCGCCGACAGCAACTTTACTGATGTAGTAGAATTTGAAAAACAGGTTAAATACCTGGCTGATAATGGATATTACACGCCAACCTGGAGCGAACTGGCCGATTATATTGATGGCACCAAGGTTCTACCCGAAAAAAGTGTCATACTGACATTCGATGATGGCGCTTCGTCATTTTTTAGCCTGGCGTATCCAGTGCTGGTCAAATACCAGATCCACGCAACATCGTTCATTGTCACCAGCTGGACAACCAACCCCGATAGCCTAGGCGTTGACCGAAACCTAATCTCATTCCAATCTCATTCCAACGACATGCACCAAGGCGGCTGCGAGGGCGGTCACGGTGGTCTATTCCAATGTATTGACCGCCAATTAGGGATAGATGACCTGAACACTTCAAAACAGATTACAGGTTCTAGTGATGCATTCTGTTACCCATTCGGCGACTATAACGACAGTGAAAAACAATTATTACGCGAAGTTGGCTTCAAGGTAGCCGTCACAACCGAATATGGCAAAGCCCAAATCGGCATGGATAAACTACAACTGCCACGTGTCCGAATGAACGGCGGCACCAGCTTAGAAGGATTCATAGAATCTATAAATTAATTATTGACCCGTAGCCACCCTCCGTCGCCAAGGCTATGGAGGGCATGGTAAGGATACAATAAGTTATACTATTGACCCGTAGCCATGAAGTAGAACAACGCCAACACCGCCACAGTCATCACAATCAACGCAATTCTTACAAACAGATTTGATATCAAGCCATTTTTGTATTCGCCCATAATTTCACGATTACTACCGACACGGGCGATCATCCACAGTAGTGGTACGGCTGCGATACCATTAAACACAGCTGTAAATATCAACGCCTGAATAGGGTCGATGCCGATAAAGTTAATCAACAGGCCAACACCAGTTGCGGCGATAATAACGACGTAGAAACCAGCTGCACGTTTGAATTTGCGGTACAATCCTTCGCGCCAGCCAAACGTTTCACTGATAGCATAGGCTGATGAACCGGCTAGTACTGGGATAGCCAATAATCCGATACCTAATATACCAATCGAGAATATTACCTTAGCAATTATGCCTGCGTAGGGGAAACCTTGGACTAATGGTTCTAATGCACGCGCCGCGTCTGCAGCCGTATTAATCTCACCGGTGCCATTGACGAATAATACTGATGCACAAGCAATCACGATAAACCACGCCGTAAATGTAGCTAGTGACATGCCCATAAAATTATCTAACCGGATACTACGCAAGAATCGACGACTGATACGTGGGGTTTTGCCAGTAGCGCTCAGACGGTGATGGGCGATTTCTTCTTCGACAATTTCGGATGTATCCCAGAAAAAACAATAAGGCGAAATCGTCGTACCCAGAATACCAACCAATATATAGATCGTTTCGGCATTAATCGTCGGCATCGTCGCAAATGTATGACGGAAAACATCGCCCCAATCCTGGCCAACTAGAAATACAACGATAGGATATGACAACAACGCCAATGCCAACCATTTCAATATCTTGGCGTATTTTTTGTAGTTAACAAACACCACCAACAGCACAATTACCACCGCAAAGAATATGGCTAACGCTGCAAAAGGCACATCAGGCAAGAATAATTGAGTCGTAGCCGCCATTGCACCCAAATCCGCACCAATATTAATGGTATTGGCGATAACTACTAATATGACTGACATTATCAGGACTTTGCGGCTGTAATTGCTCTTAATTACTGCTGCTAAACCTTTACCAGTAACTGCACCAATACGTGAACAAGATTCTTGAACCGCTAGTAGTAACGGGTACATAATAGGGAATATCCATAAAAATCCAAACCCGTATTTGGCACCAGCCTGAGAATAAGTAGCAATTCCTGATGGGTCATCATCGGCCGCACCAGTCACAACACCAGGGCCTAAAATACGTAAGAATCGGCTGAACCTCCCACGATGTACCATATGTTTGGCGATATTAGCAGAGTGGTCGATTGGTTTAGTTGATTTTTTAGTCATATCAATAAATAGATTATGCTTATGATTACTACTAACATCATACTACATAGTTTTTTGTAACACTAGACTATTCAACTATTGATAAATGGCAATTTTATGTAAATCTAGTATAATATGTCTATATGAAACCAACTGATGGATCAAAGCCGCATATAATCATCATGGTGGGAATCTCTGGTTCAGGGAAAAGCTTTTTTGCCGAGCAATTTGCCCGGACATTCAAATCTCCAATTATAAGTTTTGACCAATTACGCCACAAATTATTTGACAAACCGATCTATAGCGATCACGAGAATAAGGTTGTATCGCAAGCTGCTAATTATATGCTAGACGAATTATTTAAAACTGGCAAAACAATTACCTATGAAGGCCCATCCAATCAACGCAATGAACGCACAGAAATCGCCAAAATAGCCCGAACAGCAGGCTATAATCCTATGTTTATATGGGTACAGACTGAACCTGCAACTGCCAAAAGGCGATCTATCAAGCCGACCGATGGTCGAAAACCTATGACGAATGACCAATTCGAATCAAAACTAAAACAATTCAGCCCACCTCACTCCAGCGAAGGCGCCATTGTTATTAGCGGTAAACATACCTACAGCACCCAAATGAAAATTATCCTAAAAAATATTGCAACCCCCAACCCGAACCCTGCCATTACGACTGAACGACCGACCAGAACTAACAATATATTGGTTAGATAAATTTAAACACTATGTCTATAATCCAAGATAAAGAGTTCGGCAAAATCACAATTCGCCGCAGTGCTAGGGCAACCCATGTTAAATTGCGCGTGGCCCCTGATGGAACTTTGCACGCTTCAATGCCAATTTATGCACCAGTTTTCTTGTTAAAAAGCCTGTTACGCAATTCTCGCGACCAGCTGCGCAAAATGATGGACCAAGCAAAACCTGAATACAGCTACACTAACGGCATGCAGATTGGAAAAAGCCACACATTAGTCATTCAACCAACCAGCGGGCAAATGTTCAGTGTCACTCGGCATGGACAGCAGATATTGGTGAAAATGCCCATGGCCGAATCAATCGATAACCCGAATATAGCTCGTAAAATCCGCGATTGCATAATATCCGCATTGAAAATCGAAGCCAAAAGCTACCTGCCAAAGCGATTATCATACCTAGCCAATAAATATGATTTCAAATATGCCCGTGTCAGATTCTCACATGCCAGCGGACGATGGGGCAGTTGCAGCAGTACCGGTACAGTTAGTTTGAACATAGCTTTGATGAAACTACCATTCGAATTAATAGACTATATCATTATCCACGAACTAGCTCACACCCGTCAGATGAACCACGGTCGTGATTTTTGGGCGCTAGTCGCTGTAGGTGACCCTAATTACAAAGCACACCGACATACTCTCAAAACCCTGAACCCTTCGATATAGTGTTGTAATTCATACTATAATCTATAATCTATAATCTATAATCTATTCGCGTGTTGTATAATAAGCATAAGATGGATGCAACTGAACCGGTTAGGGTGGATTATTATAATACAAAGACGAGCGTCATAGTTCGTCTAACTGGGTTAATTAGTCCAATTGTCGCTATCACTTACGGTTTTTTGGTTAGATTTGACATATTACAAATACCACACGCAACCCCAAACCCAGCATTCAATAACTGGGACTTATATCTAATATCAATATTATTAATGATGCTAGGGTTATGGCAGCTGTTATCCCCTGTGAAGCGAATATTGGGGGGGATAGGCATATTGACCCAAGTGTTTACTTATCAAATCCTATTAGGCGCGTTGCTAATATTCATAACCGGTTTGACTCCGCCATTTATTGCGTTTTGGGTATTGCTGTCAATGGAAACCTGGGTATACCTGCAAGAAAAAGGATTCCGACTAAGTACGCTATTATTCACTGCTGTTGTGTTTATTGACGTTTTTATATACAACAAACCAAATGCTGAATCCGTAATATATGGCCTGATCTGCGTATTAATGATTTACTTTGCTACATTAGTACAAATTAGACTGAATATTAATAACGCCAACAAGAAAGCAATGGTGGCAGCTAGCAAATCCAAAGAGTCTCTACAACGAGATCAATTTTTAACAATTATTAATAACCTAGCTGACGCCGTAATTAGTATCAACATGGAAGGCGCTGTTCGTGTTTATAATGCAGCCAGCCTAAGTCTGCTAGACACAAACGTTGAATTAAACGGCAAAAACATCGACGACATCCTACCTTTGACTGATCAAAATGGGAAACTTGTCGCGATTTTCAAAGAAATCAAAAATGCTAAATCCATTATCAAAAGAGACGATTTGACACATACATTCAGTGACGGCGAAAACATACGACTAGAAGTAACATTCTCGCCGATACGCAGTAGCTTTGGCCAGTCAAAGAATATGGAAACACATGACGGTTATATTATAATTGCCCGCGACATAACAAAATCCAAAAGCTTAGAAGAGGAACGGGATGAATTTGTCAGCGTCATCAGCCACGAACTGCGTACGCCAATCACGATTGCCGAAGGCACTATATCAAACGTCCAGGCTATGTCTACGCATCCAAATGCCACCCCAAAAATGTTAAAAGATGGTGTAAACCTAGCTCATGAACAAGTCGTATTTCTAGCAAATATGGTCAACGATCTCAGCTCATTATCACGCGCCGAACAAGGTATTGAAGACGCAGCCGAATTGGTAAATGTATCTGAACTAGTTAATGAATTGGTCAATAAATATCGCGACGAAGCCAAAGCAAAAAAATTAAAACTAGAATTATCGCTATCGCCAAAACTAGGTAATGTACATGCTAGCAAACTGTATCTGGAAGAATTAATGCAAAATTTCATAACTAATGCGATTAAATATACCAAAAAAGGCAAAGTCACAATTATTGCGCATAAGAATGGCAATAATATAGATTTTGCAATTAGCGATACCGGGATTGGCATTAGCAAGGCAGATCAAGCTAAAATATTCGAAAAATTTTATCGCAGTGATGATAGCCGAACGCAAGAAGTCAGCGGTACGGGCCTAGGATTATATGTTGCGGTCAAATTGGCTAATAAACTCAAAACCAAGCTGACATTAACTAGCCACCTAAATTCCGGGTCAACTTTTGGGTTCTCATTACCGGAGGTGCCTGATGGCAAATGATAACTTTTTAACCACCCCAGACGGCAAAGACAACACTGTCAATCCAAGCGTGCGCTGGTCTAGCATACTAATACCAATCACGGCTATCCTTTATGGATTTGCAATTAGATTAGGCATTTTTAATGTGCCGCACCCCAACTTGAGCCCTGGTATTGGTAATATTGACCTGTATGTCATATCTGCATTACTGCTGTTAATCGGTATTTGGCAGTTAATCGCAAATTATGACCATCAGGCAGCAACAACGATCCGATTATTCACTTATCAAATCACATTTGGGTTGTTTCTAATATTTATTTCAGGGTTTACCTCACCGTTTGCACTAGCCTGGGTGGTAATTATGTCCGGGCCTGAAGCTTATCAGAACAGCAAGGCGTTCTTTGCCAGCGCGGTCCTGTTCCTATTCATTATATTTATAGGTGCATTCACGGCAGGTGGTGGTAGCGCTGGGGCAATATCATACAGCATAGTTGCAATATTAACGATTGGTTACACTGGTTGGACAATAACAAAAACCCAATTAACAAACTCTGTGAACAAAGATGAGATTGTCACCAGCAAAACCAAAGAATCCCTGCAACGCGACCAATTCTTGACGATCATTAATAATCTATCCGACGCTGTTATCAGCACCGACATTGATGGCACAATCCGCGTCTATAACGCAGCCAGTTTGAATCTGCTAGACACAAATACCAGCCTAAACGGTCGTAACATCAGTGAGATACTACCAGTCACAAACGACAGGCACGAACCGGTCAACCTATTCCGTGAAATCAAAAAATCCAAAACCATAGTTGAGCGAGATGATTTGACTCACACATTTAGTGATGGGGAAGAAATGCGCCTAGAAGTGACTTATTCACCAATCAGAAAAGATTTCCAACAAGCCACACAATCAAAAGCCTATGACGGATACATTGTAATTGCCCGTGATATAACAAAATCCAAAACATTAGCCGAAGAGCGTGACGAATTTATCAGTGTCATTAGCCATGAACTACGCACTCCGATAACAGTAGCCGAAGGCACAATATCAAACGTACAGCTAATGATGGACCGACCAAAAACAACACCAAAAATGCTAAAAGACGGCGTCAATATGGCACACGACCAAATAATGTTCTTGGCAAACATGGTCAACGAGCTAAGCGCCCTATCACGCGCCGAACGTGGAGTAGGTGGCGAATCAGAAATTATAGACGTCACAGAATTAGCTCACCAAATGATCAGCGAATATTCTAACGAGGCTAATAAAAGAGGGTTACATCTAGATCTAGACCTAGCACCAAAAATAGGCAAGGTTGAAACTAGCCGAGCTTATATAGAAGAATTGTTACAGAATTTGATTGCTAATGGCATCAAATATACTAAAAAAGGTGGGGTCAAATTCATCATAGATAAAAAAGATGGCAAGATTAACTTTGCCGTCAAAGACACGGGCATTGGTATAGGCAAATCAGATATTGATAAGGTGTTTGATAAATTTTACCGCAGTGAAGATTATCGTACCCGCGAAACCGGTGGAACCGGCCTGGGGCTGTATGTCGCTGCCAAACTAGCTCACAAAATGGGAACCAAAATAGTCCTATCCAGCCGTTTGAATATCGGGTCAAAGTTCAGTTTTGAATTACCCGAATATACTAAGACCGAATTAAAATAGTCCCGCCCTCAAGCGAGACTATCTATTGCATTAACATTGATGTACCAATTCTAGGACGATACGTCCGAATTGGTTTTTTTAAATATGATCTGATTTAAGCACCTCATAAATTTTAGACATTCGTCTAAAAGAGCAAGATGATTCAAATCCAAGACGCGCATGGGGCACTCGTCTAGTGCTAGACAGTCTGAACAGTATTCCATATTATTCAACAGGTAGCTGCTAAAATCGTCCCCATAACTTTCTTGCCGCGCAAAAAAATCTTCGTACCTTTCAGGCTCGCACTTCCTATGCAAGCGTTTTTTTCGTCTGCTCATTTAAGGCACCTCTTTTTCATCATTTGTTAATTACAACTTAGCTAAATAAATTAGTCTATATCTACATTATAGCACAAAATAGTCTAAATATCAATTCTCTTGACTAATCCCATCTGTTGCCCTATAGTGTTACTTGACAGTCTGCTAGTGCAGGCTATTTAATTTGTTCGCATTCCGCGAAGGAGAAAACAAAGTGATAGGAAAAATGCTAGAAAAGCTAAAACTGGTCAAAAAAACTGATAAAAAATCAGTTAAAAACCTAAAAGCTACAAAATTAGGCAAAAAAGTAGTATTGCCTAAAAAAGAACCAAAAGGTGTCGCCAAAGTTCTATTTGCCATCGGCGGATATTTCAAAGGTGCATGGATTGAACTACGACAAGTCCGATGGACTACGCGCAAAGCAACCTGGAGCCTAACACTAGCTGTTATCCTGTTCACCGTATTCTTCTTCCTGTTAATATTGCTACTAGATTTCGGATTCAAAGAATTATTTAACCTAATATTAAAGTAAAGGAAATTATATGACAAAAAACCGATATGACGATACCCGACAATGGTATGCAATCCATACTTATAGTGGCTATGAGGAAAAAGTAGCTGACAGCATCCGCCAACGCATCAATGCAGTTGATATGGCTGACAAAATCTTTGACGTAATGGTACCCAAAGAAAAACAAATCGAAATCAAAAACGGCAAACGCAAAGTCGTCGAGAAAAAGATTTTCCAAGGCTACGCACTAGTCGAAATGAATCTGACAGATGAAACTTGGTATATTATCCGTAACACCCCAGGCGTAACTGGATTTGTCGGTACCGGTACTGAACCAACCCCTGTATCAGACAGCGAAATAAAGAAAATCAAACGACGCGTCGGCATCGAAGATCCAAAACACCAGATTGATTTCAAAATCGGTGAAGTCATCAGTATCACTGATGGTCCATTCAAAGGATTCGATGGCGCTATATCCGAAATCGACAACCAAAAAGGCAAAGTCAAAGTTATGGTCAGTATGTTTGGTCGTGACACCAGCGTCGAGCTTGACGCATTACAGGTTCGTAAGGTATAATACCCCAGTTACAACGCTTCTTCATTTAATATATTAAGGAAATTCTATGGCAAAAAAGATAATTGGAAATTTGAAACTACGAATTCCAGCTGGCCGCGCGACTGCAGGTCCTCCAGTTGGTTCAACCCTAGGTCAATGGGGTCTAAACATGATGGATTTTATTAATCCATTCAACGAAGCAACCAAAGATTTAATGGGTAAAGATGTTATCGTACACCTACAAGTGTTCGAAGACCGCACATTTACTTGGAAATCACTGGGTCAACCAGTTGATGAGCTGATCAAAGAAAAAACCGGTATCAAAGCTGGTAGCGGTAAATCTCATATCGATAAAGTTGGCAAGATTACTCGCGCTCAACTAGAAGAAATTGCTGAAATCAAAAAAGATCAGCTAAATGCAATCGATATGGATGGACGAGTAAAAATAATCGCCGGCACCGCTCGATCAATGGGTGTTGAAGTCGAAGGTTAATCACCTCAAAAATTACAAAATATCGCGGTGAAAGCCGCGATATTTTATTTATTAAGTTATAATAATACCAAAGGGGAATTATAATGAAACAATCTATATCAACCGACCAAGCTCCGAACCCAACACACTTATTATCCCAAGCTATTATCAGCGGTGATACGATCTATGTCGCAGGCCAAGTATATAATACTGCAGATGGCACAATTATTAATGGCTCCACGACCGAAAAACTTGCTCAAATTATGAAAAATATCACTGCAATTTTAGAAGCAGCCGGTGCAAAAATAGACAATATTGTAAAAGTGGTTATATATGTCACCGATATGGCGCAAATGCCTGAACTTAATGCGGCCTATCCTGGTTATTTTACAGCCCCATATCCAGTCCGTGAGGCAATCTGTGTTAAAGAGTTGCCACTAGGCGCAACCATAGAAATTAGCGTAACCGCTGTAAAATAATCAGGCAATTAATCAGAATATCGCGGCTAACACCGCGATATTTTATTTGTCCTATTTATTTATGGATGTTATCATCAAACAATGAATACCGAAAAGTGGCAAGTAGAGAGAGCTGTATTTGTCGAAACCCGACGATTATTAGCCAGGGACCGAAAAAAATACCTAGGAATGGTGATGGGTCTGTATTGTTGCGGTTTTTTGAACGGCGTAACAGCAGATGACGCGCGCGTCACACGAGCAGGTTATTTCTTTGCTAGACACATAGACGACGCTTTAGATGGAGAAAATACAGATTATGACGGTGGCCAAGCTTTATTAAACCAGTTACCATTAAAAGTTTCCGAATTAGAATCGTCAGAACACAAGATAGCACCACTGGGTAGATATGCGATGCGTGGCCTTATAGCACGGCAACGAGCGGGCGACCAACCAGCGAATGACATGCAACGACTAATCGATTCTATGACATTAGATTATGAAAGATCACGATCAGCAAAACTGTTTAATAACGAAGACCAGCTGACAAAATATTATGGTGATGCAATGCGTGGAACCAACATAATGTTGATTGGTTTTAATTCTAAACTTCGCGAAGACAAAGACTTCAATGCTAATGGCAATGGGCTGGGCCGAGTTTATTCGGCACGAGACCTGCAGGATGATTGGGAACGACAAATGTTTAATATACCGCGCGATTCACTTGATGACATGGGAATAGATTTAACTGATGAAAACTCTATGCCCACATATGAGCAACTAATAAAATCTGACAATTTCAAAACTTGGCAAATCGACCAATTGTCGCTGGCTAGACAAGAATTAAACCAAACCATCGAAATGGCTAATTCTATTGGCAAAAACGATGCAGGTGCTATAGTTGTCAAATCAATCGCCACCAAAGCGCTTGGATACATACCTGGCACCGAAAAGAACCTAGGTTTATAATAATTACAATGAAAACAAAACGAGCTGCCAGAACAGTTATAGTAGATGAAAATGGCTTAATCGCATTGATAGATGTGCGAGATGGCGAATATTATAAGATCCCAGGCGGCGGAATAGAAGCGGAAGAATCCGAGAGAACAGCTGCGCGCCGAGAAGCATTAGAAGAAGCGGGTTGTAAAATCAATATTATCCGTAAAATCGGTGAACAACAATTCGTTGATGATGATCCCGAGCGAGGCGAAACGATGCATCATTCAGTTTGTTTTCTGGCCAAAAAGACCTCCCAACATGAAACTAGTTTTGATGATTGGGAACAATCCAACGATATGAAACTAATATGGGTGGATTTTGAAACAGCTAAAAAACTGTTTGCGAGCGGCAAGCCAGTTGGCAATTTCTGCACCAGTATACACAACAGGGATTTTGAATTTGTATTAAAAGGTATGGAAATTTATCGCCAAATCTAGTAATTATTAAATATTTGTGCTATAATAGGAACATAACAATCAATGTTGGGAGGCGTAAAAGCCGTTATCACCACAGAAAGGATTCTCTAAGAATCATGTCAAAAAAATCAGAGCTGTTAGATACAGCAAAATCATTAGGTCTAGAATTGACCGACAAAAACACTATCGCGCAGATAGAAGAATCTATTAAATGTGCTCAGGCACCAGTAATGGAAGCGCCTGAATCCGAAATCGCCGTAGCCGAGGATGTCGCGCCTGTAGAGGTCAAATTGACCAAAGCCGGTAAACACAGTGCCAAAGCTATCGCCGAAGCCGAAGCGTTAGCTGAAAAAGCAGCTCGCAAAGCAGCACACGATACAACTCCTCAATCAGCTGAAGCCGAAACACACAGCAAAAAGGGGCCAAAACCAACTGTCCGTCCGCTAATCGAACGCCGTGGCAAAAAATACCGAAAAATGGCTGAATTAGTCGACAATGCAAAGGTTTACTCACTAGCCGAAGCTATGGAATTGGCATCAAAAACCAACCCTAGCAAATTTGACGCCAGCGTCGAATTACACATTCGCCTAGGTGTTGACCCACGTCAAGCCGACCAGAACATCCGTGCAACCGTATCACTACCAAACGGAACAGGTAAAACTGTCCGCGTAGCCGTATTCGCACCAGAATCTGATCACGCAGCTGCAACAAAAGCGGGTGCTGACATCGTAGGGGACGAAACTTTCTTGCAGCAATTAGACAAAAACGAGGTTAACTTTGACATCCTAATCGCGACTCCTGCCTATATGCCAAAACTTGGTAAATATGCTAGATTGCTAGGACCAAAAGGCCTAATGCCTAATCCTAAAAGCGGAACAGTGGCTGTAAACGTATCTAAAGCCGTATCTGAGGCCAAAGCTGGCAAAGTCGAATATCGTGTCGACAAACAAGCTATTGTCCACCTGAGCATCGGTAAAGTATCATTTGGCGGTGCCAAGCTAGTTGAAAACGCAACTGCATTCTTCGACAGCCTACGCGCACATAAACCAACCAGCCTAAAAGGCTCGTTCGTCAAATCAATCAGCACCAGCACAACCCAGGGCCCCAGCATCAAGGTTGAAAACGTAGTTAACTAATAGCTATCCAACCAAATAAAATATCCCCTCGTTGAAAAGGGGATATTTTTTAATTCAAACTATTATTTTTTACTTGCCTCGTCAGCTTCGTTCATGCCTTTTTTGATTTCACGAGCAATATCACCGATACCAGGAGCAGCAGCTGATGCGGCGACACCAGTAGCAGCGCCCATTGTAGGTGCCATCCCAGTGACAACTTCTTTGGCGACTGGCATAATACTCTGTGCTGCATAACCAGCGACTTTTCGGATGTTTGCAAGATACAACAACGAACCCGCTATTATAGCACCGGCAATCGCAATGAATACCCCGAATACAGTTGTAGTGACCGTAACGGAAGTATTACTATTTTTTACTTTGGCTGCTTCAAACTCAGCGTCACTTTGTGCTTTCTGCGCCTTTGATATTTTCTCGTTCATTGTTCTTTGTTCTTCAAACCAACCGGATTCACCCATCTTTTTAGTGTATCCAGACCGAATAGTCGCTATTTGCGCATCCAGTTCAGAGTCAGAAACAACAACAGGTGCCGGGGTGGTCGTGACGATACGAGGCACGATAATCAACCCCAATCCAACAACTACAGCCGTAATCAATATACCTAGTGCAATCTTATTTAATTTCTTTTTATTACTTTGATATGTCTTTTCGTCTAATTCTTTTTTTGGTTCCATATTGGCCTTCCAATTAGTTTTAATGTTTTTATCGTAGCAAATCGCTCATGTTATCGCAAATTGGACATGGTAATTTAATTCCTTGGAAAGATTGACAACACCCTAACAGATTTGATATACTCTCCAGTAGACATTACCAAAGACAGTAGCTGTGACAACACTTAATTCGCTACCGAGGACATATCCGCCGAAATTTCATAGAAATTTTTGCGGACAAGCATTTTTCGATATAAGTCTTTGGCAGTGCGAGGCCCAAAGACTTTTTCTTTTGGCAGCGCAACTGTCTAGATCGTTTACAATTTGGTCAAATAAACCGTCTAGCCGCAAGGTTAAACAAATATCAATCAAAGAAAGGATTTTTATGGCAATATCACGCGATAAAAAGAACACTTTGGTTGCAGAATTAACTGAACTAT
>JBAXFD010000013.1:0-17361 GCA_037140095.1 Candidatus Saccharimonadota bacterium
CCCCAACAATAAGCCTTGCCATCGTTAGCAACATCAGCAGCTATCGCACAAGTATGTGATTGTCCAGTTGAAATTGATTTAAATTTAAAACCTCCGGCTACAGCGGACGGCACAAGCTGATTACCAATAATTGCGCTGCCATTGCCTAATCTACCGCTATCATCAGATCCCCAACAGTAAGCCTTGTCGTCGGTACCTATTGCACAGGTATAATTTTCTCCAGCCGAAATCGATTTGAACCTTAAACTCCCGGACGATACAATAGATGGCCTTAGCTGATCTGCTGATAAAGCGTCTCCGTTGCCCAATTGGCCAGAACCGTTATTGCCCCAGCAATATGCATTATTGGCTGTATTGATATAGCAACTATGAGTTGCTCCAACCGATATATCAATAATTCTACCGCCGCCCACATCTGATACGGCAACCGGCACCAGGCTCTGATATTGGCCTGGAAAATTACTAAACGCCGTACCGACACCTCCCAGATAGCCAGTGCCCCAACAATATGCCTTGTCGTCGCTGCTGATCGCGCAAGTTTGATTAGTACTAGACGAAATCTTTTTCCAGCCCATCTTCAGTTCATATTTGCCCAAACGAGAAGTTTGATTATATCGGCGCCACTCCGTGCCGTTACTAGGGCGCAACAACCTAGTTGTACCACTGGCGACAATTTCAGTTAATTTATTGCTGCCAGTACAACCAACGCAACCAACACTAAAAGTAGATTGCAATTTATTATCAGTATCGTCCAAAACAAAATTACTGGCGCCAGGTATTGAAACACCAGTACAATCAGTAGCAGGCGTCAGCGGACTGTTATTGGTCCATTGCGGTATATCATTATTTACCTCCAGACAGCCCTTGGCAAAAACCATCCCAGCATCGGCAGCCGATTTGGCCAACTGATTATAATATTGTGAGTTTAATGATGCACGCACCGCCGAAGTCGAAACAACCGCTACCAATAGAACCGTCAACATCACAATTGACGATATCAGAACTGTTGGTAGGGCAAATCCGTTTTTATTATTTTTCACTCTAAAATTAACCTATATTTACAGATTAATTATAACACAAGCACTACGGCCCGATTTGCAATGTTTCGCCACCAATTGCCTGACGGAAGTATCCATCATGACTAACATACAGAACCGCACCTGAATACCTAGACAAGGCCGTCTCTAATTCTTCGATACTAGGTAGGTCTAGGTGGTTTGTAGGTTCGTCTAATATCAGCAATTGTGGGTTATTGGCCAACATCGATATCAATTGGAAACGAGCTTTTTCGCCACCCGACAGGCGAGATATCGGCGTACACAAATCTCCCTCGGTGAATAAGTAGTCGCTCATTAGGCCACGAATTTTAGTAGTAGATATTGGTAGTTTCCTGTCCAGATACATCCGTTCGATTGCTTGTTCCAAAGTCAATTCAAAATAATCTCCCGAAACTTCCTGCTCATAAACACCGATTCTCGTATGAGTATCTAATATAATTTCACCGGCATAGCGCACGATATCTTTGCCAGTACCTAATAATTCCTTGATTAGCGTAGTTTTACCACATCCGTTACGACCACGTAATTCCAATGCCTCACTTTCACGTAGATCAATATTAACACCACTAAACAATGGCGCCGTATAACCTAATGACACATCTCGCGCTGTTATCAGCACATGTTTTGATCGCGATTCTTCGCCCTTTAGGCTCATCCTGATGTTTTTGGATTTAAATTTATCATATTGCGCCGCCACTTTGTAATGCAGATTCTCGGCCGATTCTTTGTCAATCCAAAAAGTTGGTTTTTCTTTGGCCTGCAACTCGGCTAGTTCTTTGCGCGAAACTTGTTCCAGGCGTTTGAACTTTTGGATTGTAGCTGGGTTACGAGCTTTTTCTTTCAATCGCTGGTAATCAATGACTTTGGTTTTCAGATTAACAATACGTTTTTCTATCATCTCAAAATCATTCATTTGGGCACCAGTACTGACAGCATTCTGTTTCAGGTAATCATCATAATTACCCTTGTAACTGACACAGCCGCCATCTTTTAATTCAATTATCCGATCAACTTCATTCAGAACGTCGCGGTCGTGAGTAATAACCAACATCGCCTCGCGCGCGGTTTTCATCCACTCAATATATTGTGCCTTGGCAACATAGTCCATGTGATTGGTTGGTTCATCGACTAGCGCCAGATGAGCGTCGCTGTGCATGACTTTGACGACTTCGACTAGGCGTTTTTGGCCACCAGACAATGTCGAGAATGGGCGGTGGGCGACACCAGGTAATTGAAAATTATCCAATTCGCGTTCAATCTTTTCCTCTATCTGGTAGAATCCCTTGTCATCAAACCGCATCAAAGCCTGGGTGTATTGTTCGATCAATTTCATATCTTCGCCCATAGTTTCGGGATAGGTTTCAATAATCTGACTCAATTCATTATATTCAGGCAGACCGAACAAGACATATTGCAACACTGTCATATCACCAGTGCCATGATGTTCCTGAGCAGTTGATACGACAGTAACGCCACGTTTGAAAATAATTTCACCAGTAAAATCGTGATCAACACCTGATAGAATACCAAACAACGTAGATTTGCCAACGCCATTACGACCAATAACACCGACTTTTTCAGCGTCATCGACACTGAATTTGATCCCAGTCATTAAAATCTTGGGGCCAAAGCTTTTTTCAGTAATTGTAATATCGGCAATCATCCGTAACAGCATACCATAACAGAGGTAAAATTGACAGCCCGCGGTTAAACACAATCATGTATAATACTTGTATATGAAATTAACAATCAGTGTAGTCATACCAACATACAATGAAGAACGCGACATCGCCGCATGTCTAGATTCTTTGATGCGCCAAACCGTCAAACCAGACGAAATTATATTAGTTAATAACAATTCAACCGATGCCACAGTATCAATCGCATCAGAATACCCCAGTGTAAAAATCATCAACGAAAAACAAAAAGGCATAACCTTCAGCCGCACAGCCGGGTTCAACGCCGCCAAAAGTGATATTATCGCCCGAATCGATGCCGACACAATAGCATCACCAGGTTGGATCGCTGCCATTAAAGCTGCATTTGATAGTGACAAGATGTTATGTGGTGCCGCCGGCCGAGTAGCAATCCGCGAGCTATCACCAAAGGGTCATTTCTGGTTCAGCCCAATCGCATATATGTTGCGCAAAATCGGTGATTTCCACGTCGGCTCAGCCCCAATCATGTCTGGGCATAATATGGCCATTCGCCACGTTGTTTGGGATAAAATTGCTAATTATGTACACCTGGACGACCACCAGGTCAATGAAGATGTTGACCTGTCGCTGTTCACCCTAAAAGTCGGCAAAGTCGAATATATCCAAGACATGTTGGCCAAAACTCGCATGGTCGAATTATTCTTTAATATCCCTAAAATTATGCGCTATGTCCGAACCGACAAAAGTACAGTTGAACTGCATGCCAAAATGGACCCCAAAATCAGCTTCCAGTACGAGCCAACGGAATAGTCATGAAAAAAACAACCAAACAACCACCAAAATCTATCGTCAATCGACGCGCATCTTTTGATTATGCGCTAGACGAGGACCTGGTTGTTGGTGTTGTTTTGACTGGCATGGAAACCCGTGCCGCTCGCGATGGGCATATCCAATTAAAAGGCTCATTCGTCACCATCAAAGATGACGAATTATGGTTGAACAACACTAGTTTCAGCCTCAAATTGAACGAAAAAGGCAAAGTTGGCGCTCGTAGCATCGATACATCGCCCCGCAAATTATTAGCCAGCCGTAAACAAATTGACAGTTTAGCAGCCCGCAAACAATCTGGTATGAGTATCGTCCCATTAAAATTATTGACCGGCGGGCGATATATAAAAGTCGTCATTGCACTAGGAAAAGGCAAGAAAAACTATGACAAACGCGAAACCCTCAAACGCCGTGACCAAGAGCGCGAAGCCAGTCGTGCCATAAAAAAGCTGTAATTGTACTATAATTGAATTAATGAAATTATATTCGTGGAATGTGAACGGGATTCGAGCGACAATCAAAAAAGGCGCTTTCGGGTCTTTTATTGCTGATTGCCAACCAGATATATTGTGCATGCAAGAAACCAAGGCCAAACAAGGCCAAGCTGAGATTGACCTGCCAGATTATACTGAATATTGGCATGATGCCAAACGACCCGGCTACAGCGGTACGGCCATTTTTAGCAAAACTAAACCCTTATCTGTTATCAATGGATTTGTTGATGGAATTGCCGACAAATACAACCTAGCAGGCGATAGCTACGGTGACCCGACGGCTGAAGGCCGCGTAATTAGTGCCGAATTTGATAAATTCTGGGTCGTAACAGTCTATACACCCAATTCCAAACGCGATCTATCCAGATTACCACTGCGCCACAAACAATGGGGACCAGCACTGTTAGAACACATCAAACACCTAGAAAAATCTAAACCAGTCCTACTATCTGGTGATTTCAACGTAGCACACCACGAAATCGACCTAGCCAACCCCAAACAGAATGTATTAAACGCCGGGTTCACAATCGAAGAACGCACCGATTTTGACACCCTAGAATCTGCTGGTTTTATAGATACTTTTCGGCACCTACACCCAACAGAAACTGGCGCCTACACCTGGTGGACATGGCGTGCCAACGCTCGTGCTCGTAATATCGGGTGGCGTATAGATTATTGGCTGGTTAGTAAATCAATCATCAAAAACGTCATTTCTGCATCCGTCCACCCCGAGATATATGGGTCCGACCACTGTCCAATCAGCATCGAGATTGACCTATGAGCAACGACCACCCATATTGGCAACATCAAACCACCGATAAACCATTATTCCCAGACATCCAGTGGTCCAAACCCGAGCAAAAGGCTATGCGCGGACGATTAGGGATAATCGGCGGCAACCAACTAGGTTTCACAGGCGTAGCCGAGAATTACGGCGTAGCGTTACAATCTGGTGTCGGTGAAGTCCGAGTATTGATGCCTGATGCTTTGCGCCGATCCATCCCACCTACAATGACCGATGTAGTATTCGGACCATCCAACCCGTCTGGCAGCCTGTCGCGTGAAGCCTTAACAGAGATGAATGCCCTAGGAGATTGGGTAACCGGCATATTATTGATAGGCGATTGTGGCCGCAACAGCGAAACAGCCATTGTCTACGAAGATTTTATCCGTAAATACGATGGCCCATTGATAATTACTCGAGATGCAATAGATCTGATCAAAAACAGCGCATCAACACTAGTCGACAGGCCAAATACGCTACTGGTGGCGTCGTTTGCGCAATTGCAAAAACTTTTCTCGGCCGTATATTACCCAAAAGTCCTAACATTTAGCATGCAACTGACTAATCTGGTCGAAGCATTGCACAAATTCACGATAACTTATCCTATCACTATATCCGTATTCCATGAAGGTATGATCCTAGTCGCTAGTGATGGAGAAGTCACCAGCACGCCGTGCACCCAACCAACAGATATATGGCGAGGCAAAACCGCCACTATCGCAGCCGCATATTGGCTGTGGAACCCGACCAAACCACTAGCCAGCATCACCACCAGCCTAATCAGCGATTGACATATCGTTCATAAGATACTATTGTATTATCAACCGCATAAACAGCGGTGAACTTTTATAAACCAGACCATTACAGTGCGTGTCGCTGTCTAGAACTAAATATATCCAAAGGGGGATTTAGTATGATGACAACAACAGAGACGACCACAGCACCTACCGAAAAACAGATAAATGATATGACCCTAGTGGTCGTGATAGTATTATTCATACTATTAGTAGTCATGTGCTGGGCTATGAAATTGCCTGCAATAGGCTATTTTTACACCGTTAGCATCATGATACTATCATCTATTACTGACTGGGCTATCAGCATAGTCCAAAAAGAAACGATCGCGTGGCGATTATTCTTGGCGAAAATCGCATTATACGGTTACGCCGGAGCAACCATCATCATGTTGATAGACTTCTTTTTTTGGTAGTTGGCTACAATGGCTTGTCGGTGGATTGATCCCGACACGCACATTGTAATGGCTTGATTTATAACATCAGTGTATTGACTTTTCAGCACATTTGTGCTATATTGTAGACAATCAATCATTTTAGGTATAAAAACCCGATTTGAGAGGTGGATCGTTTACAAATCAATTTATTACAGTACATGTTGAGGGTTGCGCGCCATGCATACGACCACAACAACTATCATTTTCATTACACCCTATATTCTATGAGGGGCGGCACGCTAGTTAATCTGACCAGGTTATCTAACGGCTGCTCCGCATTTTTTGAGAGCGCATCTAACATGAGATTATCATGCGAAATAAGTTTTTTAAAAAAATATTAGGAGGAAATGAAATGAAAACAATCACAGAGCTAGGTATGAAAAGGCTTGTAACCGGTATGGAAATTATTCTGGAAGAGAAAATTTCAAAAGACATGGCAGACAAGTACGAAAACGAGGTCATGTTGACTATGGACAGTAAAAAAATCGAAGAACTGGCAGCTATCAAAATAGTATTGTTGGTCGCAGCAGGTAATGACTTCGAAAATGAGCTTTTTGTTCAAGCATGGAAGAAAGTCAAAAAGATCAACGATGCCAAAGCCGATGATAATATACCTATATTTTACAGAGTATTCACAATTATCGGAATAATATCGTTGATTATCTTCGCCATAGCGGGTGTAAGGAACTTCCTGCATTAACAAAAAATGCTGTTGTCGTGAAGCGTCTGTAGGTTTTTACCTCGCAGACGCTTCCGCTCAACATGTACTAGTTGTAATAAATTGATTTGATGACAAAAAACCCTGAGTTTTAATACTCAGGGTTTTTCTTTATTTGTACACCATTGCGGACACAAGATTTTGTTCGTTTTAACGGCCCCGCCAAAGGCGGGGCGCCCTAGCGAGCTCATATCAACAGATATGAGCTATTGTTTGACATCTGGTACCGCGGACCGGACTTGAACCGGTACATCCTTGCGGACACAAGATTTTGAGTCTTGCGTGTCTACCATTCCACCACCGCGGCACTAGATGTAAAACAATGTCTATCGTGCCACCACCGCGGCACTAAATATAAACTAAAATCTAAAAGAGCTTTAATTATTCTATCACTTATCAACATAGTAGTTAATACCAATGTATTGTACAATAAAATGTAACAGGAATCTATATATGAAGCCAGATGAAAACAGTAGCAGCCAAGGTGGGACGCCGCTATTACCGCAACGGTCTATGGCTGTCGCCCCAAAAACAGGGGAATTATCCCATGACGCGCAATCAGCTGCTGCCAAAATAATCTTGTCCAAAATAGATAATCTATTCGATCAACAATCATCAACCGACACCAAAACAGATGACACTAATCCCTACGAACGAACACACACCGACAAAGAAGAAATCCAAACAGCCGATTGGAAACAATACCACACCGCCTGGCAAGATTATTACCAGAAATACTACGAAGGTTATTACACCCACCACGTCAAAGCCGCCAAAGAAAAACTATTAGCCGACCAATCATCAAACGACAACATCACACCTGACGAAGCTACTTTTGATCTACACCAACAACTAGTAGGCAAAGTCCGCGATTCGGCCACCAAAGTCCGTAAAAGCCGTCATTTTATCCCAATAATATCTGGCCTGGCCGTCGTATTGGCATTCTTATTCATGCAATACAACCAATTATTAATCGCCAACGTCATGGCCTATGTCAGCCCCGGCAACATTGACCCCCAGAATATAGTAATCGACCCGACAGCAAACATCACAGTCAGCCCCGAACCACGGCTAATCATTCCCAAAATCAACGTCGACGTACCCGTATCATATGACATAGGCAACGATAACGCATCGCAAATGGCCGCCATGAAAAAAGGCGTCGCACATTTCGCCATACCAGGCGCCAGCAGTCATCCAGGCCAAGTCGGCAACACAGTTATCGCCGGCCACAGCAGTAACGACTTATTCAGCGCCGGAGATTACAAATTCATCTTTGCACAACTAGAGAAACTAAGTGTAGGCGATACAATATATATCAATTACAATTCCAAACGCTATTCATACACAGTCGTACGCCAAGAAGTCGTCGGACCAACTGACGTCAGCAAGCTAGTTTATGAAACGAATAAACCAATGCTAACATTGTTGACTTGTACGCCCGTAGGAACCGCTACGAACCGCCTACTAGTCACAGCCGAGCAAATCAGCCCAGACCCAACCCAATCAGCCGCTGCGCCTACCAAATCTAGCGACAGCAAATTAGACCAATCATCGATTCCTGGTAATTCACCAACATTGATAGAACAATTATTCGGCCTGGGCAACTAAGGCAGAACTAATCGCACACGTTGCAATTGATAGCCGGCTTCCGTTTTACCTAGGCTGTACATGTATCGACCGTTTTTAGTTATAACAGCGTCTTGACCGGCGACCACCGGATTGATTGTCCGTGGGTTAGTGCCGTCAAATTCGCGTATATTCAAATTGCCACCATTGTCTGACCAAAAATAACTGCCATTCAACCAATCCAGTGACGATGCCGAACCGCTGTCATCAACTGTAGACAAAACTATATTCTGATATTCTATATCGTAACTAGCAAAATTAGCACCAGATTGAGCCAACACATACTGGCCACTAGGGCTGAATTTTAGATGTTGAATATCACCAACTATGTCAAAAGATTTGGTAACTTGCAGGCTAGAAGCATCGCTGTTGATAGCACCCTGATAATCACCATTTAGAATATCCACTCTATTGCCTTCAGCAATAGCAATATAGTTTTCGTTGAAATAATGAGTTGACACGACCTGCAACACAGATTTAACTTCCACGGGCACAGTCCTAATTACATACGATGAATCGTCGCCATCTCGATACAACCCCACAACTCGCGCACCAGCTTCGCCTTCGCCAATATAGGTGATTATATTCTGATCATACAAAGTAAACTGCAAAACTTTTGTCACCAATAGTTTAGATATCGTCTCGGCATTAATATCTAGTTTCCTGATATTACCTGATTCCAGGGCGAACAATATATTACCGCCATTTCCCGAAAACTCTACATTGCTAAATGACAGATCGAATAATTTAGTTATATTCTTGGTTGTGCTGGCGTCTTGGGAATCCATAACTAACCATTCAACTTTGTCGCCATAATCATGTTGGATCAATACATATCGTTCACCCGGATCCCAGCGAACAACTTTGAAAACATGTTTCATGCTAGACGTGTAGGCTTCGCTATATAACTTTTTAGGTATAGTCAGTTCGGTATTTTTCACGGCATCGCCACTAATATCTGACAGTTCAAATGTTGGTGTATCAGCGGATTTTTGGACCATCATATATTTGCCTGATGGGCTAGCTAGCGAAGAATATAGCGCATCATAATTAGCCATTGATTCGACAGCTAATTTTTTGGGGACCATTAATATATAGCTCAGCCAAGTCAATGTACCGGATTTTACATACAAAGTTTTACGCCAAGTCTCGTAACCTTCGCGCCATATCACAACTTCATGGCTACCTTCGGGAACAGACGATTTATTAGGTGTTTGGCCGCTGATAACCTTGCCATCGACCGCTACAGTTGCGCCCGTCGGAGCCGAATTAAATTGCAAGAAAGCGTATTGCTCTAGTTGTCCTTTGCCCGCATCAAATCTAAATCCCAGAACAATCATAACGATAAACGTAACGATAGCCACAACTAATACCGTCATAACGGTATAGACCGCTATTAATTTCGTTAGGTTATTCTTTTTAGAACTATGGTGATGCATATTACTGTAACCATTATAGCAATACGTGCACATTTTTTGCGCAAAACCTTGTATGTTTGTTAAAATAAACCTAAGATAGTGATATCGCTTATGCTGAAAAACAGCGTAACATCAATAAAACCTGCGAGGAACCCATGACCAACGAAAAACCATCTAATGGTACAGTTACCAATAAAATAATTAAAAAATCCCAAACACTGTACAATAATGCCATCAAAACGCCATTATCCAGTAGCGTATCTTTGATGCGCAAAGCCGGACGCAGCATGGATATTGCTCGCAGCAAAAGTGTCGCCCGATTCGCTGCTCAACCCAAACCAGTCACGCCAGCCCCCAGCCAACCACATATTGCGCCGTCTAGACACCCAATAGCACGAAAGGTTGACGCTATACGCCAACAGCAACAACGATCACAGGCCCCACAGACACTTAAACAAATCAAAGAGTCTGCCATAGCAGATGCAATGCAAAAAACCGTACCAGCCGCAGACAAAAAAGGCTTTTTCAAACGTAATCTAAAATTTATCAATATATTCAGCATCAGCCTAGCAGTGCTAATCATCGTAGGTTGTGTCGTATATCTAAACATGCCTAATATATCGGTCCGCATAGCTAGTGCCCAGGCTGGTATCGACGCCAAATTCCCCGAATACCATCCAGATGGCTACAGTGTCAATGGACCAGTCGCATATAACAATGGCGAAGTAACCATCAATTTCCGTGCCAATACTGGCGACGCCAACTTCAAAATCAAACAAACCAAAAGCACCTGGGATTCCAGCGCTGTTCGCAACAAAGTTAACAAAGATTCAGGCGGCGAATTCATAACTACCGAAGAAAAGGGTCTAACAATCTACACCTACAACGGCAATGCCGCATGGGTTAACGGCGGCATATTATACACGGTCGACGGCAACGCACCACTATCAGGCGACCAAATCCGCCGCATCGCTACGAGTCTCTGAGTAGATTATAGATTTTGGATTATAGATTATAGTATAGCTACGAATTTCAGTTAATAATAAAAGCTGTTGTGCATTATTTTTTGAGATTTCTTCTAAAATCTAAAATCCAAAATCTAACTACTACTTATTATATCTCTGATATAATATATCCTATATGACAAACATCCGTACTCGTTTTGCTCCCAGCCCAACCGGCTATATCCACGTTGGTAACATCCGCTCGGCATTATTTACTTGGTTATTTGCTCGCCAATCAGACGGCAAATTCATATTGCGCATTGAGGACACCGACCAAGCCCGATTTATTGAAGGCTCCACAGATATAATCTTGGACGTAATGAAATGGCTAGGCCTAAATTGGGATGAAGGCCCCGACATTGGTGGCCAATACGGACCATACACCCAAACCGAGCGCCGTGAAACTTATTTAAAATGGGCTCAAAAATTAATTGACAAAGGCCTGGCATACGCCGACCCATACACTCCCGAACAAATCGACGGTTTCCGTGAAGAGGCAAAGGCAGCCAAACGCGCATTCCTATACCGCGACTATCGCCCAGAGAACCCGCCCGTTTGGGACGGCTCAATGCCACTACGTTTCAAAGTCACCGACGTCAAACGCTACACCTGGACCGATCCAGTAATGGGCGAGTTATCTGCTGGACCCGAAGCACTAGATGATTTTATATTGATCAAAACCGATGGCCTGCCAACCTATAACTTTGCGCATATTGTCGATGATGCCGAAATGGAAATCACTCATGTCATCCGTGGACTAGAATATATTCCATCAATTCCAAAATACCTGTCACTATACGAAGCGCTAGATCTAGCCCCACCAGTACTAGTTTGTCTACCGCATATTATGGCGGCTGACGGCCGCAAAAAACTAGGCAAACGCGACGGGGCAAAGAGCGTAACCGAATATCGTGATGACGGCATATTACCCGAAGCGATGTTTAATTTCCTAGCCAGCATGGGTTGGAACGACGGCACTGAACAAGAGATTTTCACCGTTGATGAATTAGTTGCAAAATTCAGCCTAGACCGCGTACAACGCAGCGGGGCACAGTTCGACGAAAAACGCCTATTATGGATGAACGGCCAACACATCAGGTCGCTATCTATCGACGACCTGTTTAATCGCGTTACTAACTTTTGGCCAGAATCTGCCGCTAACGCTAGCGACGAGGATAAAAAACGCATCCTAACATTAGTCCAGGACCGTCTAAAAACGCTAGCTGACTTGCCAATCATGACCGACTATTTCTTTGCGGAACCAACACCAGATTGGTCAATGATTACCGATAATAAACAATTGAATCTATTGACCCGCGATGAATTAGTATCGTTTTTGACGGCAACTAAATCTGCACTACAAACCAGCCAATTTGACGCGCAGTCACTACAAACCACTTTGAACCAATTGCTAGAGACTACTGGCCAAAAACCAGGTGTTCTGTTCAGCCTAATCCGACTAGCCGTATCATGGGCACCATTCAGCCCAGCGCTAAATGACACCTTGGCAGCGATAGGTTCAGACCGAACAATATCACGTCTGCAATCTGCAATTGACGCTGTTAAATAACTTATGTTTATCTGCTATAATGGTATTTAATGCAAACAATAGACAAAAAACACCTATGGGCAAAGTTCTGTAGTTGGGTAACCAACCATCGCAAAGTTATATTAATTGTTAGTGGGGCAGTCGTTTTATTAACAGCCGCCGCGTTGACTTATTTATTCGTATTTTACAAACCAAACACCACGGGATCGACACCCGAAACTCAATTACCCAAAGCCGAACCAGTAAAGGTATATTCTATACTAACAGGCCAATTAGTCGCCGAAGGCACTAACCTGAACCAAGCCGTAACCGGTGTCATGATCGAAAACAGCCCCGAAGCCCGGCCACAATCTGGCCTCAAAGAAGCTGGCGTAGTTTTCGAAGCTATCTGTGAAGGTGGCATAACTAGATTCTTGGCATTATACCAAACCGAAAAACCTCAATTAATCGGACCTGTTCGCAGTGTCCGCATGTATTACATTGACTGGGCAGCCGGTTTCAACGCCAGCATAGCTCACATCGGTGGCAATATTGACGCATTAGCCGAAGTCCGTAACGGTGTTCACCGCGACCTAGACGAATTTTTCAACGCCGATACTTATTGGCGATCAACCGACCGCGATGCACCTCATAACGTATACACCAGTTTTGCTAAACTGGATGCTTTGAACGCCGAAAAAGGCTATACCCGATCAGTATTCACTGGATTTGCCCGAGCCGACGGTGCCCCAGTTGCAACTCCTGATGCCACCAGCATTACTGTTAATATCAGCAGCGAATTGTTCAACAGTTCATATGTTTATAATGCCACGACCAATACATACGCCCGCTACCAAGCCGGGGCAGCCCATAACGACCGTGAATTAGGCCAAATAACACCTAGCGTAGTCATTGCCATGTATGTTAACGAATCAACCATCCCTGTTGAAGAAGGCTACGAAGAAAGCATCGGCACAATTAATAGTGGCAAAGCCGTGATATTCCAGAACGGTACCGCCATCACTGGGACATGGACCAAAACCAGCCAAAAAGGCCAGATTAGTTTCAAAGATGCAGCTGGCATCGAAATACCACTAGTGCGTGGTCAAACTTGGATAGCAGCTGTCCCCAATGGTGACGGGGCTGTGACATGGCAGTAACCAAACAACCCAGATTAGCTAGTGATTTCTGGTCCAGTTTTTTTAACAAAACAATTGCCACATTAGTAGTTTCGCAAATCATCATTTCCGCTGGTATCGCATTGGCGTTGGCACTGATCGTCAATATTGATATATTATGGGCTACTGCCATATCGGGGGGATTTTTTGCTTTAAATCTAATAATTCTAATCACGTTATTAGTATTCGCCACCAGCCCAACCAAGAAATTATTAGCATCGGTCATCCATGCCGCTGGCGAACAACCCGAATTACCATTGCCAACACCCAATAACAGTTCTGATGTCAAAACCGGCCTAGCCGACGCTGTCCAAACCATCTACAAACTATCCAGCTGTCAAAACGACACACCTACACCAACGACTACCAAATCTGCCGACGATATCATATCTGGTGCCTTAGATTCCACAATCTGCGGATTCGTCGTCATGGACGACAAGCGCCAGATAATATATTCCAACAAATCCGCACCAACCAAATCAGACAGCGACGGCAAAAAAAGCCTAGACCTAGTATTCAATGAAAACGACACGATAAATGATTGGTTAGACAAATGCGACAGCGATTCAGTCCATGGCGAACATATCTGGACGCGTATCCCCGACAAACTGCCCAACAACGAAGGCCGACGTTTTTTTGATATTATCGCCAACTACCAAAAAGGTGCCAAATCTGAAGTTGTATTATCACTAATCGATCGATCCAGCACCTACACAGTCGACGAAGAAAACCTAGATTTTATGTCATTTGCAGCCCACGAACTACGCGGACCGATTACTGTTATTCGCGGCTATCTAGATGTCCTAAATGACGAATTAGTAGACAAATTCCAAGACGACCAAGGCGAATTATTCCACCGATTAATAATATCTGCCAACCGTCTATCAGGCTATATCAATAATATTCTCAACACGTCCAAATACGACCGACGCCATCTAAAAATGGCCATGGTCGAAAGCACAGTCGCAGCAGTCTACGCTACAATCAGCGACGACATGCAAATGCGATCCAAAATCCAGAACCGAGCATTAACAGTCGATTTACCAGACAATCTACCAACAGTTGCTGTCGATATCAACAGTATGGGCGAAGTGTTTAGCAACCTAATCGACAACGCCATCAAATACAGCAACGAAGGTGGGGCAATCAATGTCACCGCAACCGCCAATAGTAATTTTATCGAAGTGTCGTTCACAGACCATGGTATCGGCATGCCCGAAAGCGTCATCAGTAATCTGTTCCAAAAATTCTATCGGTCACACCGATCACGCGAAACAGTTGCCGGGACTGGTATTGGATTGTATATCTGCAAAGCCATCGTCGAATCACACGGCGGTACCATCAGCGTCCGCAGCCAAGACGGCCGTGGATCAACATTCACTGTAGCCATACCAATATATTCGACAGTGGCAGGCAAATTAAAATCTCAAAACAACAGCAACCAAGGCATCATCAGCGAAGGTCGCGGTTGGATAAAAAACCATTCAATGTACAGGAGCTAGCCCTCCAAAATTTTTATGATATGCAATATGTATATATACTCAAAAGCAATAAAGATAACGAGCTGTATGTTGGATGTACAAAAGATATGAAAAAAAGAATTGCTCTGCATAATTCCGGACAAGTGGAATCAACCAGAACGCGCAGGCCATTGGAAGTAATCCATTACGAAGCATTTTCAGCCAGCGAAGATGCATTTGCTAGGGAAAAGTGGCTAAAAACCGGTTGGGGCAAAAACCACATAAAAAAATTGCTGAGTAATTATCATAAAAATTTAGGAGGGTGAATATGACAAAAACAATTTTATGTATCGAGGACGACAGATTCATTGGCGAAATGTACGTTCGCAGTTTAAAAAAAGCTGGATACGAAGTCGATTGGATGGTTGATGGTAGTGATGGGCTAGTCGCGGCTCGCAACAAAAAATATGATTTTATATTGCTAGATATCATGTTGCCACAGCGCAAAGGCACCGAAGTTTTAGAATCCCTACGCAGCGGTAAACAAGATCTGATCCCAGATTCAAAAGTCATCGTCCTAACTAATTTTGAACAAGACGAAGAATCCCGCGCTGTCATGGAGCAAAACGCCGATGCCTATCTAATCAAAGCCGAGATAACTCCCAAAAAGCTAATCGCAGTCATCGAACAACTCAGCTAAAATAAAACGCCCATCACGAAGATGGGCGATTTATTTTGGTGATCTCGCGGAGAATTGAACTCCGATTGCCAGGATGAGAACCTGGTGTCCTAACCGTTAGACGACGAGACCATATAACTGCGCTATTCTATCAAATAACAGAGGTTATGTCTACTAGCGCAGCCCTGAATACAACGAATCAACCACAAAAACAACCAACAATACCCAAAAAATAATATTCAGATATCTGTATTTTAACTTTGCAAATATCTTTTCCATCAACGGATAGATTAGATAGACGAATAACGTAGCGACAATGCCCAATAACAAGCTAGATTCTAGGCAGGTATAGCCGTTGATATTAAAAGGATGCTGGCTGTAATCCCAGAATCGGTTGGCACCATCCCAGAAAACTATCAAAACCGCACACAGATATTCAACCAACCCAGCAACGAATACGTTAATAGCGAACACTACAACCGGGTTTAATTTATAATGTCTCATCAATGTAATGGTTATTAAAACCACTGCAACCGCACCAGAACCATAAGGGATAGCCATCGGCACAAATGTTAGCACAATCAGATTCCAAGGCGGTGAACCAACGATAATTCGATTGATTATTGCCCAAGCCCGCTCAATATAATGGCCAGCAACTGCAATCACCCAAAAATAAATGAATAATTTCTGCCAAAAAGCAGGTGATTTAAAATCAGACCATCTATCTAGCCATCTAGTAAAAATACCTTGTAGCTTTAATATGCCTGTCATGACACCTACATTATAGCCCTAAAGCCAAATAAAAAAACCTGGTACTATATAGTAACAGGTTTTTTACTTTTTAATTCAGGCGTTAATTTTGATGGCAGTTGGAGAACCGCCGGTGCTACTAGGTTTGTGTGTTGATCTGGTAAGCCCAATTTCTAGGACACCCTCATGGAAATCAACAAACACAGAATAATTCGTCTTTGTCTTCTTTTCATCATTCTTATAGGGATTACATTTTAACACTAGCCCCGATAGAAACGGCGATTTACCAAATGGACCAGGCTGGTGCCATTTCTTTGCCAACCATGGATAGAACCACAAGGCCATCAGCACATGAATATGCGCCAAATTGCCATTGATATTACCCAATGCAAAATCAGTGAATATCTCAATCGGAGCCTTGTCGGCATATTGGTCCATGTCCAGTACGTACCAATCAACCGTCCCGGGGATAAAACTAGTACCATATGGCGCCAACTTTATATCCCTTAGGTTTTTCCTCAATTCCTCCCAAACTAATACTGAGTCTTTAAAGACCGGCATATTTGCTACCAGGTCTATGTAGGTTTCAATCGTACGATTGAAACCACAGGCGTCTTCCGTATCAGGTAAACAACCAACAGGCAGTAATATCTGACTCTCCGAAAGGATTAACCCTTCAGGTGGTCTGGGTATCGCTACATCATTTGGCATTCCCCAATCTGGGTTCGCGCCGTACAACTGTCTAGTCTTAGTGACCATATCAACTGGATTTAATTGCCAGTGTCTTGGCTTTTTCAGAATCTTTTTCATATATATCACCTCAAACCGTGCGCCCGTGATTCACAGGCGCAAATTTCTCAATTGAGAGCGGTGTATCATCCACCAACAATACATCGCTCTCAATCAATCGCCCAAATTATAAAAGTACTATATATTATTATACC
>JBAXFD010000014.1:0-16803 GCA_037140095.1 Candidatus Saccharimonadota bacterium
AATGGAAGAAAACTCATCCGGCTACGCGCACTTTTCAATCACTCCGTATAGCAGTCAACGACGAATTAAAACAAGTCGAAGATCTGTTGCCATACCTGCCACAGCTTTTGAAAAAAGGTGGGCGAGTAGGGGTAATTAGCTTTCACAGCCTAGAAGACCGATTAGTTAAACGTTATTTCAAAGAACAGTTTGACGCCGGGTTCGAAGCAGTACTACAGCCATTGACCAAAAAGCCAATTGCGGGGGACATTAACGATGTTCACAACCCGCGTTCACGTAGTGCAAAATTACGTGTCGCAGTGAAAAAATAAAAACAACACAAAAAGAAAGGGCAAAACACCATGCCTCTACACATACCAGTACAATGCACGGACGTGGCTCAAATAGTCACAGTTCGTATCAAATAGCTTTTGTTGCCTCACCCCTCACCAGTTGGTGAGAGGGTGAGCTTCGAGAGCCTAAAAACCGAATTCAAAAAATAAACATAAATAGAAAATAAAATACAATGTCTTATCAACGTACTCAAAACTTTGTCAGCCGCCGTCAGCAGAACTGGTCACGCAACCAAAATACTGTTGCTTTTGTTTCAGCTATTAAACTGGGGCCTGTTACTCACACCGTGTTAATCGCACTAATGATAACCATCCTAGGATTGATATATTTGACGCAAGCAACCCGTGCTACCGGCTATGATTATGCTACCCAGAAAGTAGACACTCAGATCGCAGAATTAAATACTCAAAAAAGTGATCTAGAAATCGAGAATGCTAGATTGACCGCGCTAGAAACAGTTAAAAACAGTAGCGTCGCTAAAGCTATGACAGCACCTGTATCAACAGATTACGTCCAATAAATTTATGAAGTTGGAATTACAAAAAGGCAGTCGTTCAAAAATATTGTCGGCCCTGGTATTCGTCATCATGGGCATATTCGTTGCTAGGTTATTCTATTTGCAGATTATTCAACATGATTACTATGTTGGTGTCGCTAGTACGGAACAGGTCAAACGTTTAACGATCCCACCAAAACGTGGGCTTATTTATGCGTTGGACGGCACGACTCCAGTGCCATTGGTAATGAATCAGACAGTTTACACTGTTTTCGCTGACCCGCAAACAGTTACTGACAGTGGCAAAGTTGTTGATGTTGTTAGGCGAGTTGCCGGTGGTAATGCCAGGGCTGATTTGCAGGCTTTGTTGGACAAAAAAGACAGTCGTTATCAAGTACTGGCAACCAAGGTAACTCGTGTCCAGGCCGACAAGATAAAAGCCGAAGATTTGAACGGGGTCGGTTTTCAAGAGCAGTCACAACGTGTTTATCCAGAAGTTGGCTTGGCTGCCCAGACATTAGGTTTTGTTGATTTTGAAGGTGTTGGGCAATACGGTGTTGAGGGCGGCCTAAATGACAGGTTAACGGGAAAGGCCGGGTTATTGCAATCAGTCACCGATGTTAGCGATGTTCCATTGACTATAGGCGATGGTAATATTAATCGTCCGGCTGTTGATGGCGATAATATAGTTCTCAGTATAGACCGCAATATCCAATCAAAAGCCGAGCAAGCTTTGGCCGATGGTCTAAAAGCTGCCGATGTTGATCGCGGTAGCGTTATAGTGATGGATCCGCAAAGCGGCCGTGTAATGGCAATGGCAAATTTGCCAACTTATAAACCGGCTGAATTTAGCCAAGTCCAAGATGCGTCAGCCTTTAATAATGCGGTTGTTTCGGTGCCTTATGAACCAGGTTCGGATATTAAAACTTTGACTATGGCGACGGGCATAGACAAAGGTGTCGTCAGGCCAGATTCGACTTATAACAATACTGATTATATGAAGATTGATGACAGGATGATATCAAATTATTCGTTGGGCCATACAGGTATCATTACTTTTCAAGAAGCTTTGAATTATTCATTGAATACGGGATTTGTCACCGTGTTAGAACGCCTGGGTGATGGCAAGAGTATAACCAAAGAAGCCCGGGAAACAATGTACGATTATTTCCATAATAGATTTAGATTAGGTCGCACAACGGGGATTGAATTAGCCAATGAAGCAGCCGGAACAATAATCTCGCCAGCCGAGACAGAAGGTAATGCAGTTCGTTATTCTAATATGGCATTTGGTCAGGGTATGGATATAACTATGGTACAGGTAGCATCCGCGTTCTGTTCTTTGGTTAATGGTGGTAATTATTATACGCCAACTGTTGTGGCCGGCGTTTTAGACAAGAATGGCGATATAAAAGAGAATAGCGTTCCCGCGCCATCAAACCCTATAACTAATTCGACAGCTAGTCAGATGAGAGAGATGGCCCATACGGTCAGATCTACATTATTTGGTTATCTGGATAAGCCTGGTTATTACATTGGGGGCAAGACCGGAACTTCGCAGGTTCTAAAGAACGGAGTTTATGTCGATACGGAAACAATTGGTACTTATTTGGGCTATGGTGGTAGCGCAGAGCTTTCCAGGTATGTCATAATGATACAGGTATCAGGTGATAACAAGGCGATGTTCGGTTCATACAACGCCGCGCCGATTTTCACAGATATTTCGAATTGGATGTTAGATTATTTAAAAATACAACCGAAAGGATAGGGTAATATGTTACAAGCATTTGGTCAGATAGCACAAGAATTAAATAGTACTTTTGTATTGAGTGTCGGAGCGTTTTTGTTGGCAATGTTGCTGACACCGATTTATACGTATCTGGCTTATAAATATAAGTTTTGGAAGAAGCAGCGCACGACTGCAACTAATGGCCAGGCTTTGACGGTTTTCAACAAATTGCATGCTGATAAATTCAGGCGTCATATCCCAACTATGGCAGGTGTTGTATTCGTTGTAGCAATTACAATAGTAACATTAGGTTTTAATCTAGACCGAGGCCAAACATGGTTGCCACTGGCTGCATTGATTGGCGGTGCGATTGTAGGATTATTAGATGATATTATCAATGTTCGCGGAGATGGCAGGGGAGTTGCGGGTCTGCGATCTAGTATAAAATTCGCTATGATTACAGCTGTTGGGTTGGCGCTGGGCTGGTTCTTCTTTGCAAAATTAGGATTCTCGTCAATCAATATCCCATTTGTAGGTGGTCTGGAACTAGGCTGGTTGATTATACCTGTGTTTGCCTTTGTGGTTGTAGCAACCAGTAACGCGGTCAATATCAGTGATGGTTTGGATGGGCTAGCTGGTGGTTTGTTAGTAATTAGCTTTGGAGCATTTGGTATTATTGCTTTATTCCAGTCTCAAGTATTACTGTCGGGATTTTGTTTTACAGTAGTTGGTGCGCTACTAAGTTATCTGTGGTTCAATATATTTCCGGCGCGATTCTTTATGGGAGATGTTGGTAGTTTTGCACTAGGTACGGCATTAGGTGTTGTTGCCATGTTGACTGGGACATTATTCATACTACCTGTTATTGGTATCGTCTTTGTGGCCGAAGCAGGTTCTAGTTTGATCCAGATTTTTAGTAAAAAGTTTTTCAAACGCAAGATTTTTATATCAGCTCCATTTCATCATCATCTAGAGGCAAAAGGCTGGCCTGAGACGAAAGTCACGATGCGTTTTTGGGTGATTGGCGGCGTTGCGGCGTTCGTCGGAGTATTATTGGCATTGTCCGGGAGCGGAATTTAAGTGAGATCAGATGGTGTCAAAACCTTGACGCGTTCTTTGATGGAAAAGAGTCAGTCTGATGATCTAGTTTTGTCACGCAAACACAGGCCTGATTATATGGTAGTTCTGTATATGGGTTTGTTGATGTTGTTAGGCCTGATAATCATTTATGCGATTGGGCCTCAACGTGCCAATGTGCTAAATAACGCCTATGGCAGTGATTATACGGATACTTATTTTTTCATTAAACAATTAGTTAGTTTGTTAGTCTCATTAGGGGCTTTTGCGGCAATGGCGTTCATACCTTTTAAATGGGTGATGAAATATGCCAGAAGTTTAGTATTAGTGGCACTAGGTTTATGTCTGTTATTGGCTGTTGCAAGTGTTGCAAATCTAGGGATAGCTCAGGAATCATTGGGTGCAACTCGTTGGTTTAATCTAGGAGCACTAGGTAGTTTTCAGCCGGCCGAGTTGTTAAAGTTTGCTTTGTTGGCATTTATAGCCCTGTTCCTGGGGAATAAAGCCCGCCAAGACAAACAGAACGATATCAAAGAGACTTTGATACCATTGGGCGCGATAACCGCTGTCGCGATGTTTTTCATAGTTATAGTTCAAAAAGACCTTGGGACAGGTATTGCGCTAGCGGGTATCATATTGGCTATGTTATTGGTTAGCAAGATTAATCTGCGCAACGGAGTGATGATTGCTGGTCTAGTGGCCGTTGTTGGTGTGATTGTGATCGTTAGTGCGCCTCATAGGGTTGAGCGATTGATGACTTTCCTAAAAGGCGATAATTCATCGTTGGAAATCAGTGGTGACAGTGAAAGCTACCACGTCGAGCATGCAAAATTGGCTATTGGCTCAGGTGGGTTGTTCGGTGTCGGAGTAGGTAATAGCGTTCAGGCTACCGGATATTTACCAGAGGCAATTAATGACTCGGTATTTGCGATTATGGGTGAAACATTCGGGTTTGTCGGCCTGGTAGTTATATTGGCATTATTTACGGCACTGTTGACCAGGCTATTAAAGATAATGGATAATCTAGCGGATATTCGACTAAGGTTATTAGTGGCCGGTGTGTTTGGTTGGTTAGCTGCGCATGTTATGCTAAATGTAGCGTCAATGATAGGTTTAGCACCATTGACGGGTATAACACTGCCATTACTAAGTTTTGGCGGTACCAGCATGGCTTTCATTGCAGCTGCGTTAGGTTTGGTTTTCCAACTATCTAGTTATACTGTTTTTTCGTCAAATTTAAAGGAGGCGCAATATGAAGATTCTAATAGGCGGCGGGGGATCGGGCGGTCACGTCATTCCAGCCGTGGCGGTTTTACGAGAAATTAAGAAAACCGATAGTTCGGCAGAAATTAGATTTTGGTGTGATCGTAAATTTGCACCTCAGGCTAGATCTATAATTCACAATGTTGACCCTACTATAAAAGTGCAGACTATTATGGCTGGAAAATTACGCCGATACAGCCATGTTTCGATGTGGCGTCAGCTATTCTGGTTTTCAACAGTCATGCTGAATATCCGAGATATATTTTTGGTACTGTTCGGGTTTTTGCAGAGTTTGATCAAATTAGTTATTTGGCGACCCGATGTTGTTTTCACCAAAGGTGGCTATGTCTGTTTGCCAATTGGCATTGCTGCGCGAGCACTGATGATACCTCTGGTTATTCACGATTCTGATGCTCATCCGGGGTTAACTAATAGGATATTAGGCAGGTGGGCCAAGGCAATCGCCACTGGTGCGCCATTGAAATATTACTCATACGCTGCTGATAAATCTGTCTATACGGGGATTCCTGTGTCTGATGAATTCCATGAGTTTTCTGACAGAGAGCGAACAGAGGCGAGAGTGAAGTGGGGACTAGCAACAGATAAACCGCTAATTGTCATAACTGGTGGTGGTCTAGGGGCCCAAAGGGTTAATGACGCTGTAGTTATGGCGCTAGACGAGATATTGCGTCTAGGGTCTGTGGTTTTGAATTCTGGGGCAGGGCAGTATGATGAACTAAGGTCATTGGTACCACCTAATAGTAAAGATTTTCAATTGCATCCGTTTATTGCCAAAGATATGGCATTGTTGCTAGGAGCGGCAGATATCGTCGTGACCCGAGCCGGGGCGACTACTATATTGGAACTAGCTGCGTTGGCTAGACCGGCGATTATTGTACCTAATGGTCAATTAACTGGTGGTCATCAAGTCAAGAATGCGGCTGTATACGCCGAGCAGGACGCCGTGAAGGTCATAGACGAGAAAGATCTGGTCAATGACCCAAATATCATTGTGCCAGTGATACGTGGCCTATTGGACGACCCAGCGGCTACAAAGGCTATGGCGAAAAGGTTCGCATCGTTTGCTCGTCCCGAGGCGGCTCGCGATGTTGCCGATATGGTGATTTCTAGTATTAAATAAGATACAGCTGACAACTAGCCCATAAGTCGAGTATAATAAACCATAAACAATATGCGATTATTTAGAAAAAAACAGTCTAATATACCTGGTCGTCGGCTTGCGCCAGACGGTACCACTATTAAATCTGATCTATCAGGTGGTTTTAGGCGTAACCAGACATTGGTTAATGCCGCGTCTCCAGGCATCAATTCACCTCGGTCACAGACGCATCATTTGACTATTAAACGACGCAAAGTAGCCAGTGTTTTGTTGGCTGTGATTACATCGTCGGCAATCCTATTTATCCTAGTGAACCAGTTCACGGCTAGTGCGTCTGTTAGCGTGGTGAATTCCTCGGTATTAAAACCGATTGATCTGTCTGGTTATGAAAAGGCCATCCAAGATTATCTAGATACTAATCCGGCTGGTCGATTGGCGTTTTTATTAGACAGCAAGGCTTTGGATGCCTATGTGATAGACAAAATGCCCGAAGTCGCTAGTGTTGTCCAGAAAAATGCAGTTGGTATAGGCAAAACTAGATTCAGTGTTGAGTTACGTCGACCAGTTGCGGGTTGGGTTATTAATAACAAACAATACTATGTTGATTCAGCCGGAGCTTCATTTGAAAATAATTATTTTGATGAGCCGACAGTACAGATATTAGATGAAAGTGGTGCCGCCGTTCAATCTGGTGCAGCAGTGGTTAGTAAACGATTTTTGGGCTTTGTTGGCCGCGTTGTGGCGTTGGCAAAAGATCGAGGATACACTGTTACACAGGCTATAATACCGGCCGGGACGACTCGCGAATTAAAGATTAGAATCCAAGAAGGTGACCATTTAATCAGCCTATCCATAGACAGGGCAGTGGGGGAACAGATAGAGGATATGGACAGGGCAGTAAAGTACTTTGATAGCCAGGGCAAGAAACCAGCCTATATAGATGTTCGTGTTAGTGGCAAAGCTTTTTATAGGTAATGGTTTTAAAAAGGCACTACTCGCTCCCACTACTCCCGGTGTTCTAAATTTGTTCGTTTTTTGATAAAGAATAGATATTTATAAAAAAACATATATAAATATAGAAATAACAAAAAAGCAAATGCGACGTATTAGGCGAGGATAGAGCAGCCTGTGGAAAACAATGACAATGACAACGAAAGTCTACAACAATTGCAGGTAGATTATGGATTATAGATTTTAGATTATAGAATGTTACGAAATAGTAATGCAGGTATCAATAGCAGGTTGTTAATATATACTCACCCCTACTATTAGCAGTGAGAGTGGTGATATGCCAGTATAGTAGACGCATGCTAACTCATCTATTAAACATATATTCTATGTCGTAAAAGGTATATTGTACGACGTTACGTCTATGTTTGAATTGTGATTAGTAATTCAATTCGTTTGGTATTGTTTTGCGGGCTTGCCCTACTATTTCGTACATGCGATTTATGGTCGCTACTGCTTTTGGTTTTGTGTGTCGGTTTTTAGCTGTTTTCCATATTTTTTAAATTCTGGTTTTTCATGGTCAAATTCGTGACCAAATTATTCTATGTGATTTTGGGCTGTTCGACCCGGCCTGGATCAATTCATATTCATTTTGGGCCTGTTCTATTTCTGTTCTATATCGGTAGTACTTTCTGGACGTCCATGGTGATATTGATGGAATAAAAAACACCCCAGTTGCCTGAGATGTTTCTTTGCTGATCATCAAATCTAAATTACTACTTTGGCAGGTATTTCATCTTCCCGTCATAAATTCGTTTCAAATCCGGATTTAGTTCTATTGATAAGGACCTGTCCAGGGATACAATGGGCTTGCCATATTTCGGCCCATAGTACCAATTGCCACGAATTTTATATTTGCGCAAAGACTTAATGCTCTCTACTATCTCTTTAAGCTCTTCTCTGTCTTTGGCCTGTCTCATTATCCGCTCAGTCACATTGCGTAAAAATTCCGTTATTCTTTCATAGGCCTTGCTGAATTTTGGAACATAGTCCAAGAAAACAGCAAAATCAGTTACTGTCATCTTTTCTCCCGTGGCAATCTTGTGTTCTTCTAGTAGCTGTAGAATGAGGCTTTTTTCGAATGCTTTATCAATCATCTTGGCGTAATATTGTTTTTCAATACTTCCTTCTGGTGCAGCCTGATAGGCATCCCATAATTCACCTACTTTCCATACTTTATTGACATCAGTTAAAGTTCCTCGTGCTACTTCACTTGCGTTCATTACATCACGTCCTTTATATATTTTTTTAAAAAATCGGGTGGTGCGTATATATATTCACAAGGCTTGAGACTTGAGCCTAGATTATTTTTTTAGATTTACGATATCAAAGGTCTAGCCAGAGATGGTGAAACCACCTCAACAGCTGGTACTATCTTAGCATTCTGACCTGTTGTCACAAAGCATAACCGGTTTAGTTATTAGTGTTTGATTTGGAATGTTTCGCCTGGTTGTGGCGTTTGTTGGCTGTTCGGGCTTGGTTGATAACCTTCGGGACGTGGTTTGCGTTTGCGGTTGCGTTTGCGTTTTGGTTTTGGAGCTTCAGAATCTACCTCTGTTACAACAGGGGTGGGATTTGGGGCACTACTCTGCTCGGCTGGCATGGTCTGTGGTTGGCTGACTGGTTCGCCTCCCATTGGCCATTTAGGCTGGTTTTTAGGCACTCGTTGCAGGTTTTCTGGTGGTTTTATGGCTTCGGATATCTCGGCCTCTATTTCGGCCCTAGGACGGCTGTAGTTGCGTCGGGTGTTTTCGATAATTTTACCGGTGTTGTCTATCTGTGGAGTTGGCAGTGTCAATGTTGAGGCATTGAATGCTGGAGATTTCTCGCCTTTGATAACCATGTTAATTACGAAATTACGGTTGTGCATCTGTAACAGGTCGTTTGGTTCGAATTGCGGTTCAAATTGTTTAGACAGGATTGGGGCGTCGTCAGCCGAGACGCGGAAAGATATAACCGTACCGACGTTACCGAATACAGCGTCACGAACGGTTTCGCTCATTTGGCTGATGTATTGGTTGGCCACAGTTAGGTTCAGGCCGTATTTGCGGGCCTCAGATAGAATCGTGGCGAATGAATCGGTCGCAAAGTTCTGGAATTCGTCTACGTACAGATAGAAAGGTCGGCGGTCTTCAACATGTTCAATGTCGCTACGGCTCATTGACGCTAGCTGGATTTTGGTGACTAGGAATGCGCCTAGGATTGAAGCGTTGTCTTCGCCGATTAGACCTTTGGATAGATTGACGATTAGGATTTTGCCTTCGTCCATCATTTTGCGGATGTTAAATGTAGATTTGGGTTGACCGATGATGTTCCTGATAATTGGGTTGGCGGTAAAGGCACCGACTTTGTTTAGAACTGGTGAGATTGCTTCGGCGACGAATTTTTCATTCCAGCTGGCAAATTCATATTTCCAGAAATTCAATACGACTGTGTCTTGGCAGTAATCTAATGTTTCCGATCGGAATTTTTTATCTGTTAGCATCCTAGTAATGTCTAGCATTGTTGTCGTTGGGCGGTCTAGTAGCGCCAGGATGGTGTAACGCAAGATGTATTCTAGGCGTGGTCCCCAAGATTCCCCGAACATACGTTTTAGAACGCCGATAACTTCGGAACTGATATTAGGTTTTTGGTTTTTATTGTATTCAGTGATTTCTAGCGGGTTGAACCCGATTGGGAATGCGGTGTCGGCAGGGTTAAAATAGACGACGTCGTCCAGACGGCTGCCTGGGATGAATCGCATATTATTGACGGCGAAATCTCCGTGCGGGTCAATGATGGCGTATCCATGGCCGTGGAATATATCGCTGAGAGCGAATAGTTCCAATGTACCAGATTTACCAGCACCGGTTTGACCGATGATATAGACGTGACGAGAGCGGTCAGATCGTAACATGCCGAATTGGTGGTTAACACCGCGGAAATTGGTCATGCCAAATGCGCTGATGTTTTCATCAATAGCAGTGTTGCCAGTGATAATCGGTAGTTTTGAAGGCGGTTCAGCGTTTTTGCTGCTGGCCCAGACGACGTTAGGTGTTTCAACGTTGGTGTGTGGCAAGTGGTAGACGCTGGCTAGTTCTTCTATATTCAATATGAAACCACCACCGTTAAATCGGCGTTTGCGGTATCCGACTAGGTCTTCTTTTTTGAAACTGGCGCCTGACATTTTGAATCCGTTTAGATTGGTGCTGTTGTATTGTTTGAATGTTCCAACAATTGCCTGCATACGCAAACGTGCGTTGACAGTACTCTCCCCCATATAGACCAGGCGGATTTTGACTTTGTAACCTAATTTGGTGGCTTTTTTCTCGGCTTCGGACACTCGAGTTTTGTCACGTTCGCTTAATTCTTTGGTTGCTCCACCGGCTTTGCTTTCATCTGGTGGTGCCCATAGGGCGCTGAGGGCCTTGCCGAACCAAGATAGGCTTTCTCCGTTAATAATACCTGCGGATTTACCTTTTTTAACACCTTTGATCCAGTGGTCAGAGTTTTTGTGCCAGCTATCAGCAATCGGTCTGGTTAATATCTGTATCCAGACTTCTTCACCGGTTGATTCTAGTTTGGCCAATGCCCCTGTAATACCGGCCAATGGGTCGACTTCAAAGCTTTGGAAGGTTTTGATCGGTAACATTTCGTTGGCCGATAATGTTATCTCGGCCGAATATGCTACGCTGTGCTCAATCTCGTGCGTGACGTAATCTTCCTCGGCTTCACGTATCTGGACGCTAGGATATTGAGAATATATCTGGCCTTCGACGAAACTACGCAATGTTTTTGGTACATAGACGTAGAAACGGATCTGTCCATTGACGGATGCAATTTCAAAACTGAGGTGTTCTTGGCAGTTGTTATTAAGTTTTAATTCTTCTTTGTCGCGCAGGATACCATGAAGGCTGGCGAATAGTTGTTCGGCTGCCAGCTCGCTTTTGTCATTGGCTTTGGGGATTTCTAGTATCAATAGGTCGCTGTCGACATCTGGTGCGACTTCAATATTGCGATAATTGCGCCACGTTAAAAACGCGAGAATTATCACGATTGGTAGCCATACGTACCACTGTAGCAAGATGTTTATGATAGACAACAATATACCCATGATTTACCCTTTTATTGTCTCACTTTGGTGGCGACTTGACAATGTTTGTTATTTTGAAACTGGTTCAAATATATAAGTAGCTTTGGCAACACGTTTGAATTGAGGTTTACTCTGTAAGTTTAGCAAAATTGTGGTTTCTTTGACTTGGCGGCTGTCTAGTACACGTTTGACGATTTCGTCGCGGTGCAAAGGTTCGCCAGCGTTTTTTAACACATCAGCGATAATATCGCTAACTGTTCCACGGCTGAATCCCCAACTAGATAGTGCGTAGATACCACGGCCGATTAGGACGAATCGTGAATCTTTGATTAATTCGTTATGGATGGCTTGGGTTGTGACGTCTTTGCGTTTGAAATTACTATCTTTGATAGATTCAGAGATTTCGCTAAAGTGCATTGGTTTTTTGTTTTCCTCTAAGACAACAAAGATTTTGTCACGGATGTTTTTAGGGTTAACAGTTGGCCATTTTAATAGTCCCCAGCTGTCTTTTAGGTGAGCTAACGCTTTGGAAACACTGGCTAGCCCGCGGACGTAGTTTGGGTGATCATAAGATAATTTGTCGTGTAATTGATCAATAGTTAGTGGTTCACCGTGTTTTTTGACGACGGCTACGATAGCATCGACTTCGGATTTGATTTTCTTCTCATCGCCGTTTTCGCGGATGCTGACACTGTGGTAGTAATCATCATTCTCGTTGATAACAGTTAGGTTTGGAGATAATTCTGCAATGAAACCGACGTGTGCGCGTTCGCGTTGGTCAGTAGTTTTGCCGATTAGGGCGTCAGCTAGGTCTTGGACACGAGCAGTTCGGCCTAGATCAGTCAGTGTTCGGATCAAAGTCTTTTCAACACCTGCAATACCAGCGATTTTACCGTTTTCGGCAGCCATTTTTAGGCGGATTAAGATAGCTTTTTCTAGTTGTCGGACACGTTCTCGAGTAATACCCAATAGCTCACCGATTTGTTCTAGTGTTTCGCGGCGGTCGTACAAACCGAAACGACGAGTAATAATCTCGCGTTCGCGTTCTTGGTCAATAGCGGCCAATATTTCTTTGACGCTAGCCTGTAAATCGATTTTTTGTTCTTTTTCTGGTGTATTGCTCATGATCCTTGTTCCTTTTCCTGCCACCGTAGGAATAAACTAATATTTAGATATACTTATATTGTAAAAGAATGTTTTGTTAATGTCAAGTACTTTGTATACTTAATTCATTATAACATTAAATAGACACTATATGTAAATAGTTATGTAGGACTTTCAATTACTTACTCTTTGTGGTGCGACGCTTTTTTGTTGTTTTGCGGACAACGTGGCGTTTTTTGCTGGCTGGAGCAGATTTTAGCAATTCTATAGCCTGTTCGTGAGTGATTTCAGCTGGTTCGGTGCCTTTGGGAATCTTAGCGTTTTTGGCGCCGTCAGTGATATATGGTCCGAATCTACCCTTTAGAACTTTAATACCGTCGCCAAAATCAGCGATGTTTTTTTCGGCTTCGGATTTCAGTTTGTTGGCGTATAATTCTAACGATTCTTCCAGTGTGATGGTATGTGGGTCAAATGGTTTGATACTGACGAATAGTTTACCTATCTGGATATATGGGCCAAAACGGCCGACATTGGCCTTGATTGTGTCTCCGTCGGCAGTTTCGCCTACTAGACGTGGCAATTTGAATGCATGCAAAGCTTCTTCTAATGTCACATTTTCTATCTTGCGACCGGCTGGCATTGGGGCAAATTGCGGTTTGTCTTCGTCCTCAGCCCCACTACCTAATTGCAACATCGGTCCAAAACGGCCGAATCGTGCCAATACTGGCTTATTCGTCTTGGGATCAATACCTATTTCACGGGCTTGGGATACGGTGCTGCGGTCGATCCCGCCAGATTGTTCGATCAGTTTATGGAATGGAATGTAAAATCCGTCTAACATCTTGTTTCGGGCTAGCGCCCCTGTTGCTATCTGGTCAAAGCCGGTTTCGACAGATGCAGTAAAGCCATAATCGACGATTTTATCAAAATGATTGCATAAAAAGTCACTAACTATCTGTCCGGCAGCAGTTGGGACTAGTTTACCTCGGTCCGCCCCTGTTTTTTCAGTAATAATTTCGCGTTTGATGGTGGACTTGGCTAGATTTAGTGTGATTACATCGCGGGGTTGGCCCTCGCCCTCGCCTTTTTCGGCATAACCGCGGACTTGGACGGTGTTAATGATGGTTGCATAGGTTGATGGGCGGCCGATACCTAGTTCTTCTAGCTTTTTGACTAGACTACCTTCGCTATAGCGGGCTGGTGGTCGGCCAAAGACTTGGCGGGCATTTGCAGTATTTAGCGCTAGTTCGTCTCCTGTGGCAACAGATAGCAGGATTTCGGCTTCGGTTTTGCTGCCGCCGTAAACTTTCAAAAATCCGTCAAATATAATAACTTCGCCTTTGGCTTCAAAATTGGCTTTTGGAATTTGGCTATTGGAATTTGGCAATGTAATGCCAATAGTTATAACTGTTTTTTCCAGTTTTGCTGGTGCCATCTGGCTGGCTAGGGTGCGGCGACGGATTAGGTCGTACAGTTTTTGGTCGTATTCGTTGCTACTGCCCCGTTCTAGGCCCATATCTGTTGGGCGAATGGCTTCGTGAGCTTCTTGGGCGCTGGCAGATTTGGTTTTGAATGCCCGAACGGTGCTGTATTGATCGCCAAATTTAGATTTGATGTAGTCGGCAGCGGCGGCGATGGCCTGGCCGCTCAGCGTGACCGAATCGGTTCGCATATAGGTGATTTTACCCTCTTGATATAATTTCTGAGCGCTGGACATGGTGGCTTTGATGCCGAATCCTAGTCGGCTGTTGGCGTCTTGTTGCAATGTGCTGGTGGTGAAAGGCGCGGCTGGATTGCGCGTTGCTGGGCTAGTGGTGACATTAGAGACCGTTAATTTGGCATCTAGCAGGCTTTCTAGGAACGCTTGAGCCTGTGGCTCGGTATCAAATCGGTTTGGCAGTTCGGCCTTGATAGAATCGCCGCCATGGGTAAATACGGCCGTGACTTTGAAATTAGATGATCCGTTGAATCCGTCGATTTCGCGTTCGCGTTCGACTAGTAGCCGCACAGCTGGAGATTGGACGCGACCGGCAGATTTACCGCCCGGGACTTTGCGCCAGACAACTGGTGACAGTTCAAAACCTACTAGGCGGTCCAAGATTTGGCGCGCTTGTTGAGCTTGGACTAGATCCATGTCGATGGTCCGTGGGTTTTTGATAGCATCTTCAATAGCAGTTTTGGTGATTTCGTGGAAGACGATGCGTTTTGTTTTTGCAATGTCTAGTTTTAATACTTCACATAGATGCCAAGCAATGGCTTCACCTTCGCGGTCTTCATCGGTTGCTAGCCAGACTGTGTCGGCTGATTTGACGGCTTTTTTCAACCCAGTGATAATCTTTTTTTTGTCGTCGTCAACTTCGTAGGTGGTTTTGTAGCCGTTTTTGACGTCGATTGGCAGTTCGCTGCCTTTGGTTTTTTTGATAATACTACGGATATGGCCGACGCTGGAAAGTACAGTAAAATCACCGCCTAGATATTTTTCTATGGTTTTGGCTTTGGCTGGTGACTCGACGATGACTAGATTCTTACTCATATGCAATGACTTATACTACTGAACTTATGCTAGTTTGTAAACCTAGGTATTGTCAAATCTGTTGGAATAACAGTTATGGTTTAGTTTTTTTGGAATTAAAAAAAGCCACAACATTACTGTCATGACTTTTGTGGATCTTTACAATTGTTAATCTTTACTCTCTTCCCAGCCTTTTGCAGCCTTTAACCATGTTGGGCTATTGACTTCATTAAACCCCATTAGCATGTCAAAGTGCATTTTCACTGTTGCTGATTTGAGCAATTCATCATTTAGAATTTGGAGGTTACCTTCATTCATCAGCAAAAACGGGTAATGTCTTATCCCCCATATGCTGATGAACTCTTTACGTTTTGCACATTCCTCTTTTAGTAATTGTTGGGTTCGCGCATTTAATGCAGCACTTTCTTTTGGGGATGATTTGGGGAAAAAGAAATATCGCATTTGGTATTCTAGGTCTATTGTTTCTAGGTCTACGATGAAACAATAGTGGACTTCCTTTCTAGGAATTTTTCCGATCCCGTATTCTTCGCCAAGCTTTTCTGCAAAGCTGTCTATTGTATCTGGGATACCTTTGTAACTATCTAGGTTCATATTATCCACCGTCCTTTTTTATAGTTTCCTGATTACTTTCAGGCCAGAATTGGCAAACTTTCTTTATTGCCAATTTTGTTGGTAAATCTCTCTTTGCGTCAGTTTTAACTTTGTTGTAATGTTCAATCGCCCCTTTTAGGGAATTAACTTTACGTAGGTCATTACATCCACGATGATAACTGCCATCAATTTTTAAGGATTCTCGTACCAAGGCAGTGTAGTAACCCAAACCCAAGTGTCTTGCGATAGATTTAATCTCTTTTTCACTGTGCAATTACATCCACTCCCTTTGTGTAGCTAGAATATTTATATAAAAAAGGCTATGCCTGTTATTTTCAGATTAACAAAAATTGTAAAGTTTCTAACTAGAAACCACAATTTCGCCTCTCGTTGAACAGATTGCTAGTTATCAGTATTCTAACAATGAAATTTGGTTATTGCGAGCATAAGGGGTTTAGCGCAGCGTCCATTGGTTTCCGCCTAGTGCGCGCAAGGTGCCAGATATTTCCATCATGGTGATTGTTTGCGAGAACTCGCTGATGTCGGCGCCAGATTGGGCCTGTAATTCGTCGCCGTCGCGGATGCCAGATTGTAACAGGGATATTATCTGGGTTTCCAGTGCATTTGCCCCTAGTGGTAACATGTTTTGAGATTTCAATAGGTTTGGGGCGATGATTTCTAGGACATCTTCGGCGCAAGTTATCGGGTTGGCACCTTGTTTGATTAGTTTATTGCAACCGGCAGATAGCGGGCTGGTGATATTGCCGGGCACGACGAATACTTCTCGCCCCTGTTCTAGGGCGTATGATGCAGTCAGTATAGTACCGCTTTCAATCGCAGCCTCGGTGATGATAATAGCGTCCGATAGCCCGCTGACGATGCGGTTACGGTGGACGAATCTGAATTCGCGCGCCTCTATCCCCGGTTCGTATTCGCTGAGGATTGCTCCGCCAGATTTTAATATATTATCAGCCAAATTTTTGTGCGCTGCCGGATATATGATATCTACCCCATTGGCCAGTACTGCCATCGTGGTCCCGCCCGCTTCTAATGCAGCCTGATGTGCGATGCCATCTGTTCCTAGAGATAGCCCGCTGATTATAACTACACCGTGTTTCGCTAGATCATAGGCTATTTTATGAGTTACTTCCCTGCCGTACGCTGTTGGCTTACGCGTGCCGACGATTGCAACAGATACGCGTCGGTGTTCGGGTAGTTTCCCGATAAAATATAATCTTTTTGGGCAATCAGCAATAGTTTCTATTATCTGGGTGAATTTATGCTCTAGGGGTGATATTGTATTGATTTTCATATATTTTATGTCTAAGTGTCTTGACACCATGTCAAATGTATGCTAATATGTGACTGATTGGTTATATTGCGAGATTAACCAAAAGCACCTTATACCCCCTATCCTAACTTAAATGTTAGAGTATATGCAATGTGTTTTTAGGGTAGACTACCCTCCATCCCTATA
>JBAXFD010000015.1:0-16582 GCA_037140095.1 Candidatus Saccharimonadota bacterium
AGGGCGGTAAGGTGAGGCGTTCAGCTCAAAACTCGCAACCAGCGACAAAACTAACCGATCATATTCGTGAATTGACGAAACGGTTATTAGTGTCGGCTATTGTATTAGTCGTTGCTGGCGTTGGGGTTTACCTAGTCTATGAACCACTACTGAATTTACTACGTTCGCCACTAGGCGCACCACTATATTACAGCAACCCGGCCGGCAGTTTCGCATTTGTAATGAAGATCTGTTTTATGGGCGCGCTGACAATTACCATCCCTATTATAATTTACAATCTGATAATGTTCGTCCAGCCGGCTTTTGAAAAAGCCATCCCTAAAAAACGAGTCTATATAACCACCGCTATTTCCTCGGTGCTAGCGATGGCAGGTGCAACATTTGCATTCACCTGTATCCTACCTGGCACTCTGAAATTCTTTGCAGGATTCCAGATCGGCGGCATTAGTGCATTGATATCAGCTGACAGTTACCTGAATTTTGTCACCAATATCATTATCACATTTGTCATCATGTTCCAATTACCATTGTTAATCACATTCGTCGACGGCATCAAACCATTAAAACCACGTAAATTGCTAAAGGCCGAAAAATGGGTGGTTCTGGGTAGCCTGATAATTGCGCTAATCGCACCTTTCACTTATGATTTCATGACCAGCATATTAATCGCTGTGCCAATAATTGCCCTATATAACCTTTCCATACTGATCGTCGTAGTTAACCATGCTATAGTTGACCGTAAAGCACGTATCGTCACTCGAAAAGCATTCATCAAACCTGCAACCTCTACTGATTTCGTACCAGAATTAATGCCGTCATTCAATGCGTTAGTCGCTGAAATGGAAACGGTCAAACCAGCTGAAGTTGCACAACCAGTATTTACTAGTCCAACTCCAAAACGGACCTTCATGGACATCGCTCCTGCCAAATCTGCGCCTGTAAAAGTTGAGCCAGCCGAATGGGTATATTTCAAACCAAAACAAATCGCGCCGATACAACGATCTCGAATTATATCCGACATTCGCCCACGCTCTAACCACGCAATGGCCTAAAGGTACATAAGACAAACCTAAAGGTTTTTCTCAGAGTCTCAATTGCAGGGTCGGACCTTGCAAATGGACTTTTTATTTTATAATATGTGAATTTAATCACGCTTGAGCATTACGGTAAAGGCTTCTGATGGGATGTCGACTTTGCCGAATCGCTTCATACGCTTTTTACCTTTGGCTTGTTTTGCCAATACCTTTTTCTTGCGCGATACGTCGCCACCATACAAACCAGTCGTAACATCTTTACGATATGCAGATAGATCAGCGCGGGCAATGAACTTTCCACCAATTGCAGCCTGCAGTGCAACTTGGAAATTCTGACGTGGAATTACTTCTTTTAATTTATCAACGACTTTGCGACCTAAACCCTGTGCTTCGGACCGGTGCGCCATAATACTGAGTGAATCAACAATATTTCCAGACACATAAAAATCTAGTCGCACTAGGTCTTCGGCCCGATAATCATCCAGTCCATAATTAAAAGATCCATATCCGCTGGTGATTGATTTTAATTGATCATAAAAATCAGTCAACAAATTTGCTAGTGGAGCCTGAAAACTAATTAACGCCCGTTCATCAATATAACTGAGGTTATTTTGCATGCCACGTTTGCTAATAATTAATTGCAGGACGCCGCCAATATAATCTTTGGGTACGACTATCTCTCCCTTTATCCATGGCTCACGAATTTCGCGAACACGGCTAACATCAGGCAGGTCACTGGCACTTTTAATATCTAATTCTTCCCCATTTGCTAATGACACCTGATAATCTGTCGATGGATTAGTGACTATCAAATCCAGATTATATTCACGCTCTAGTCGCTCACGAATAATGTCCATATGTAGCAATCCCAAGAAGCCGATTCGAACGCCGAATCCTAGCACCGGCGAATTTTCAGGTTCGAATTGCAATGCCGAATCAGATAAACTTAGTTTTTCAATCGCGTCTTTGAGATTCTGGTAATCATCATTACTAACTGGGAAAAATCCTGCGTAGACGAAAGGTTTTACTAATTTGTAACCTGGTAATTGCGAATCGGTATGCGAACGACGAGTTGTGACTGTGTCACCTACCCGTGCATCACGAGTCGTGCGCAAGTTCGTTACAATATAACCAATCTCGCCTGTCGCCAATTCAGTATCTGGTCGCATCGTAGGCTGCAACACGCCAACTTCTAGCGCAATCCCATTGGCATTAGTCGCCATCATCTCGATTACGTCGCCTTTTTTAACCGAACCATCAACAATTCTGGTATACAAAATTACGCCACGATAATCATCATAATAGCTGTCAAAAATCAGTGCACGAGACGGGGCGTTTTCATCACCTTGCGGCGATTGTATTCGTTCAACCACAGCGTCCAATACTTCGATCACACCCGCACCAGTTTTGGCACTAATCTTCAAAATCTCAGATTCGTCGCAGCCTAGCAAATTGATAATCTCGGCGCTGACTCGTGCAACATCAGCTGCTGGTAGATCGATTTTGTTCAACACTGGAATGATTGTTAAATTTGCGTTCATCGCCAGGTAAACATTGGCCAAAGTCTGTGCTTGAATACCCTGACTGGCGTCAACAACCAATACTGCACCCTCACAAGCTTGCAACGAACGGCTAACTTCATAGCTAAAATCTACGTGCCCAGGCGTATCAATCAAATTCAAATCATAGCCTTTGTAGACCATACGAACTGGGGCCAATTTAATCGTAATACCCTTTTCGCGTTCTAGATCCATGCTGTCTAGCAACTGCGATTTCATATCACGTTGCGATACAGTACCGGTCAATTCCAACATACGATCAGCTAGCGTTGATTTGCCGTGATCGATATGTGCAATGATACAAAAATTTCTAATATGATCTATGGTCATACTTTTCTGAACCTACCAAACAGCAATTTTTTGACCCGATCAATAATCGGATCAACTTCTGACAGTCTGAACAATTTACAAACAACTATGTAAAATAATCCGCTAATAACAACTATTAACCCGAATTTTGGAAAACTGGACAAGAAACTTTGGTCGGTCAAATTCAAAGGCAGCATGACAACACAGATATATGAGATTACGCCCATGAGTGCAGCAGCAATCACCATTCTAATAGTGGCGTGAACGAATTTTATATCAAATAATCCATTGATAGATTTGGACATCATTACAAATAGTATAGCTACTTCAACGGCTGCAACTATGGCAGATGCCCATGCCAGACCATAAACTCCGAAGCCCAGGCCCATGGTGAACCAAATCGCCAAAGCAATATTCAAACCAATAGCCACAAATGATATATACAGTGGCGTTTTAGTGTTCTGCTGTGCATAGAAACTACGGGCAGATATGTGATAAATAGAACGGAATAATATACCAATAGCTAGTATCCCTAATATGCTGGCCATTAATACATCACCACCGTTTTTAATAAAGTTAACTAGATAACCACGACCAAAGAACGTTATTACAGTGACCGGCAATGCCAACCAAATGATAACCCTTAGCACTGTTTGTAATTCTGATTTGAATAAGTCTGGACGGCCTTGGCCCAAACGTTCAGCCATTTTCGGGAAAGCAGCCGTACTGATAGCTACCCCGATCAAATTAATCGGGACAAATGACAATGTAGCTGCCTGTTGATAAGCACGAATCGTACCTGCAACCATGCGCGACGCCAAATTAGTCTCAACAATGCTGTTCACATAATCTATACCCTGGTCCAATGACCTAGCCGGCAATAGCGATAGGACTTTACGAAAACCTTTGTTGCGCCAATAAATTTTAAACCTGTAATCAAATCCCATGCCAAACAGCCCGATACAGCTAATTAATAATTGCAATACCGAACCCAGAACAACACCTAGTGCCACGCCCATGATCCCGCCTTCGAATATCTGCCAACCGAATAGATTAATGCCATTAGTGAAAAATACCGCACCAATAATAATGCCAATATTATAAACTGCCGGCGCCATTGCAAAGAAAGTAAACCGCCCGACGGCTTGTTGCATACTGGAAATCACAGTCGCAATCGCAAACAAGAATGGGTTGACTGCAATCACTCGCATCATACTGACGGCCAATGCACGACCAGATTCGTCCAGGCCAGGCCCAACGACATATCGGACCAATGGTTCAGCAAATATAATTATCAATATACTAGCGACTAATGTGACGGCGGCCATCAAATTTAACAGGCTGGTCGATAATTCCCAAGCAGATTTCTTGTTGTTATCAGCCAGACGCTGATTAAATACCGGAATGAATGTAACGCTTAGTGCGCCCGAAACTAATATAAAAAACATGAAATCCGGGACACTAAAAGCAACCGTATAGGCGTCAATACCTTGCGGATAAGTACTATAATACAGCCCATTCAATTGGCGGTCGCGGAATAACCCCAATACTCCAGACACCAGCGTCGAACTGGCCAACAATGTAGCCGCTAGTTTTAACGGAAGCTTGAGATTGGCGCGGGCTATAGTACTTTTGAATCGTCCCATATGAAATCGCCAGGCCTAATAAAGCTTAGCCTCCTTTGGCAAAACTGCATCTTTTAATATTTTGTTTACTCGATCTTCATCGATAGTTTCTTCTACCAATAACGCTTTGGCCAGTTTGTCTAGACCATCACGATTTTTTGTGATTACAGCTTCGGCACGAGTTGCCGCTTCTTTGATCAACACTGCAACTTCTTTGTCAATTTCCTTGGCCGTGTCATCGCTGTATGGACGTTCGTGCGTCATACGATCGAACATCATTCCGCCGTTATCTTCATGGAACACCTGGTCACGCAGGCCAATTCCCATACCTTGTTCGATAATCATTTCGCGTGCGATTTCAGTTGCTTTGCGTAGATCTGAACCTGCACCAGTCGTTACGCGATCAGCACCATAAATCAATTTTTCAGCCACACGACCACCTAATGCACGCGCCAATACATCTTTGAATTCAATCACGCTGGTATAGTTTTTATCTTCGGGTGGCAAGAACCAAGTTACACCACCAGTTGCACCGCGAGGGATAATCGTAACTTTGTGGACTGGGTCACTGTCTGGCATCAAATGCCCGACCAATGCATGACCGGCTTCGTGATATGCCGTCATTTCTTTTTCTGCTTCGTTCATAATCTTGGTTTTGCGTTCTGGACCAATTGCAATTTTTTCAAACGCTTCGGTCAAATCGTCATTACTAATCTTTTTGGCATTTCGCCTGGCGGCAATAATTGCGGCTTCGTTAGCAATATTAGCCAGGTCTGCACCCGATGAACCGGCGGTTTTTGCAGCTAGTTTATCCAAGTTCACAGTTTCGTCAGCTGGTTTTTTCTTGAAGTGAACTTGCAAAATCGCCTCTCGGTCTTTGCGTTCTGGCAACATAATATTTGTTCGGCGATCAAAACGGCCTGGACGTAGCAGCGCTGGGTCTAATACATCAACACGGTTAGTTGCAGCTAGTACGATAACATTTGTATCATTTTCGAATCCGTCCATTTCAACCAAAATCTGATTTAATGTTTGTTCGCGTTCGTCATGTCCGCCGCCCATACCGCTACCACGGCGGCGACCGACTGCATCGATTTCATCTATGAATATGATTGCTGGGGCATTTTTCTTTGCTTTGGCAAACAAATCGCGAACGCGACTGGCACCAACACCAACGAACATTTCAACGAATTCTGAACCGCTGATTGAGAAAAACGGCACATTGGCTTCACCAGCAACTGCACGTGCCAATAATGTTTTACCGGTACCTGGGCTACCGACTAACAAGACACCTTTGGGGATCTTTGCGCCTAACGCTTCATATTTTTTCGGATGCTTTAGAAAATCTACGACTTCTTCTAAATCTTGTTTGGCAGATTCGCTACCAGCAATATCGTCAAAGGTAACTTTTTTCTTGTCGGCACCGTATAATTTTGCTTTTGATTTACCAAATCCCATTGCTTGGTTATTTTGGCCTTGGGCCTGACGCATCATGAAAAAGAATACAGCCGCGATCAGAACAATAGGGATAATTATTGAAGCCAGCCCCCAAATTGTACTGCCGGTGGTTGACGGTTCTACGATCTTTAATTCAACCGGGGCATCGTTTTTCAGACCCTGTTCTTGGATACTGCTGTCTGACTGTTTAACGGACTTTTCAGTTGCTTTGTCGCTGCCTTTGGGCGTGATCTTGATATCATTTCCCTGTATTTCCAATTTGGTAATCTGACCAGCATTTGCACGATTCACGACATCTGACAATGCAACTTCTTTCAAATTATCAGCAGGCGTCAAAAAAGTCAGTCCGGCGATTATTATAAATATTACTATTACCCAGAACAGGCCTAGCCTGATTAGATTGCTCGGTTTTTTGTTCAGATTAATTGGATTTGGTGGTTTGATTGCCATGAAGAATTACATTTCCCTTTCGCGTTCATCAGCGTTTTGTTTTATATACTTACTTTAACAGTTCAACGGTAAAATTACGAGAGGTGAAATTAACTTTTACGCCACTGCCCGCGCTATAAGTTTTGCCTGGCTGAATTGTCTTGATATTGTGTAACAATTTTAGCATCTGCGGACGAGTCAATTTGGCCCTCGTAATATAACGTAAACATTCGATAGCTACTGTTTCATTAACATTCGTCAGAAAATACCGGCTGTATGTCGGACCGTCACCGACTAATGTTTTTAGCTCTGTATTTATCAATTCTTTGATAGATTTTTGCGTCACCCATAATGCCAACAACTGGCGTTTGACATCCTCGCTGATTTTGGCAATATTTTGGCGGATGCGATTGCGCATATATTTGTCGTCTGCATTTGTGCTGTCTTCACGCCAATTCAATTTACGACGTTTAGCATATTTTATTAATTCTGATTTAGTTTTATCCGTCAGCGGGCGAATAACATCTGGCGAATCCATTGCCGCCAACCCACGCCAACCAGTCCCGCGCATCAGATTAATCGCGACCGTTTCGATAGCATCGTCTGCGTGGTGTGCGGTGATAATTTGCGCATCATATTTATCTGCCAGTTCACGTAGGAAATTATAACGACGATCACGCGCCAATTCTTCGCTAGCATTTGGGCCCAGTTCTTCGCGTTTAATTTCAAATTGCAAATTATGTTTGATTGCCTGGTTTTTGGCAATCTCTGCGTCCATATGCGAATCAGGTCGAATACCATGATCAAAATGAGCGACAATCAACTGATTGCCCTTTTGGCGCGCCAAAATATCCAGCAAGACCACCGAATCGACCCCGCCACTAACAGCGACAATGTATTTATTGCCAGCCATCAGCCGAACCTTTTAGAAACCATCACGCCAACCCCAATTCCAACAAATCCACCAATCATACCACCCAAAATGCTCCAGGCGCTAAAGATATCAACACCTAAAACAACCGGCAAGTACCCCCCAGCAATGCTAAAAAGAAATACAAAAAACATAATCACCTTTTTGTTCATATAACCATTATACTGATAAATTGCCTGTATCTCTAGAAAAACCCTTTGGATTTTGTTACAATAACACAGTTATATGGTAGCGTAGCTCAGTTGGTTAGAGCGCGAGACTCATAAGCTCGAGGTCACAGGTTCAATTCCTGTCGCTACTACCAAAATAAATTCCCCACCCTTGCGGTGGGTAATTTATTTTTGCAGCACCGACAGGAATTGGTTCTGTGACTTTTTGCAAAGCAAAAATAGTCACAGGTCGTATAGCAAGTGAAGCAAAAAAGTGTTTACATTTTTTTGCAAACGAGCGGAAAAGCGAAGCGCTATTCCTGTTGCCCCCCCTAAAACCAAGTCCCTTTCCAGTACTCCAAATACTCATCGCCAAATGTTTTGACCAATATCTTTTCTTCGCGTTTAGCCCGAATAATTTGAATAGCAATAAATATCGGCACAATTATAAATAGATACGGATTGCCCAATAGATAAATAATACCTATATTAGCCAGGCCCGTGAATAAATATATCGGATTACGGATCTTGGAATATATCCCATTGGTCACTAGTCGTTTTGCCGTTGGCAGCACCGAAAACGACGAGCCCAGCTGAACCCTTGATACTATCCAAAGAACAAGAGCCACCAAAGTCAGAATCATGACAACCAAATTAACAACCGTCAGATTAAAACCAATGAAGATATACGTCAAAAATATAGCATACAGAACAATATCAATATATATATCTGAAAATAATTTACCAATATTCTTCATCTCATAAACCTAGATATATTTCACTAACAAAACCACTGACAATTCGGGTCAACAGTTGCAGGTGGCCTTAACATATCGGGTACGATTGCAATTGCCACTTCCGCCGCAAAAACAATCACCAACAACACCGCGACTAGCAATATATACCTTTTAATATCAGCCTTTTTATATTTCAAAGAATTAATCATAGACAATAATATAGGCATCAAAATCACAAAATTGGCGACCACAAATACATAACACATAATAGCCTGGCCTAACCCATCCAGAAAAGTACCATCTGGCGGGTTTAATGCCTCGCAAACATAAAACATTGGGAAATACATCAGAAAGCTTATCAGCGCGCCACCGATTACCAATAACACTCTATTAATTTTGCTAAAGGATTTCAATAAAGATACCTGGACCAACGAAACCAATGACGCAAAGATTAATAATAGTACTATATTAAAAATCGTTTGGTCATCAAACATACCAAAGAGGTTATTAAAATGCAGATAAATACCGAGCGAAGCGATCCATGCACCAGCTATTATCACCATTACTACTTTTGAAATTTTGTTCATTATTATATCCCCAACCGTTAATATTTTATCTATTTTTTTGACTTTTCCATAAACATAATCAGATTATACTCCCAGGCAATGATTCCCACAATCTCTCTTGCAAGTCCCGAATCTCATTGCAGGGTCGGACCTTGCAATGAAGACTTTTATTATATAATATGTATTTTATTAGCCAGACTATCTTTAATCTCTTCTAGTGATTTTTTGTAATCTGCATAATCATCCAAAAAATCAGCATATATAGGAGTGGTACCAAATAAATCAATGATTTTATCTTGCTGCAACCATTCCGGCTGGCCGATACCAAAATACGCATGAATGCTGGAATACGGGTAAGCCCGCCAATCATCTGGATTCAAGTGAATATATCGGCTAATATGCATCAGATATGCTTCGGTCGTGACCATAGAGGCCCTATATCGGCTTTCAAACAACGCACCCGATGTCTCGTATTTTTTATTAAAATACACACTGTAACTGGTCATTATGCCACGCATCAACTGCGACATAGCGCCGCGATCTACTTGGTACAACAACAGGTGAAAGTGATTCGGCATCAAACAATAACATAACAATTCAATCTGATCCCGTAGATGATGATACGGACGTCCAGATTCATCAAAAGACTGGCTAATAGATAGATAGCGTTTGAACAGGTTCAAAAATACCCGGTAATCTTCATCATCTTGAAAAATAGGTTGCTTCCCGCGGCCACGGGCATAAACATGGTAGTAACTGTCCTCGGCGTCAACTTTATCAGTATTACGACTTGGCATGATATTTATATACTATACAATAAAAAGCTCGTTTGCAAGGTCCGACCCTGCAATGATTGCTAGCCATACTATTAAATAACCCCGCATAGATTGCGAGGATATTTTGTATTCGACTGATGATATTTATAGTTAAATCTTATTCAATTTCGCTAAAAATTTCAGCTTCACGTCGGGCGATAAAACCAAGCAATTGTTCTGATGTTCGTTCTTGGTTCCATGTATCGGTAACTTTTTTTTCGGGACTCATTTTTTTGTTTTCCTTTTTTTGTGTTTTATTGTTTTATGTACTTATTAAAGCACAACCGGCATAAAAAAGCAATATCTTTTTGCTATTTTGTCCAATTTTCTTTGACGTTACAGTAGTGTTTATGCTATAAATTAGATGAGGAAAATAAAAAATAAAAACTATGGGTATCCCCATTTCTCTCGCAATCATCGCCTTCGCCGCACTGATCCACGCCAGCTTTCAACTGAGCGTCAGCATGTTAACCATGCTCAGCGGTCATGCCATAGGCGCAAAACATTCTCAGAAAAAACTATTTAACCTAACAACCAACTTTTTGCTAGGCACCGCAACACTGACCTTACTGCTAATCACTGGGCTATCATTCATACTAGTCAATCTGTTCGGCGCTGATACGCCCCAAATGGTCTGGGCCGGAGCCTGCGGATTATTATTCGGTGTCGCGATATCAATCTGGATGTTTTATTATCGTCGCGCGAAGGGGACTGCGCTGTGGATTCCTAGGGGAGTGGCAAAATACTTGCATGATCGCACCAAAGCTACCAGTATGGGCGCCGAGGCTTTCGGCCTAGGCATGTCCAGCGTTGCTGGCGAAATCTTGTTCATCATTGCCCCATTGATCATCGGTGCTCTCGCCATAACCCAATTACCTGGCGTTTGGCAATTACTAGGTGTCGGAATCTATACCATCATTTCCCTATCATCAATCACCGTTGTTTGGATGTTAATCGGTGGCGGACATACCCTAGGCCGTATCCAAAAATGGCGTGAGAATAATAAATATTTCCTACAATTTGTTGCTGGTGCTGGATTAATTGTTCTAAGTTTCTTTGTCTATGTATATGAAATTCTAGGCACCGCCGTGGGAGGTATGTAATGAGTTTAGCCGTAGATATAATCAAAAACAACGGATCATCAGAGCGGTTTGACCGCGATAAACTACATAAAAGCATCGTATCAGTCTGTATTAGCGTCCGAGCCCCACATGGCCAAGCCGAAGCCACTGCCCACAGCGTATGCGATGCAGTCATTGATTGGCTAGCTAGTCGACCAGAAGTAACTAGTGCCGATATCCGCACCATCGCCGGCAAACACCTAAAACGCTATCATCCCGAAGCTGCCTATCTGTACGAACAACACCATATAATTATTTAAACCAAGGGGACTATCATGGCTAAAAAATATGAATTTGACTACGACCTAATCGTCATCGGCAGCGGTGCTGGTGGCAGCGCAGCAGCTACAATTGCGGCCAGAGAAGGCAGGCGAGTGGCAATTATTGAATCGGACACTTTCGGTGGCGACTCCCCCAATTGGAGCGATATTCCGACAAAGGCCCTATTACACGTTGCAACGTTATATGATGAAGCTCGGCACGGCGCCAAATTTGGCCTGCGTTCGGCAACCCTTAGCTATAACTACCCTTTGATTCGTGCCTGGAAAGATCTGGCCGTTAAACGCACCGGCGCTGCTGGTAATAAAAAATACTATGAAACCCAAGGCATCGATGCATACGTTGGCACCGCTCATTTCATATCACCCAATGAAATCAGCGTTAATCGTCGGCACCTATCCGCTGACAATTTTCTAATAGCAACCGGCTCGACTTGGGCCATACCCGAAATCCCCGGCCTCGACACAGTTGACCATCTAACTCCAAAAACAATCCTAGAAACAATTCGGCCACCAAAAACTTTATTAATTATTGGCGGCAACGATACGGCCGTCGAAATCGCCCAATTAATGGCCATTTTTGGTACTAAAGTTTATCTAGTTGAACGGGGAAGTCGTCTATTGCCAGAATTTGATAGGGAAGTCGGAGAACTATTAGAACGCACCCTAGCCGAACAAAAAGGCATTACTACCCTCACCCATTCATCCGTAGTTTCGATTAACAAGGAAGGTTTGTCCAAACGCGTAATTATATCTCGTGGTGGCAGTGAAAAATCAGTTCGAGTTGACGAGATATTGATTGCTGACCACCGTTCCCCATCTGTTGATTTGGGCCTAGAAAACGCTGGCGTCAAATTTACAGCCACTGGCATCAAAGTAAACAGCCACCTACAAACCAACGTCAAACATATATTCGCAGCCGGTGAAGTATTAGGCCAGAACAGCCATACCCACACTGCACTGCTAGAAAGCCAAATCGCTGCTAACAATATATTTCGCAGCAGCAAAATAGAGATGAGTTATAGTATTAACCCTCGCGTTATATTCACCCACCCTGCTATTGCATCGGTCGGTCTGTCTGAAGATAATTGCAATCGCAGTAAACGTGCTATTAATAAATCTGTCGCACCGCTGAATATCATTGCCCGCAGTAATACAGCCGATTTCCGTGATGGTTTTGTAAAGATAATTACAGATAAACGCGGTGTCGTCATAGGTGCTACCATATTTGCCCCAGCCGCTGGTGAATTGATCCACGAATTAGCCCTAGCCATAAAATGTGGGCTAACTGTGAGTGACATTGCCCAAACACCTCATGCCTTCCTTAGCTGGTCCGAAGCCATCCGCGTCGCCGCAAACAAATTGGCATAAAAAACAGCCCCAGATTACTCTGGGGCTTGATTGACACGACCAACGTGCCAAGGAACATAATTTTAATACTTAATACAACTTTCTTGCTGTTGGCGATGAAAAATCTTTAAAAGGCAACCCTGCGTAGGTCGCATCCAATTTCAAAATCTTGTCATTTTCACAACAATGAATATATGGCACGTGTTCTTTTGGGCCACCATCAATACCGCCAGTAATCTTGTAGCCACTACAATTAGGATGTGCTACATCAACACCATCCATATTTTCAACTAATTCTGGCTCCAATAATAATGCTGAAAGGTTTTCGCTGTGGGCAGGATAAATTTCACCAACATCACTATCAATAATGGGACATCTCCAACACTGTTCTGGAGAAATATTCCTATTGGCATTAATATCATAGCCTACCCATACCATAGTACCCGATTGATGCGTATGAGCTAATCTCGATACCAATTCCATGTTGTAATGATGACTGTCTACGCTTTTGTCACGATGTTTTTTATAACCTTCTGGTGCCGTAATTAAATTCCACTGTGCGTTAAAGGTTACAGTAAAGCCATAGAGTGCAAACTTGGGATGATTTAATCTTCTACCGGGCAGGTAAATTGCCAAAACGGGTATTTCACTTTTTGTAATTGGATCAAATCTATCTGGTTCGACCGGAATCGAACCCATATCAAATCCCCAATGCATCATGTCGTTAAACTCTGATGCTCTGCCGTGTTGTTCGCTACATTTCTTGCGCAATCTCTCAAACAGGGAACTACCAATTTCTACCTCTTTCATAAGAAAACACTTCCTTTTTCAAGATTTACCGTCATTCAACCCTTGAACGCGGCGCACTGTCCACAATCAGTGCGCTGCGCTCAAGAAAAAGAGATAAAATAAAAAAAGCCGTAAAATATTAAAATGTTAAAGTTCTAAATTTTATATTACCATAAAATGTGGCAAACACAATACCACTAGATATGACTAGACCCCGGGATTGCTCCCAGGGCCTTTGATTTTAACCTTGTTACACTACGATATCCCGCGCAGTAGGATGTAAAAAATGAGTATTCTTTTCATCTAACAGAGTGATGGTTAGCTCAAAACGGCAAACCCCATCCTTGTGATGAATGTACTTTATTTGGATTACATACTTGCACCCATCACCAGAACAGTAACGATAACCGCTCAAGATATAAGTTACCGAATGACTATGACCACTAGCTACTGTATTGCGTAGATTTGGAAATAACATGAATGCGATTGGCAACTCAGAGCTAACCAAATACGTATCACCCATATACTCACCTTTGCACTGCTGTGTCGATTTGCCACGATTTGCATCTATGTCAAAGGCGATTAGCCGCACAACTGCATGCCTCATAGGCCTGTCCAATTCTATATGTTTGCGGTCTATTTTTATTATTGGATGAACATATTGTTCAGCCACACCAGAAACATCCACACAGTCCCAAAAAGTTGCAAACGTATCCGCTGCATCTGGGCGACCATTCTCATCCACAAAATCAACAACGACCATCAAAACTTCAGTCTCGGTTTTGGGAATAAAATATGGAATGTCCAAATTAAAAGCTTCTGGTTTAATTCCCCAATTAAACTCTTTATTACTCTTTTTCCAACTTTTGATCTGATCCATTGGCGATATATACCAACTGTATAACCACCTTTTTATTCGATCACTGGCTTTGCGCCCCCATATGTCTTCTTTGACCCCCTGGTATTTACTAGGCTGGCCTATACCTTGCTGATTGATCTGACGTGCTCGCGGTCTCTTGCCATTTCCGTTAAAAGATTTGTCCTTGGTACTAATAGTCATTATAAATACGCCTCCTCGTGCGCCGTCAGTCAATAACCCTCGGTATTCACATATAGTGTAGGGTTTTTAACTTTTGATCAAGCCCGGCGTTTTACGCTGTTAAATAACCAGCACAAAACGCCAGTCTTGAAAAGGATATCGAAATGTTAAGGTTCTGGTGGTTATATTACCATATTTATAGATTTATACAATACTAGCCATATCTCTATTGACTTTTTATACCTTTTATGCTAATATGTACATATCGATTGCTATTAGTTTGGCTGGCAGCAAGAGATAGATCATTAACAAATCAGATTATTACAGTGCATGTCGATGCACCTCCTCTGTTTTCAGGGTTGGCACGTTAGTTAATCTATATGGTTATTTAACGGCTGATCCTGAAGCTTTTACTATTTTAGGACGCAAATAAAAAATTGTGCTCCCAGAGAGCAAAAATATGAGGAGGAAATACAATGAAAAAGTTTTTAGGAATTATCGAACTACCGTCGGCAAAGAAAAGAAGGTTACAGGAAGAAGCTATCGCACAACAAGAAGCAAAACAGCAAGAAATAGGCTCGTCACTCGTTACGGCTTTAACCAAAGCTGCAGCGCTTAACACAGTCTATAATCTAATGAACGATGGCACCCGTTCAGAGACAGTTAAAGAAATCCGGATTGTAACAATGCCAAAAAATGGTGACAGTTTTACCATAGTAACCGTGTTACCATGTAACACATGTGGCAATATTGCAGCTGGGGTTAGAGGATATCATTTAATGGATATCAGCGTTAACCTTAGTCGACCCGGAAAAGAACTTCATGTTTATGAGCAAAAGTTCGGAGACGGCGATCGTTATTGGAGTATCAGTGAACTCCCAACTTTCATGCAAACTGTTTTGGATGAAACGAAAAATTTTACTTTATTCCCCAAAACAGCAACAGAGACAAAAGCAGTTTAATTTTTTCAGAGTAATTTTTTGGAGTCTGTTCCTGCTAATAGCAGTTGAACAGGCTCCTGGCCTACGGCCACGACATGCACTAGTGTAATAATCTGATTTGAAGATGAATTTAACAAATCGAATTATTACAGTGCATGTCGATGCATATTTCTCCCCTGTCAGGGGCGACTATTTAGCCAATCGTAGGTTAGCTAAATAGTCGCTCTTGCAAATCTTGTTGCCATGAGCGGACTGAACAGTCAGCCCAGGCTGACAAGAAAAACAAAAGAAAAAGGGAGGGAATTGTAAATGAGTGAAGAAATAAAAGTAAAAGAAAAGAAAGAGAAGTTAACCAGAAGTTTTCTGGGTATGATTCTAGCATGCGTGATATGGATCGGGTTGGCTATCTGCGACAGGATTTGGTGGCACCTAGACTTTAATGTTTCATTAAAGGGAATATTCTTTACGGCTTTTGTAATAGTAACATTTGGGTTATCCATAGTGCTACTGTTCAAAAGAAATACCTGGTTAAGCCAGATCAAGCCGTCAGTGTTTTGCATAATTGGTTATCTGATAATAGCATTTTCAATAGCCGATATAGCAACATTGATACAACACCTACAAGTCAATATCACCATCATCAAGTAACTTATCCAACAGCAGAGGAGGCCCTAAAAAAGCCTCCCTGCAAAATCATTCCGACATGCACTGAAAACCTTGTAATAATTTGATTTGACCTTATCTTAGCGATGGGGGCCGAAATTAGAATAATACCCCATTTTTATGGGGTATTATTTGTGGATTAGATCGCAATTTACCGACGACTTTTCCTACGTTTAGCCCTGCACTTAGTCCTATATTTGAATATCAAAACCATCATGACTAAATAAAATAACGACCAAACAGTATTCACCATTATTAGCGGTATGTTGTTTATTGATAAGACATACGCCAGTGATACGAATTGACTGATGAGCCAAATTGACCAAGTAAAAATACTTAATTCGTCAGATTGCTTCATTTTAACCAATTTGACGACTTGCGGCATAGAGGCTAGAAGTGTTACAGATTGGACTATAAGGAATATTATTTCTATCATTTTTATTTTTTATTCATTGATAATATAACGTTATAGTATCATCAATACCTCTTTTTACCAATAAAAAAATGACTACCTGAGGGTAATCATATTTTTATGGTTGCGGGGGTAGGATTTGGCGAAGTGCAGCGCAGAAAAGAAAGCAGACGCCGGAGGCGGATATTTTCTTTTCAAGCAAACGAAGGAGCGCAGCGATACCTACGATTTTTATGATTCAAAGAATCATAAAAAGTCGCAAGTTTAAATCTTGTCCACCGCCAGCCAAGAAAAAAAGCCATCTTTCGATGGCTGTTTTTCCTGGTTGCGGGGGCAAGATTTGAACTTGCGACCTGATGGTTATGAGCCATCCGAGC
>JBAXFD010000016.1:0-16474 GCA_037140095.1 Candidatus Saccharimonadota bacterium
TAACCTGAACAATGTATTTCTTGCCATCTTCCCAGACATCGACTGTACCTGTAACGGTTGTAACAACAGCCTGGCCTTTTGGAGTCCTAGCTTCGAATAATTCTTCAACACGAGGCAAACCTTGGGTAATGTCTCCACCGGCTTCACCACCTTTGTGGAAGGTTTTCAACGTTAGCTGAGTACCAGGTTCACCGACAGATTGAGCGGCGATAACACCGACTGGTTGAGCTTTCGCGACCAGGTTACCGGTTGCCATATCAATACCATAGCTTTTACGAGGAATACCTAGCAAGTTTTTGGTTGATAGGACAGATTGGATTTTGACAGATTCGATTTTCTCATCGGCTTCAATTGCTAGTGCAATGTCACGAGTGATTAATTCGTCTGCTTTGATGTAGCCTTTTACCTCTTCGGCTGTGTAACGTCCGATCAAACGGTTAGCAAATGCGATCATTGTTAGTTCTGATTCGCTACGCAAAATTGCGAAACCTTCATCATCACTTTCAGCATCTTCAACTGTGAACACGTCTTGAGACACGTCAACTAGACGTCGAGTTAGGTAACCAGCATCGGCAGTCTTTAGCGCGGTATCGATAACACCCTTACGAGCACCACGAGCAGCCACGAATTGCTCTAGTGAGCTCAAACCGTCTTTATAGTTTGAACGGATGGCCAACTCGATTTCACGGTTGTTTGAGTCCACCATGATACCGATCATTGCTGACGCCCATTTAATGTTAGAAATATCACCACGAGCACCAGAGTTAACCATGACAGAAACGCTGGTATCCATAGATTTCATCTTTTCACCTAGGAAATCACCGATCTTTTTGTCAACTGCACGCCAAGCGGCAATTGTTAGGTTATATCGTTCATCTTCGGTAATCAAACCTTGGTTGAATTGTTCAGAGATTAATGCGGTATTTGTATCGCCACCCTTCACAAATTCGTGAGTTTCGGCAAACTGAATATAATCATCTTTACCAGTTGATACAGCGGCAACAGTAGCAAATCGGAAAGCCAAACCTTTCATGCGGTCAGCTGTCGAAGCAGTTGCTTCGGCGCCGTATTCATTAAAGATTTTTGCTAGTACCTTTTTCAACTGTTTCTTGGTCTGGATTGAATTATCGAATGGATAATCTTCTGGTAGAAGCTCGTTAAAGAATACACGACCTAGGGTTGTAATTCGGCTTTCACCTCGATAATGAACACGGATTGGACTTTGCAGTTGCAAGTGGCCATCATCGTATGCCATTTCAGCTTCGTAAACAGAACTGTAGGCTTTAACTTCTGCAGTTTTTGCACCTGGTTTTTCGTATGTTAGGTAGTAATTACCTAGAACGACGTCTTGGCTGATACTGAGAACAGGCGCACCGTCGGCAGGTTTTAGCAAGTTATTAGTTGCGCTCATTAATTCACGAGCTTCACGCTGTGCATCACTAGACAACGGCAAGTGAACGGCCATCTGGTCACCATCATAGTCGGCGTTAAATCCGTTAGCAACCAATGGGTGCAATTGAATAGCCTTACCTTCAACCAATACTGGTTGGAATGATTGAATAGACAAACGGTGTAGTGATGGTGCGCGGTTTAGCAATACGTATTTACCTTCGATAACTGCGTCCAGTGCGTCCCATACCAATGCATCACCAGATTCGATCAATCGAGTTGCGCTACGTATATTGTAGGCATGTTCACCACGGATTAACCAGCTGATAATAAATGGTTTGAATAACTCTAGAGCCATTTGTTTTGGTAGACCACATTCGTTAATCTTTAGTTTTGGTCCAATGACGATTACTGAACGACCAGAATAGTCAACGCGTTTACCTAATAGGTTTTGACGGAAACGACCCTGTTTACCTTTTAGCATGTCACTGATTGATTTCAATCGGCGGCGACCACCAGTTGCATTAACTGCGCGGTTACCTTTGGCAGCACTGTTATCAATCAACGCGTCAACGGCTTCTTGTAACATACGCATTTCGTTGCGGCGAATAACTTCGGGCGCGTTCAATGCGATCAGTTTTTTCAATCGGTTGTTGCGGTTAATAACACGGCGGTATAAGTCGTTTAGATCAGATGTTGCGAATCGGCCACCAGTCAATACGACCATTGGGCGTAGATCTGGAGGGATAACAGGCAATACTGTGAATGTTAGGCTGTTTGGTTTGATACCAGCAGCTTGCATACCTTCTAACATCTTTAGGCGTTTTAGCAATTTCTTTTCGCGTTGACCTTTGGCACCAGCGACTTCTTCGGACAATTTAGCAATTAATTCAGACAGATTAATCTCGTCTAGCAATGCTTTTAGGGCTGTTCCACCCATGCTGACTTCGACTAGTTCTTCATATTCTTCTGGTAGGTTGCGGTAATCGACTTCGCTAATCAAAGCACTTTTGACTAGGCTGTCTAGTTGAGCTTTTTTGACCAAGTAGCGTTCGTTTAGTTCTTCAATCTCTGCAGATTGAGCTGTAGCTAGGGCTTTAACGTCAGCACCTTCGGCTTCTGCTTCCTGCTCATAGCGCATTTTGATAGCCATTCGTCCTGCTTCTGTTTCAGCTTCTAGATCAGCGATGTATTGATCGCGTTTTGTTTCATCAACTTTTAATACTACGTAGGTAGCAAAATAAGCAATTCGTTCTAGGTTACGGACAGTAATACCTAGTAATAGGCTCATTGCGCTAGGGGTACCACGTAGGAACCAGATATGAGCTACAGGTGCAGCCAATGTGATATGGGCCATACGTTCGCGTCGAACGATAGATTTGGTAACCATATCGCCATTTTTATCAACTGAAGCCTCACGTGACCGGACACCTTTTAGTTTGTTGTCATGTGGGTTGATGTCTTTTACTGGCCCAAAGATGCGTTCGCAGAACAAACCATCTCGTTCAGGTTTCTGAGTACGGTAATTAATAGTTTCTGGCTTTGTGATTTCGCCGTTGCTCCACCTTAGAATATCTTCGGGGCTAGCGACTGTTAGGCGAATAGCATTAAAGTCAGCGATTCCGGTTGTTGCAGTTATTCTTGGCATATTACGCCTCCTCCTCTACGTCGTCTATTGTTTTAATATCAAACCCATCCATATCTTCATCATCAATAGCGATATCTGGGATTTCGACTATCTCATCTTCGGGCATTGCAACTACTTCACTGCGACCACTAGTAACTTGACCAGCATCGATGATTGCTTCTGCTTCTTCGTCTAGTAGATCAACTTTTAGACCTAGACCTTGAAGTTCTTTGACTAACACGTTGAATGATTCAGGTAGTTTTGGACCGACGATTGCTTCATCTTTGATGATTGATTCGTAAGCTTTTGCACGTCCGTAAACATCGTCAGATTTGATTGTAATCATTTCTTGCAATGTTGCGGCTGCACCGTAGGCTTCTAGGGCCCAGACTTCCATTTCTCCGAAGCGCTGACCACCGTTTTGGGCTTTACCACCTAGTGGCTGTTGAGTAACCATAGTGTATGGACCAGTTGAACGGGCGTGGATCTTGTCACTAACCATGTGATGCAATTTGATCATGTGCATGACACCAACAGTTGTGCGTTCTTCGAATGCACGACCATCACGGCCATCATACAATTGGAATTTACCATCGCGGGCAAAACCAGCTTTTTCTAGTTGTTCGCTAATTATGCTGTCTGGAACACCGTTAAATGGTGGCGTTGCGACCTTGTAACCAAGTGCGCTGGCAGCCATACCTAGGTGAGTTTCAAACAACTGACCAATGTTCATACGAGATGGCACGCCTAGTGGGTTCAAGACCACGTCGACTGGAGTACCGTCTTCCATGAATGGCATATCTTCGATAGGTAGGATCTTTGCGATAACGCCTTTGTTACCGTGACGACCGGCGATTTTGTCACCGACGCTAATTTTGCGGAATTGAGCTACAAAGATTTGAACTTGCATTAACACACCGGCTTTTAATTCGTGACCGTTTTCACGGCTGAATATCTTGACGCCGATAACTTTACCACCACCAGTGTTATTAGCACGCAATGATGTATCGCGAACGTCTTTGGCTTTTTCACCAAAGATTGCACGTAGCAGACGTTCTTCGCTGGAAAGTTCTTGTTCGCCTTTTGGAGTAATCTTGCCGACTAATACGTCGCCAGATTTGATTTCGGAACCGATTTGAACGATACCAGATTCGTCTAGGTGTCGCAGTGATTCTTCACTGACATTTGGGATATCTCGGGTAACGATTTCATCACCTAGTTTTGTTTCGCGGACTTCAACTGTGAAATCTTTGATATTAATACTGGTCAATGTGTCATCGCGGACTAATCGATTCGATAGGACGATAGCGTCTTCCATGTTGTAACCGCCCCATGGCATAAAGGCTACCATTAGGTCTGTACCTAGTGCCAATTCGCCATCAGCGATAGATGCACCTTCGATTAGAATATCGCCCTTTTTGACCATTTGACCACGCGTAACACGGATTTTCTGGTTGATTGAACGATCATCGTTACTTTTTTCAAAGTGAACTGGTTTGTAAGATTTGACGCCGTCAGCATATTTGACCAAGATTTCATCGCCATCAGCACGAGTGACTTCACCATCACCTAATGCAACGACTAGTTGGCTAGTGTTTTTAGCCAATTCAGCTTCGATACCGGTACCAACAACAGGAGATGATGGTTTTAGTAGTGGCACGGCTTGTTTCTGCATGGCAGAACCAGTTAGTGAGCGGTCAACACGGTTTTTCTCGATGAATGGAATTAGTGCGGCTGATGAACCCAAAATTTGTTTGTGGGCTGCATCGATGTAGGTAACTTCTGATGAGTCAACTTGTTCTGGTAGGATACCGTTACGAGCACTGATACGTTCATCAACGAATGAACCATCGTCGTTTAGTTTGGCGCTAGCGTCGGCAATAACTTCTACGATTTCTTGGGCAGCGTCTAGGTAGACGACTTTGTTGGTGACTTTACCTTTTTCAACTTTTAGATATGGAGTTTCGATAAATCCGTATTCGTTAACACGAGCATATGATGCCAAGTTCAACACCAAACCAACGTTTGCACCTTCTGGAGTCTCAACGACACATAGGCGGCCGTAGTGAGTAGGGTGAGCGTCACGAACATCAAATCCGGCACGTTCGCGTGATAGACCACCTGGTCCCATCGAGCTTAGGCGTCGTTTGTGTGACAATTCTGATAGTGGGTTGGTTTCGTCCATTAACTGTGACAATTGTGAGCTGGCAAAGAATTCACGAACAGCTGCAACAACTGGACGAGCGTTGATTAACTGAGATGGAGTGATATTCTCGATATCGCTAATGCTCATACGGTCCATAGCGTTACGTTGCATACGCAACATACCTACGCGGAATTGTCGGGCAACTAATTCGCCGACTAATTTGACACGGCGGTTTGCTAGTGAGTCGATATCATCAGCGCGTTCTTGGGTATTATTCAATCGGATGATTTCGCTAACAATTGCGACTAGGTCGTTCAATTGGAATACGCGATTCTCAGTAGTATTAGGCAATTTCATACCTAAGCGTTGGTTCAATTTGTAGCGACCAACTCGGCTGTAATCGAATCGTTTAAAATCAAAGAACATTCGTTCGATCATTGTACGAGCGTTATCAACAGTGGCCAAATCGCCTGGTCGGATGCGTCGGTAGACTTCGATCAAAGCTTCGTTTGAACCACGAGCTGCGTCTTTTTCTAATGTTGCATCGATGTATTTAACTTCACCGGTATCAACTTTTTCAAACAAGCTTTTAATCTCGGAAGTTTTGCTGTAACCCAGCGCACGGAACAAAGTCGTAATTGGCATTTTACGACGACGATCGATTTTGACATATAGAACACCGTTGGCAGCGGTTTCAATCTCTAGCCATACGCCACGGCCTGGGATTAATTTTGCACCATAGTAGTTTTTAGTAGCAGTTGTTTCTGTTGTAAAGAATACACCAGCGCTACGTGTTAATTGAGAGACGACAACACGTTCGGTACCATTGATAATAAATGTACCGCGGTCAGTCATCCAAGGATAATCACCTAGGTAGATTTGTTGGTTTTTAACTTCGCCTGTTACTTTGTTAGTCAATTCGACATCAACGTGCAATGGCGCGTCGAATGTTAAATTGTTCTCTTTGGCGTCTTTTTCACTAGTCTTGGGATCCTGGAATTCGTATTTATTGAATCGCAGTGATAGTTTCTGACCGGTGTAATCATCAATAGGGTTTAGTTCTGAAAAGATTTCAGATAGACCCGTTTCGACGAATTCACGCCAGCTATCGCGTTGATGAGCTATTAAGTTTGGTAATGCTACAGCGACGTCGTCTTTCGTAAAAAAGACTCGTTTCGCGCTATCAGATTTGGTTTTTACCATAAGGTGATGCTACTCCTCGAGAGTTTGATTTAGTATTAGTTATTTTTATTATTCGTTGTACAGCGAATAATAACGGGGTTTCTTGGCGCCGAAGATTCCCTTAACTGTGGTGATCTATCCGTACAGTGCCACCTATACAAAAAGACATAGGTAACCACAGCTACACTACTTCTTGAGCACTATTGTGACTGATACTAAACCAATAGTCAATAGTTTTTATAATCTTTTTTTGCAATTTTAAGATCCGGAAAATAACAGCCCAAACAGCGGTTTTATTCCGTGCGTGGCGCGATGAAAAAACCTTTAAGTTGGCCTCTGGAGGCTCGCAGGTCGACCTTGCCAATAGAGATTGCGCGTCCTAACGACATTGACTGCAGGTCTGTATTGTTATATTATCGGCGTATTGTTTGGGGGCACCTAGGCGAAGCTTATTTACAAATCAGACTATTACAGCGCGTAACCACCGCCTACTCCTGCCTGTTGGGCAGTTTTATATAGATTCAATACCTTTTCTAATGCATTAAAAATATACATAGAACGACCCTAATGGGATAATGGAGGAATTGCAGATGTTGCCAATTATTTTTGAGATACAATATGATGGTGCTCCTATGCCAAAGCAGAAGGTTAAACCTAGCAAAGAGTTACGCAAGTGGCAATGGATTGTGATGGATTTTTTATCTGTTGCCATGATAGCTATAGGATCCGTAATCACCATATTTAGTGGTGGCTGGATGACACTGGCAACATGCATATTTTTAACCACATTATGTATCGCTATCGTTTTCATAATAGGCGCCCCATCCAAAACGCTAGAAACGGTTAGTGCAAAAGCCCTTTGCACTGCGATAATATACTGCCTAGTTATCATTGCTGTTATCTTTTTTAAGTAAACACCAAGCAGTAGTGGCTGGTTATGCGCTACTGTAATAGTCTGATTTGGGATACCGCGTATTAACAAGTCGGTTTATTACAGCGCATATTGATGATTTGCGACTGAAAATTAGATGGGAGTGATTAAGGATGAAAGCTGAAGATCTTCGCAAGAAAATCAAAGAAGCTGATTTGGAAGGCTTGACGCTAGAAGAAAGGTTCGAAGCCATCGGCGAATTAGCGGGGCTCGATATCAATGACATCGAAAAGCTCAAATGTGCGATGGAGACGACGCGTCTGGGTATAATAACCACCTCGGACGAAGAGGCCGAGGAAGCTTGGATACAAGCCGCAACAAGCCCCGAATCTAGAGCCAAGGGACTAATCGACAGGCATAAAGCGCAGGACGTAATGACATGTAGCATCCACAAACCGGACTTTATCCCGCCTCGTTGATTCTCGCCCTATTCTGACCATCGCCGCCCAAGCCTACCGCGTCAATCCGACCGGTAGACTTGGGGCCAATGTGCGCTATTGTAATGATTCGATTTGTATATTATATAGATTTGTGCTATAATAGAATTATAGATACTTTGAGTTTGATAAAAATTCAGTATATGTTCGTTGAAAGATTAGGTTGAAATACCTCCTGTAATAGGGGCGATAGTTGGTTGGTTCGGCTGAACCAACCACCTATCGCCCTTGGTTTTGCAACAAGCGCGATTTTCCCAAAACAGCGCCGAAAGGCAAAAAATTAAGGAGGCAAATTGATATGCTAAATGAGAATGATCTAAAAAAGGCCATTGAAGAAGTAGTTGACAGAGATATTGCGGACGACACAGATTGCGACACTCAATTAAAATTAGTCGAAAAACTTGTAGGCCACTTTATGTATCAGCAACAAATTCGCATAGGAAAAGTAGAAGGGCCCAATATAGACTCACTTACCCCCTATGGCATGGAAGATGTAATTCGCATTGTTGAGTTATCTTTGGACTACATTAAACAAGAGTCCAAAGAAAGCGGCAAAGAAATAAAAACAATAGTAAACATTCACACTAAATCGCATCAATCCCTGAATGATCTAATAACTTCATTCACCTAATCTCAACGAAAAGAGCCCGGCATTACGCTAGGCTCTTTTTTCATTGTTAAAATTTTGCTATTTGTTTAATTCAACTAATCGTTCAACCGTTTTCTCAGTCAACAACCGATTAGCAATGTCCTGGCGGACTTCGGGTTGTTCGAATTGTTTCAACGCTTCGGGATTTTTACCATATTGTTGACGGTACATATCGACGTGAGCATCTAATTCATCGGTTGTAGCCTCAATCTTCTCGGCCTTGCTCAGTTCCGCCAGTACCAAACCTGCTTGGACGCGTTTTTTGGCAACGGCAGCAACTTCGGTTTCTAGCCATTTTTCTTTGGACTCAAAGCCCTTGTTTTCTAGATATTGGTCTAGTGACAGACCCTGATACATCAGACTACTGACAAAATCTTGTTCAATTGATTTGGATTGGTCAGCGACTAGAATATCAGGTACTGGTACATGGCTGGCAGCAATTAATTGGCCGACTAGGTCGTCTTTTAATTTATCCGTCATTTCACGTTCTTTTTGAGCGTTCAATTCACGTTTAATATCATCGCGTAGCTCAGCAACAGTTTTGAATGGACCGGCTTTGGCGGCTAGTTTATCGTCTAATTCTGGTAATTTAACTTCCTTGATGGCAACAATCGTGGTTGTGAACGTTACAGTCGCTCCTTTTAGATCAGCCGAGCCGTAATCAGCCGGGAAAGTCAGCTCTAGATCAAAAGTTTCGCCAGCCTTGTGCCCAACAATACCCTCTTCAAATCCTGGGATGAATTGGCCAGAACCTAATGTTAATGGATAATCATTGCCTGTACCGCCATCAAATGCGACGCCATCACGTTTACCGACGAAATTAATTACTGTTTCATCACCCATTACTGCGGCACGTTTAACGTCCTGCTTCTGCGCGAAGCCTTTGCGCATTCTCTCGACAATTTCATCAATCTCAGCGTCAGTCACGGATATTTTTTCAGTTTTTGATTTTAATTTCTTGTAATTGCCTAGTTTGACATGGGGCAATATATCGACTTCAGCGGTGAATTCTAACATTTCGCCTGGGACTAATTTTTTAACCTCAACGGCTGGGCGGTCTAGGGCCTGCAATTCTTTTTCCATGAAAGCTTCGGCGACGGCTTTGCTGATAGCGTTGTTGATAGATTCTTCTTGTAATGCTATTGGGTCGATATTTTTGGCAGCAACAGCGACAGGAGTTTTGCCTTTGCGAAACCCTGGGACTTTAACATCACGGGATAATTTATTAACAGCAACTTGCTGCGCAATCGCCAATTCCTCAGCGTCTAACACGATAGTTAATTCTACCCGAGTATCGGATATGTTTTTGACAGATATTTTCATGTTCCCTCCAAAACTTTATAAATATAAAGTTTCATCTTTAAATTATAATTTTAATATTACGCAATAGCTCACATTCTAATACACGACCTGATATAAAGTTTAGGCGGGTAAACTATTCACCAATTGTATTAGCTCTGTAAAGTTTACCTTGTGTTCGACAGATTTGGCAATGTTCTTGATGGTGTATATACCAGATTTGACTTCATCTTCACCGATGAACAATATATATGGCACATTTTTCTTTAGCGCAGTTTTCAATTGTTTATCAAATTTGCGATCAGACAGGTTCAGCTCCGTATTGATGCCCTGGGCACGTAGGTCTGTGGCTAATTGAATAGCCTCACGAGCGACATCACCCATAGTAATCATGAATACATCAGTTGTAGATTTAAATTTAGGCACCAGGTTATGAGTTTGCAAGAAATTTTCCATAGTTGTGCCACCAGGAGCGAAACCAACTGCAGATATCGGCTCGACACCGAACATACCAACCAAGCCGTCATAACGACCACCACCGAACATGGAACGATTATTATCAGGGTGAGTATCACCAACTTCAAACACCATGCCGGTGTAATAATCTAGGCCGCGCATCAATGTAATATCAAACGTCAAGTTTTTAATATCAGCACGTTCTAGAATCGTGAACAATTGTTGGACTTCACGCACAGCACTGCTGTCGCGGATTTGAGCTGGCAGGTCGGCCATAGATTTGGCTGCCAATAAAACTTCCAGTTTTTTCAGACCCTCAGTTGAATTCTCACCAAATATTTCGGCGGCTTGTTCGATGAAATCTGAATCGCTGATTTTACCTTTGCGATCAAATAGTTTTGTCATTGATACGGCATTCGCTGAATCTAGCGCCAGGTATTGAGCCATCATAAAATTGATCAGTTTGCGGTTGTTAACACGGATAATGTAATCCTCGGGTTTAGCACCGAATTTTTTCATTATGGCGTCGGACATCATAATAACTTCAGCTTCGGCCGATACGCCATCATCACCGAATATATCAACGTTCAGTTGCCAGAATTCGCGTTCACGACCACGCTGTGGGCGTTCGTAGCGCATAAAATTGGCAATTGAGTATAATCGGGCTGGATAAGCCAATTCTTGGCGTCGGGCCGCTACCATGCGGCAGACAGTTGGAGTCATTTCAGGGCGAATAGCAACTGTGCGACCACCGCGGTCGGTGAATGTATAAGTTTGTTCGTTTGCTAATTCGGCGCCACTTTTGGCAGTGTAAATTTCTAGCGGTTCTAATACCGGTGCGCCGTATTCTTCGTAACCGAAAGATTCGGTGACACTGCGCCAGGTTGAAAAGATATAATTTTGTAATTGTTTATCCTCGGGATAAAAATCCCGTGTGCCTTTGTATGGTTGTGATGATAGACTACTCATTTGTTTCAATAATCTCATTTTTATCTGTTTAATGCAAGTTTTATGGGCAAGAAAAAAGGCTCTGCATGTTGCAAAGCCTTGTTCCCTTAAAAATTTAATTACCTTACACTAACTGCGCCTCTCGCGTTCACTTTAGCTCCACCCGTCCTGGTGCCAGTAGCCAATATGGCAAACGCATCTGTGGCGACCATTTGCATATGTTCGTTGTCTAACTTTTCCTTTGGAATGGCATCCAATAAATCCCTGCAAACAGTAGATTCTGAAACCCCCACAATCTTAGCAATTGATTTATAAGACATCTTACAGGCGTGGCGTAATATCCATGTAACGACAAGTCTGGCATGATATTCAAAAAAATCTTGTCCTTTTGCGATACAAACTCTATCGATAGGTACATTCCAATTTTCCGCCGCCGCCTGAATGACCGCCTTTACCAACAAGGATTGATCCAACCCTACGTTGACCTTTTTAAAAGTAAACATATAATGAAGACAGCCACTACGCAATTCCCTCTCTCTGGGTGAATACCCACATTCCCGGATAGGGAGAATGGGAATCTGAACCTGAAAATTAGGTAAAACAATCTCAAAGAATCTGGACATATCTATGTCTTTCAATTCTCCCTTGTCTGCTCTGGTTGCAATAGCAATCAACTCTGGCAATAGCTCAAATTTAACATGAGGATTAAGGATTCCTATATAGAATCCGTTTTTCATCTCATTACGAAGCATATCGTTCATAAAAAACACCACCTTTTCTACCACTCAAATTGCCCCCGACACGCGTCAGCTTAGGATTTGAGAACGGTACAGATGGCAAGTACTGAATCCGAGATTTTCTAAAATCTAAAATCTAAAATCCAAAATCTACTTGCTATTTACACCGCTCTCAATTAATAATTAAATGTTAAGGTTCTAGGGTATTTTTATCATAAAACCACCGGTATATGCAATCATAAGCAGATTATAAATGGTGATATAATAAGTTTATAAATAAGGAGAATCCGGATGATGCGAATAAACGATATGCCAATGTGGATAATGCCAATAATCCTAATAGTCGCTGTATGGACTATATTCTGGAAGGTGCTGTCATTATGGCACGCAGCCAGAAAAGGCCGCAAAGGCTGGTTCATATTATTGCTACTAGTTAATTCACTAGGATTACTAGACGCATTCTACCTGTTCTTTGTCGAAAAGGTAACGACCAAAAAACTGTTCAAATAACCAGAATTTTGGACATGAAAAAAGCCTCTAGGGGCTTTTTCCTTTCTAGAGGCTAGATTTAACATTTTCAATACTCGAATGGCTTTAATTCTCTGACTGTTGGAACATTAGTCCCTTTCCCATAATAATAGTCTACTGCCATCCCATTGATAGATAGATAAGGCCTACACATAGGGTGCCCCGGGCGAGTTGATTCAATGACTAGATTGATATTAAATTCTCCTAGTTCCTCGCAGAGCTTGTCTTTCCATCTAAACCTATAGGCTGGCACACACAGATCTGATACTGAATCCCAGTGGTTGGAATGATGCATCAATGCTGTAAAGACTTCCGAACCTGCCGGATAGACGTCGTCAGATGATTGTGTCAGATCACCAAAGTAATCAAACGCTATAAACCTAACCCCCGGCACATATTCTGCCGACGAGAAAATCCCCATATGCAATTGATCTTTGCGTAAATTCTCCCACTGGCGAATTTCCCACCCCCTGATTAATTCAACGTATTGGCGAAAAGCATTCAAATGCCCATCCAGATTACGTCGATCCCAAAAGAATGGGTTATCACCGATGCACGGAACATAATATTCCAGCATCAAAAACTCAGTTGGCGTTCTGGGACTGAAATTAGTTGGGACCTTGACGTTCTTTACCACATCATCTGGGAATTCCCAAAATGGATGCGATTTTATAGTATTACCAACAATTTCAATCTGATTTGACAATGATGATTGTCTAGCCCAATTCTGGTTCACAAATGAATCACGGGTTTGCATAATACTCATAAAAAACAACTCTTATAATAGATTTACCGCCACCAACAAATACGCCTCAGCTTGTTGAGAACAGCACACCACCCACTAACAGTGTGCTGTTCTCAAGAGTATTGAATTGTTAAAGTTCTAGGGTGAATATACCATAAAAATACATATTATGCAATATTAACCCCCGAGATTTTGAGATTTTGCAGCCCATGGGAGCATCTGCAGAACCCCGGATGGATATAAATACAAATATCCTGGATAGTCGAGGACTGTTTGAGCCCTTAGAACATATCTAAGGCGCGAGTTTCCGCAGACTACCAAGATATTTGTATTTATAGACAGACCGCGGGTTTGAAGCCGCTCCAAGAATTTTTCGGTTCCTTTTTGTGATTCAAAAAGGAACTAGTCTTTGGTTCTTTACGAAAAGAAAGAACGGAAAATAAATCTACAATATATTCTGTTGCACCCAAACATACATCACAATCCCGGCCGCCACACCAACATTAACCGACCTGGTTGACCCGAATTGTTCTATCATCACGGTTTTAGATGCTGCAGTTTGCATCTGTTCGCTCAGCCCTGGACCCTCGCCACCAAACACTAATACACAATTGGCAGGTAATTTAGTTTCGGATAATTTTACTGCACCTGGCACTATATCTACCGCAATAATTTCACGACCCTCTGATTTCATCTCATCGGCGAATTCTGCAACTGTCGCGTGATTGATTATATTCATATATCTATCTGTTACCATCGCCCCACGACGATTCCAATGACGACGACCAATAACATGCACTGTAGCCACATTGAACGCATTAGCCGCCCTAACAATCGTGCCGATATTCAGATCATGTTGCCAGTTTTCAATCGCAACATGTAATGACACGCGATTTTTGTCTAAATCTGCCTTTATCGCATCCACTGTCCAATACCGATATTTGTCCAGGACGTTGCGTTTGTCGCCCAATTCTAATAATTCTGGGTCATATTGACCCCCAATCGGCCATGGTCGCGGATGTGGCCCGACGCCTATATCTGTTTTTATCATAAATTCATTATATCTTATAAAAGAAAAAGCCCCCGACACATATTGCGCCGAAGGCTATTGTTGCATTACAGAGGAGCCTGTACTAGCGCTCACTCTACATTTTGGCTGGCTATAATGGATTCGAACCACTGACCCCCGATTAAGAATCAGGTGCTCTACCGCTGAGCTAATAGCCCGCTGTTTGGTCGACCCAGCCCCAGATGCACATGCACTAGGGGCTAGGCCAACTATCTGCGTACTTCTCCTTGTATCTCAAGCCGTTGCCGGCGAAATTGTCATCCAGGTCCGAGTTAACGAAGCCTGGGAAAGTACTGAAATCCCCCTCTTACTTTCTATATTAACGCTGCATTTGAACTGCGGCGGTAAATAGTTACGTAGATCCGAGCCTAGTCAAAATAGCTAAGGCAATTAGTTTCAAAAAACTAAACTCGGACCTTACGCCGCCTGTTTTAAGGCGGGTCATCTCTAGAACAGTCAGGTTTCTTAATTTTATTCAAAATAGAAAATTAAAACTTGATTTGATTAGGTTATTTGTATTACTAGACTTACAAACTTACAACCTAACTGTTCCGGGCGCACCAAGGTAACTAAACTACAATTACCAAACCAGCGGCGGTTTTATGACGAGCAAACGCTCTTTACCAGCCTAATGGCTCTTTACAGGTGGGGTATGTCGTGTCGCCTTACTAAATTTCATGCGACAACTGTACGACTATACTACATAATTCTATTCTGGTCAAATATGCTAGGGCAATGTTTAAGCCCGACATTTGCCGGGCTTTGTTTTTTTACATATCCGATTCTCTATAGAGACTTCAGATGTGCATAGTAGTTTATTGATGCGAAACCAGCGGCCAGCCCAAAAAACGGGCCGACCATAGGAATTACGCTGGTCGCAAAAATAAACTTTTTCTGGAACGACATAGGATTTTACCTTGTTGCGCCACCTGGTTCGTAGTCTCAAATTTTACAGCGGGTCGCAATATAAATACTTGCGAAAAACTTGCTATTAAATTTTTAAAAGACATAAAAAACAGAATGTGACATAACTGAATTGGTTCAACCTACGATTTGCTAATTAGTAACACGTGCCTAAACTTACCATTGCTACGATGATGCACTCATGCACCAATGTGTGTAACAAAGGTAAAATCCGCAAATGTCATTCCATTTTGTTTGGAGCCCAGTAGAGATTAAAAAAACCAGACACCAGAACGTTCAAAAAACTATGATGTGATAGGCTACATCATTCTAAGCCAGCCTTTAGTGTGAAATAAAGCTTGTCAGAATTATATTCCAACCATTGCATTGATGCAATAGTATTTTTTGACAATTTAAAAGAGGCAGCTGAATTAACAACTGCCCCCGGGATGTAATTTATCCCTAGCCATAATTTACCGTTCTTTGTAGTATATAACCATTGAATGCAAACGACCACTTATACCGCGGACATCCTGAGACCTTAAAACCTCGTATCTAGAATCAGCACAGAATGCTATGGCGTCTTGGGTTATACGGTCAAACCTGTCTTGTTTAGACAAATCAACATAACCTTCGGCGTCAAAAATCATCATTCGCAGCTGATTGCCAGGGCCCGGATAATCCTTGTAAAACACTGTGGAATCAAATAATTGACCTCGCCATTTACTCGGACCTTCATCTTTGAGACGCCGATGCGTCAAGATTGAGATTATGTTATGCTTGCCTGAATTAACAATAGAGCATAACTCATCCTCGGCCTGCTGATCACTCCAGCTGCTATCAAATATTTCCATTGTCTCCGTAGGTCCATTCTGCCCTGGTCCCCAAAGATGAAAGCCTAGAATATATAAATTTCTAGCCACATCATAAGTCAATGACAGATCCGATGGAGAGGGAGACGAAGAAGCTTCCGGTGAATTAATGGTCTGAACCTGTTGCTTTTGATTTCTAGCCGCTTGGTAACGACTTTGAGACTCATCAATCAGGACAACTAACCCAACTAGGATAAATATTGCTAACAATAAAAATAAAAACTTACTAATCTTGATACCTGTTCTTTGTGTTTTCACAAAAAACACCTCTTTCTGTTTCAAATTTTTTTACTACACTAAATTTTTAACTACATCATGCTTACTAAAACTGTGATGCTCATCAGGTCGAAATGGCTTAAAAAACGACTCAATATATATATTATAGCACAAAGCATGATAATAATCAATATCAATAACTAAACCCCTTTATCTGGTCAGGATTATTTGATATAATGAGCTGACTGATAACACGCGGATGTGGTGGAATTGGTAGACACGCTAGCCTTAGGAGCTAGTGCCGCAAGGCGTGAAGGTTCAAGTCCTTTCATCCGTACCA
>JBAXFD010000017.1:0-16410 GCA_037140095.1 Candidatus Saccharimonadota bacterium
AAACAAAAGCCAGTGACATTATATTAAAAGCCAAAGACGAAGCGATGGAAATCGAAAACGAACGTCGCCGAGAACAAAAACGTATTGAGACTCGTTTGACCGAGCGCGAAACAAATCTAGACAAAAAACTAGACGACCTAGATAAGCGGTCGGAAAAGCTACGTGCCCAAGAACGAGATGTCGAAGAATTGAAAAATGAGATTCGTGATATCCGTACAAAACAACAAGACAAGCTGGAAAAAATTGCCAAGCTATCCAAAGTTGAAGCTGGTGAAAAATTGATGGAAATGACCGAACGTGATATCAAACAAGATTTGATAGGCCTAGTAAATAAATTGCAAAATGATGCCAAAGAAGATGCCGAAGAATTAGCTGCAACAATATTGGTCACTGCAATGGAGCGAATGTCATCGGAGGTCACAGCTGAACGTACGATTACAGCTATCAAATTGGCTGACGAAGAAATGAAAGGCCGAATTATCGGCAAAGAAGGCCGAAATATTCAATCATTGCAACGTGCAACTGGTGTCGATATTCTAGTCGACGATACTCCAGGTATGATCGTCCTCAGTTCATTCGATCCAGTACGTCGTCAAGTTGCTCGTATGGCATTAGAGATGTTGATGAAAGATGGTCGAATCCATCCAGGTCGCATTGAAGAAGTTGTCGCCAAGGCTGAAACTGAAATCAACAAAGAAATCAATCGTGCCGGTGAAGATGCTGCGCGTGAAGTCGGTATCGTTGGTATACCCAAAGAAATGTTACGTCTACTAGGTGAATTAAAATTCCGTACCAGCTATGGTCAAAACGTATTAATGCACAGTGTTGAAATGGCACATATGGCTGGATTGATCGCCGAGGAAATCGGTGCAGATGTTCGTATCGCCAAAACCGCAACTCTTTTGCATGACGTCGGCAAGGCTGTTACTCACAAGATTGAGGGTAAGCACCACGTTATCGCTGGTGAATTGGCTAAAAAATATGGTATGAGTGAAGAAATTGCCCACGCGATTAGCGCCCACCATGATGATGTAGAAGCTACAACACCTGAAGCATTGGTAGTTCGTGTCTGTGACTCACTATCGACCGCACGACCAGGTGCTCGTAATATTAGTTCCGAGAACTTTGCTGAACGTATGCGCGACCTAGAGAATATTGCGCTAGGATTCAACGGTATCGACAAAGCTTACGCAATCAGCGCTGGTCGCGAAGTTCGTGTCATGGTTAGTCCAAAGCAAATCGATGATCTATCAGCTATCAAATTAGCGCGCGATATCGCAGTCAAGATTGAAAGCACGATGCAATATCCAGGTACAATCAAGGTCAACGTGATTCGTGAAACCCGTGCAATTGAATTCGCAAAATAGTTTTATTGTTCTCAAATCTTAACAAAAGGAGGGTATATGAACGGCGACGTGGTAGGTGAATTTAAAAATAAAAGTGAAACTGAAAAAATAATTGATGGCCAGCGAGAAATAATCAAAGATATTATTGATGGTGCAGCACAGGTACCGACTTTATCCGAATACAAGAATGAAGTTGAAGTTGTTACAATCAAGCAATTATTAGATGAACGTTACTATTATGGAATTAACGATGTTGATAATGGCAAACTAGAAATGTTCTTTGTGGCAGGTAATTTGTTCGATGGTTTTGATAAATACCGAAATTTCAGTCTTGGCGATGCGTTGCGTCGGAACCTGACTGGTCCAATCATAGAATATAGTGCCAATAATATCGATAGAACCGAAGAGTTAATATATTCGATTAAAAGCGTGGAGGGTGATCCGTATCAGGTAAAGCAACAGATGACGGGTCCGACCTATGATTACCTACCAACTCTTGTAGCGTGTATGAATTTGACCAAGGGAACAGTATCGGTACCTGGCAGTATAGAATTATCTGATGGTGGTGAGCTAAAGATTGGGATTACTAAATTGAAATCAGACGGGTCATTGCCGAGTGCGGCAGAAGACTGGGCTTATTTGTCACGGCCAACAGAGGAGCAATTTGCGCAAATGGACACTAAAAGAGAAGCAGATTTTGCTAAAGCAAAGGAAATATTGGTAAAGATTGTACCTGGTTATGGGTTAATTGAAGGACAAAGGTCCGGTGCAAATGTACCATTGATTACGGACGGTAATCCAGAAATTTAAGTAAAAGGACATCACCCGTCGCATACATGCGACGGGCTCCTGCATTCGTGCGCGGAAATATGTGAACACATAGCAATAAAGGACAGCGGCTCTGCCTTCTCCGCTCATTTGCGAAAGAAATCGGGGTGAAAGGACATCGCTGCGCTCCTTCGCTTGCTCATAAAAATATGTAAACACATTTTTATTGAGTTGCGCTTCGCCAAACTTCGACCTACAAATTTTGCAGGGCAAAATTTGGGTCGAAGGTTTGAGGCATTTCGCCCCAAGGTCCAAATAAAAAAGACTATCCTACGGATGGTCTTTTTTATTTGGTCGGGGTGAAAGGACTCAAACCTTCGACCTCACGGTCCCAAACCGCGCGCGCTATCAACTGCGCCACACCCCGATATGATGTGTGTTACCTGGTAGATTATACCGCATAACAGACATGATTTCCAGCCCCAGTTAGTGATACAATGGTAAATAACTATGTTAGACAAATTTTTGCACAGAAAACGAAATATATTTAGGGTACAGATTGCGGATTGGTTATTGGTGGTGGTTGCGTTGGCGGTATTTACAGCAATATCAATTTGGAATATCACTGGTGCATCAATTTGGTTTGATGAGGCATTCGGGGCTTATTTGTCCCAGTTTAATTTTATCGACATCGCCAGGTATACTGCGTCTGACGTGCACCCACCAATGTATTATTGGTTGTTAAAACTGTGGGCTATGTTATTTGGCAACACAGATCTGGCCATGCGTTCGATGAGTGTATTATTCGGTGGGGTAGCTATAGTATTTGGTTATTTGTTAACTAACAGGTTATTTAGCCGGAATATTGCACGGGTTAGTTTGATATTAATGGCTGTGTCACCAATGTTGATTCGATACAGTCGTGAAATGCGTATGTATACTTTGGTGACGGCGATTGCTATGGCGGCGACTTACATTTTAGTCATCGCTATGGAATCCAAAAAGAAATTACCTTGGGTCATATATGGCATTTTGGTCGCCCTGGGTATGTGGACTCATTATTTTACGGCGTTGATATGGATTGCTCATTGGATATGGCGGGCTGACATTATCCGTCGAATTGCTGGCAAAGGCAAATTTATCAAACAGTTCTTTTCAAAACAATGGCTAATGTCGCATATCATTGCAGTCGCTGTATTCGTACCATGGCTACCATTTATGGCGATTCAATTCGCTACAGTTCAAGCCAGCGGTTTTTGGATTGCTCCGATTACGCCTGATACAGTGATTAATTTCATGACGAATGTTGTTTTCTATCAAGATATCGGTGAGGTGAATAATTGGTTGGCGATTGGGTTTATAGTTTTGATTGTTGCAGTTTCAATCATGGCAGTGATTGTTTATAAAAAACAGAATCAACAACAACGCCAAAACTATCGTTTAGTTATGGCGTTGGCATTTATCCCTGTTGTCATATTGACTGTGTTATCGCTGCCGCCACTACGTCCAGCATTCGTTGATCGTTATCTGATACCTTCAACGTTATCAATCGTTTTATTCATGGCTGTGACGATTGGTTTTGCAATGAAATCATTTAGGCCTAGACTACGGATATTGTTTGTACTACCAGTTATCAGTATGTTTGTGATTGGTATTACGAATGTATGGTATCTAGGTAATTATAATAAAACTGATGGTTCAACCACATCTACTCATCAATTTGTCCAAGATATCAGTGAAAAATATAGTGGCCAGCCAATCATAGCCAGCACGCCATGGTTATTTTATGAGGCGTCGTTTTATTCGACTGACAAAACTCCAGTTTATTTCATTGATGCAAAAATCGAATATCGTTATGGGTCTTTGAAAATGTTACAAGAAAACGACCAATTCAAAATCAAAGATATGGATAAATTCGTGGCTAACAACCCAGTATTCTGGTATGTTGGCGTTACCAGGACTGGCGATTTTGCAATTCCCTATGCTAATTGGGAAAAGATCACAGAACTAAATTACACAGACCCAATAAACGGCAAGTCTTCATACAAAGCCATACAATTCAAATCTAATTAACGAGGTCTTTTTAGGGCGGCTTTACGCGCTATATGTGCCAGGCTGTCATCGATTGGCTTTTTGTTAAATTTGCCATATCTGTTGACGACTGCTTGTTCTATGAGAAAATCTGTAATTGCGGGATTTTTAGGTAATAGTGAACCATGCAGATAGCTGCCGATGACATTGCAATATCTGGCACCTTCGTAGCCATCAACCATATTATTGCCTGCGCCTAATCGGACGTTACCCAGTGGAACTACGTTTTTGCCCAAGAATGTTTGTCCGCTGTGGTTTTCATAACCTACAATCAATCCAAAATCTTTGCTAGATGTGATTATATTGCCAATTAGCCTTTCGGATTTGCCGTAAGTCTCAATGTCAAACAATCCAATGCCTGGTATTACTTTGCCTTCGGAAGTTTTAAAAAATTTGCCGAATAATTGATATAGCCCACAAATGACTAACATTGGTGTGCCGTTATCGGCCAGTTCTCGCAGTTTCGGGCCAATTGACAACAGGTCAGATTGGATCTTGTTCTGACCGCTGTCCTGGCCACCACCACCGACTATGATGTCTACGTTATCGGGGAATTTATCGCCTTGGTTATAACTGATCACTTTTGGCTCATAGCCATACCATTCTAGTCTTTTCTGTATTGCTAGAGTATTGCCATGATCGCCATATATATTCATGTCATTTGGGTATAATTGCAGAATCGTGATTATTGGTTTTGTCATTTTACTACCTCAACTTTTGTGATTTTTGACAGGGCTTTACGCAAAGTTAACATGGCAGTATAGGTGCAATAAATCCTTTTCGGGCTTTTTGGGTATTTGGTTATGAATTTTTTCAAAGCTTTTTTTAAATCAGTATCAATGTTTTTTATTGGCACTCCGTCATGTTGCAGGCGTAACGCCATGTCATAGGCACGAACTCCAGAAACTTGAGCAACTCCGGCGCTAGCCAGACTGGAAAAATCAACATCCCATAACCATGACATATCACGTCCATCAGCGTAGTTATCGTTGATGGCTATCATCGTAGCATATTTTGATGGGCTGAAAGATTTTAGGCCTAGGCGAAAACCAGATGGATTTTTGACCAATACTAATTCTATCGGCTTTCCATTTATAGTTAGCATTTCGCCTCGTCCAAAAGCTGGTTGGACGTTGGACAGTGCTGCGATTAGTTGTGGTTGGTCTAATTTGTTGCCTAGGATGGCTCGGACTAATGCTATCGCAGCCGCAGCATTAAATACGTTATAAACTCCATTCAGTTTTAGATTGGTTGTAACTTTGGTGTCATCGATTGTAAAAGTCGCAGATTCACCGGCAAATTTGGATAATTCTACATCGACAGTTAATTTAGAATCCTGGTTGGATGTGCCGCCATGTAGATTGTCGTCACTAGGGAATATATGTAATAATTTTTCGCTTAGGCCAAAAAAGCTGACGGATTGGTCATCTAGTGATTTTGCGATATTAGCGATTCTAGAATCTTCGCGGTTCAAAACAACGGCATTGGTTGTGGCGTTGGCGATGTGGCGCAACAGGCTAGTCGTATAATCGATTTCGCCGAATCTGTCCAATTGGTCGCGCATAACGTTCAGGATCAAACTGTATTTGGGTGGTATTCTATCAACGAAATGTACAGCGTGGGCTTCGTCTAGTTCTAGAACAGCAATGTCGGCGTCTAATTGTCCGCGCATATTTACTTCGCCCAGTAATGCGGCAGCGATGCCACGAGTAAAGTTGCTACCAGTTTTATTGGTAAAGACTTTCAACCCTTGGCTTTGCAATAATTCGACAACCATTTTGGTAGTTGTGGTTTTGCCATTGGTGCCGCTAATAACTACAACACCTAGCGGTAACGATGACAGTGTGTGTTTGATAAAATTAGGGTCAATCCGTTCAACGACTAGGCCTGGCAGGGCTGATCCGCCGCCTCGTAATTTGGCGATACCTTTGACGGCTTTACCCAGGATGGTGACTAGTGGTTTTGACATATGATCTATTATAACGTAACCAGTTATATTGGACCAATGGTAATACTTACGTTATAATAGCTGTATGTTTTTGGTGGGTATATTGTCTTGGTGGTATGGTAAAGGATGGCTGGGCCGTATTGATATGATGAAACGGCGATTTACCGTATTGGTTGACTTGTTTTCAGTCAGTTTATTGCTAAGGACGTTGTTCGCCCCATTTCGTCAGATATCGGCAGGTAGCACAGGTGTTTCATTAAAAGAAAAAATACAGGCCTTTTTTGACAGGCTAATATCTCGCTGTGTCGGTTTCACGGTCCGTTTGTTTATGATTTTATTTGGATTGGTCGCCATGTTGGCTCAATTAGTTTTCGGATTTGTGGTGTTGTTGGCTTGGTTGATCATACCGATGCTACCAATAATCGGCTTAGTGATGATGGTTATAGGATGGGTGCCACAATGGATGGCATAAAGTTTAATTATCACAGTGCTCGCAGTGGCAAAGCTAGGATTAGTGCTAGGATTGATGGCGTATGGCTGACGGTCCTGCCTGTTGCAATGGTTTTATTATTAGTGGCTGGAATTTGTCTGGTGGTTATTGGGCAGCCGGTTGGCTGGGCTTTGATGGGCTTGGCGGTGGTCCCCGCTATGGCAGTCGAATGGTATAACGGTGAATTACGGCACCTAGCGGTGTCTAATAAATCTGGTGCAATTGATGGCATATTATCGGCTGAGGTATTGGGGCGTTTGTCTAATAACCCAAACCCTCAGGAAACTGCAGACATTGTTGGTAGTCTGATGGGTGGGCATTTCTTTGCGACCAGGTTCGGCATAGGATCAGGATTCTTGCGTGATTTATCATCTAGCGACAGTGATGATATGCAAGCAGTTTGGGCAGAAGCTATCAGATTACGAGATTTGACCGGTAGCAAGAATATATCAACGGTTGTATTGTTAGTCACATTGATAAATTGCAATCCTCGTAGCGAGAATCTGATCAGTCATCTACAACTTAGTCCAGATGACCTGGTAAATGGCATCGAATGGTACAACCATTTGCGGGCCTTGGTCGAAGAAAGTCGCAAACCAAAATTGACTGGTGGCCTGGCTCGTGATTGGTCGTTTGGCTGGACGCCATTACTAAACCAATTTGGTCAAAATGCCAGCCAGCATATCGACAGTATATCAATAATGAATTTACCGGCACATGACCAGGCCATTGAGCAAATCATCAGTATCTTTAGCCGGAAGGGTCGTCAAAACGTTGTTTTGGTCGGTCCATCTGGTGTCGGTAAAACCAGAATTGTACATTCTTTTGCCGCTAGATTAGTTGATGGAAAATCCAAAATACCTATGGGCTTAAAATATCGTCAGGTTTTCATATTAGATGCTGCATCGTTGATTGCGGCTGCTCCTGAACGCGGTGGCCTGGAAAAATTAATTCCTCAGATATTAAATGAAGCGTATAGGTCCAAAAATATAATTATTTGTCTAGACAACGCTCATCTATTCTTTGAAGAAGGTATTGGGTCAGTTGATATATCAAATGTCATATTGCCGATATTAGAATCTGGTGGTTTGCGTATGATATTGGCTGTTGACGAACAGCGCTACCTGCAAATAGGTGCCAGAAAGCCCGAGATTGTGAATGCTTTGAATCAGATTGTTGTCGAACCGTCCAGTCGTGATGAGACGATTGCGATTATGCAGGATCGATCAGTTGTGATTGAAGCTCAAAACGGGGTAACTTATATGTATCAAGCGTTAGTTGAATCTTATCGTTTGGGCGATAGATATGTGTTTGATCTAGCTATGCCAGGCAAGGCTTTGAAATTAATGGAATCAGCCGCCAATTATAACGATGGTGGTTTGGTCCCGGCAACTTCAGTCCAAAAAGCTATTGAGAAAACAATGAACGTAAAAGTCAGTATCGCCAGCAGCGATGCCGAGCGTAAAAAGCTATTGAATATGGAAGATTTGATACATCAGCGAATGATTAACCAGACCAGGGCTGTTAGCGTAGTCAGTGACGCATTGAGGCGAGCTAGGGCAGGGGTACGCAGCCAAAACCGACCCATAGGTACATTTTTATTCCTAGGTCCTACGGGTGTCGGCAAGACCGAATTGGCTAAATCATTGGCCGAGGTTTATTTTGGCGGTGAAGACCGCATGATTCGCCTGGACATGAACGAATATGTTGGTAGTGATGATGTGGCTAGGTTGATTGCGGACGGGGCTGATAACGCGAATAGTTTGACGGCCCGGGTCATGAAACAACCATTTAGCGTCGTGTTGCTAGATGAAATCGAAAAGGCCAGTCCGAATGTGTTGTCAACATTACTACAGTTATTAGATGAGGGTATATTGCGAGATGTAAAAAACCGCGAAGTTAGTTTCCGCGATGCGATTGTAATTACCACCAGTAACGCTGGTGCAGATCGAATCCGTGAACATATTGATCGCGGTATCGATATCGTAAAATATGAAAAACAATTTGTGGATGAGTTAATCAGTAGCAACCAATTCCGCCCAGAGTTTTTGAATCGATTTGATGAAATTGTGATGTTCCGCCCGCTGGATAAGCCAGAATTATTACAAGTAGTTGATTTGATGATTGCAGGTGTTAATAAGACTTTGGCTTTGCAAAAAGTCAGTGTCAATGTAGCGCCTGACGCCAAAGAATATCTGGTCGAGCATGGTTACGACCCACGATTAGGTGCACGTCCAATGCGACGAGTGGTCCAAAAAGCAGTTGAGAATACAGTTGCCAAAAAAATGTTATCAGGGGATGTCGACCCCGGCAGTGTAGTAGAAATTAGTTTGGACCAAGTACGACAAGTTTTAGGTGATGTTGTTGACGGGCTATCACCACCAAATGCCGCCATAGATCAGAGCGCCAATAATGACAGTAGTGTTCAAAATAAAATATAATCCTTGGTAAACTAGAACTACTTTTTCTTTATTGACGATTGAATACCATATCCAAATAAGTGTCAGGACGTTAAATCCAATCCAGGTTGTCAGTGATATGTCGGATGCGTCTTGGTTTTTAAAAATTATGTATGCTTGCGGTAAAGTAAATAATGGTTCGATGATAGCAGCCGCCAGGATTATTTTGTTTACAAAAAAAGAACGTTGATTTTTATGATAGTGCTTGTGCTTTGCCATATAAATATAATAACAGAGTTTATTTGATTTTAGATATGGCGGTTATTATATCTGTGAATTTATCAACGAATGCGTCGACCTGAAAATCTTTGAAATCTGATTTGGTCCGCAGGCCGCTTTCTAAACTGGCAATGAAATGTAGGCCGGCTGTTGTTGCTGATTTGGCATCGCTAATGGAATCGCCGATATATACACAATCTGTCGGTTCCAAATCGTGGTCGGATAATAATTTATCGAATGCTCGCGGGTCTGGTTTGCAGAATTCGATATTATCTTTGTGATAAAAGGCTTTTAGTCGGTTTGTTAGCAGGTGGTCAGGTTCTAACAGGTGTTTTAATTCGACATAAGTTCTAGATGTTAATATCATTATGTCTTTGTCCATTTCTATCAGTTTGTCTAACGTCTCATAGTTTTCGGCTGGGATTGCATCTAGCCGGCCGCTAGCAACGAATTCTTGGATGGTCGGTAGATATATAGGCATGAACCGATCAGCGTCTATACCGGGTGAGCGTACGTTTATAACTTTTGGCATAGGTTGGCCCCATGTATCGATATGTATTTGACGTGACATTGGTGGCAGGCCCATGAGTTCTAGGGCCGTGTTTTCTATTTCAAAACTAGCTGTTTCAGTCAGGCACAGAGTGTCGTCAATATCTATTACTACGGCTTTTATCATTTTTTTAATAGTATCATATGCTAATAAAAAACCACACATAAGGTGTGAGGTTTTATTGGTGCGGGCGGAGAGAATCGAACTCTCATCGCATGCTTGGAAGGCACGCATATTAGCCATTATACGACGCCCGCGTACCTTGGTATTATATCAGTTAGTAGCCTGTTTTCAAATAGCGTTCCATCTGTTACAATAACATAAGTCAAATATGGCGAATGTAGCTCATCTGGTTAGAGCGCCGGGTTGTGGTTCCGGAGGTGGCGGGTTCAATCCCCGTCATTCGCCCCAAAATAAAATAAGGTCTTTGGCCTTATTTTATTTTGGATTGATAATGAGATCTATTCCGCTGCTTCGCCTTCGGCTTTAGTGACGTGCACTGTTCCGTGTGGATGTTGAGGTGGCGCGTAGATTGAATAAACTTTCAATGGCACATCGCCGGTGCTGATTAGATCATGCCATACGCCTGCTGGGACGACTATAGCGTCACTAGGGTTGGCCGTCCATTCTTGCAGGTTGTCTGCGGTTGGCCCCATTTTAACAGTTGCTTGACCTTGTTCAATTCGTAGGAATTGGTCGTGGGTTTCATGAACTTCCAATCCTATGTTATCGCCTGAATCAATCGACATCAATGTGATTTGTAGGTTCACGCCCGTCCACAGTGTCGTCCTATAATTAGTATTATCTAATGTGTCCGATTCTATATTTACTACCAATGGTGCTGGGCCTGTGTCTGTTACGTTTGTCATTTTGAACCTCCTTTTTTACTAATTTTTTTGATGAACAGATCTGTTTCGCGGTATATCCGAACCATCCAAAACGCCAACCATGCGAATAATATGGTAACGATTATAATCATAAATGATGGCGACAAACCAGCTGCATTATTCATGCCGTAGGTTATATATGCAAATAATGTGCCAGTAATAATTAATGTACCAGCCATCATATTGCGGATTAATCCGAATGCATGGTCGCGGTGGTTAGGGTCTAGTGTCATTAGCCATATAGTTGATGGGATATTGGCGTATTGTGGTTTGTAGTACAAGAATATGAACAAAGCCGCTATGACAGTTTGAATTGATGGCAATAAAAATACAGAGAATAACGATTTTTCAGCCCAGCCATCGGCTGCACCTGATATGCCAAAATGTGTCGGGATGACAGACGGCAATTTGTCCCAGAAATATATAGCTATAGCCCAACTAGTTATTGCTAGCAAGATTGCGATTGTGTAATAAATTTTGAATCGTGGTTTCATCGAATTTGCTCCTATATATTAATTATACTCCTATTTTGGGCACTATCTCAATCTAGCAAACCTGGTATAATAACAGATGTGCCCCGGTAGCTCAGTGGATAGAGCAGAGGACTTCTAAGCCTAAGGTCGTTGGTCCGATTCCAACCCGGGGTACCAAAATAAAATAACCAACCTGAAAAGGCTGGTTATTTTATTTTGATCCTTCGGATTGAATTGGACCAACGACTTTTTGACAAAGTCAAAAATAGTCGTTGGTTCGTGAAGCACATATATTTTTGACAGTAATCATTACAGAACAAATAAAAAATAGTATAATAAACGCAATGACAAGAAAAACTATATTAACTAGTTCAATAATATTAAGTTTTGTTTGGCTAGGGCTAATGTACTCTGTCGGCTTAATGGGGATAGAACTGCCCGGGGATGTCATTAGTCTAGTATTCACCATATTTTTGGTGCTATCTTTTGTGGCAATATGGGTTTCTTTGGCATATAAAAATATAGCCTGGCTTAGACTATTGCGCCATATAGCCCTATTGATAAATTTGAGTGTAATTGGTTTTGGCATTCTATTTCTGATAATACTTTGCACAAGCCCAAATCAGACGCCTTTGGGGTTAAATATATGCTAGACATGAACAAACACATCGTCAAACCAGACGATAGTCAACCTTTTCACACCAGCGGTTATGCGGTAGTCGCAAATGGCGATAGGATTGGTTCGGTATCGAATATATCTTTTGAACGTCGTCAACAAATTGATCAAAGCCGACAAAAAGTCGGCGGCTATAATCGTTCGGCAATCGGTAGGGCTAGAAGCGAGCTACGGGCTAGACCGGTAGCAGATTCGGCGATCACTAATCGCAATGCTATTAATCAATCTGCACCAGTAATGACCAGGAGCGCGCCAATCGCTCCGCCTCCAAAATACAATCCTTTTGCTTAGATTTCTCGCAAAGTTTCAATATCAGCGCCCAGCGTGTTCAATCGGTTGGCAAAATCTTCGTACCCGCGGTTAATTGAATATACATCACGTAACGTTGATGCGCCAGGTGCCGCTAGCATGGCTAACATTATTACAACAGATGGGCGTAGGGCTGGTGGGGCGATAATATCGGCTGGTTTCCATTTGGTTGGGCCTTTGATATACACACGGTGTGGGTCAACTAGTTCAATGTTGGCATTTAATTTTGTTAATTCTGTGAAATAAATCGCCCTAGTTTCGTACGACCAATCATGGACCAATGTTCGGCCTTTGGCCATTGTAGCGATTAACCCTAACAGTGGTAGATTGTCCATGTTTACGCCTGGGAACGGCATGCTGTGAAGTTTGTCTTTGGGGGCTTTTAATTGAGAATGCAATATTTTGATATCAACTAGGCGAGTTTTGCCATTGCGGGCTGGGTATTCTTCACTAGCTTCGTATTGTAGCCCCATGCTAGCCAGGATTGCCATTTCTATCTCAATGAATTCTATGGGTGCTCGTTTAATAGTGATTTCAGAATCAGTCACTATGCCGGCTGCGATTAAGCTCATGGCCTCTATTGGGTCTTCGCTGACACAGTATTCAACATTCTGATTGATGCTGCGTACGCCGCGGATTTTCAATGTGGTCGTGCCGATGCCGTCGATTTTGACACCTAGTTTTTCTAGGAAGAAACACAGGTCCTGGACCATATAATTAGGGCTGGCATTTCGAATTGTTATCGTTCCATCATATAATGCGGCGGCCATAATGACGTTTTCAGTCGCAGTATCACCACGTTCGGTCAACAATATCGTTTTTTCAACAGTTTTGGGGTTGGCGGTGACTTGGTAACAATCATGCATAGCTTTGACAGACAGACCAAATGGAGCCAAACCAGCCATATGAGGTTCAATTGTACGGCTGCCTAGTTTGCAACCACCTGCAAAAGGTAATTCAAAGTTTTTGTATTGGTGAAGTAGTGGCCCCAGTAGCATTATTACTGATCGTGTGCGCCTGGCGGCATCTTCGTTGATGTCGGCTAATTTCAGACGGGCTGGAGGTGTGACCTCTAGGTCGTTGCGGTCATTCAGCCAGCGGACTTTGACACCGATACTTTGCAATACTTCAATGATGCGGTTGACTTCTTCAATACGAGCAACTCGGCGTAGGGTAGTAGTGCCGTGATTTATTAGACTGGCGCATAATAGGCTGACGGCTGCGTTTTTGCTGGTTTTGACTTCGATCTCACCTGATAATTGTTTGCCACCATTAATTTTAAAATTAGTTTTACCAGATTTGTTTAGGGTGACGATTTCACTGGACAGTACATCGCTGATGCGGGCCAACATCTCAAGGCTGATATTTTGTCCACCTTTTTCGATGCGGTTGATAGCGCTTTGGCTGGTGTTTAGGGCTTCGGCTAATTGTGCCTGTGTTAACCCTCGCGATTGTCTAGTTTCTTGAATCAATATACCAATTTTAACTTTGTAATCGTCATTTGTCATACTACTTATGATATCTCACTGGTGATATAGGGACAAGTAGGAAAGGCTACAAATAGATTATAGATTTTGGATTTTAGATTTTAGAAGAGTTACAAATTAGCTCTGGTTTATAACTATCCATCAATTACTCAAGTCTTTAGTGACTAATTGGCGGTTTTCTCTTTGAGATTTATACCAAAATCCAAAATCTAAAATCCAAAATCTACTCTTTCCGAAGTGTTATAATGTTCTCTAGATAATAAAAAGTTTTAAAGATGTGGATGTAGTATGTTAGATAAACAAGTAGCGGATTTGATCGCGGGTGAAGAAAAACGGCAACGAGACTGCACCGAGATGATTCCTAGTGAGAACTATGTTAGCCAGGATGTATTGACGGCGTTAGGCAGCGTATTTACGAATAAATATGCCGAAGGATATTCGGGGCATCGTTATTATGGTGGGCAGGAATTTACAGATCAGGTAGAACAATTGGCGATTGACCGTGCAAAACAGATATTCCACGCTGACCATGCCAACGTTCAACCTCATTCTGGTGCGTCGGCTAACGAAGCAGTGTATTTTGCTTGGCTAGAACCTGGCGATACGGTTTTGGCAATGGATTTGGGACATGGTGGGCATTTAACCCACGGAGCACCGGTAACGCGTAGCGCCCATCTGTATAATTTTGTACGTTATGGGATGAAAGACGTTGAAACGGGCGAGATTGACTATGATGAATTACGCCAATTAGCGCTAAAACATCGCCCAAAACTAATCATTGCTGGGTTCAGTGCTTATCCTCGCAGTCTGGATTATAAAAAGTTTGTAGATATTGGCAACGAAGTTGGTGCGTTATTGGTAGCCGATATGGCACATATGGCGGGTCTAATTGCTGGTGGGGTGGCCGAAAACCCATTAGACTATGGGTTTCATATCATGACTATGACAACGCACAAAACTTTACGTGGGCCTCGGGGCGGCATGATATTGTCGCGTGGCAACGTTAGTAGTCCTCTACGGGCGCCCGAGAGGACAATTGCGAGTATCCCCACGTTGATCGATAGGGCTGTGTTCCCGGGTACTCAGGGCGGTCCATTGATGAATACGATTGCCGCCAAGGCAGTTTGTCTGTACGAAGCAATGCAACCTGAATTCAAAGTGTATGCACAGCAAGTTATTGATAACGCGCGAACTTTAGCCGATGAATTACAAAAACGCGGATTTCATCTAGTCACAGGCGGTACGGATAATCACATCATATTGATAGATATGATGAAAACTTGCGGTATGGATGGCAAAACAGCCGAAGGTAAATTAGAATCGGTCGGCATAACAGTCAACGCTAATAGTGTGCCTAATGATACGTTGCCGCCATTCCGTCCTAGTGGCATCCGCCTGGGTACACCGGCGATGACGACTAGAGGGTTAGTGGCCAGCGATATGATACGTATTGCTGATTTGGTTAAACAGGCGATTGGTAAATAGGTATTTGCCTAATAAAAAACGAGCACTTGGTAGTGCTCGTTTAGTTGTTAAGAACAGGTCCCATTGTCCGCTGTTGCAGTACCAGCATATATATAAGCTGATACAGTACCATCCCAGTATCCTACACAGATTCCAGTTCCACCTGAATTTACTCGATATGATACAGCACCGAAGTCAGTAACAGTTACATTTGTAACTGTTACACCGGTAGCTAGTTTTGAGTAGTTTCCAGCGTTAAAGTTAGTTATAACGGCTGCTGATGTTGCGGCAGTTGCTGGGTAAGAGCCTTTTTCAGCATAGAATGCTGATGCGGCGGACCTTACTACGTCTGCGTTAGCTTTGTTAGCATTTATATTTGCTGTTTTTGTAATACCAGTATAAGAAACTATTGTAATAGCCGCTAAAATACCGATAACAACGATAACTACCAACAATTCAACGATGGTGAAACCCTTGCTTTTATTAATTGATTTTGTCATTTTCTTTATGATGCCCCCTATAGTTTATTTATATAGTTTAAATATACTATGCTGTATATTAAAACACAAGCATTTAAAATGTTTATATACAGTTACAGCTTCTCTTTTTAAGGAGAAGCTGTAAAAATTAGGTTTTATAGTTATATCTTTTATTAAATACAAGTATAATTTACTGTACCGACCGCTGCTGGCATAATTGGTGTAGCATTTGCTGTTGACACACCTGAAGCATTTAGTGCGCCCAGGGCAGTGGCAGCTCCTACGAATGTAGTTACAACTGCATCTGTATTGTAATATGTTATACATCCACCAGTTTTGCCTGGGTTACCTATATAGCTTACGGTATTTGTATTGTTTGCTGAGCTAATATTATCTGTAGATGCAACAGGAGAAACAATCGAAGTCCATGTTATGCCTCGTGTGACTAAATTAATAGAACTCGATAATTTAGAATAAGTACCTCCAGCTAACAAAACTGCTGCTGTTAACGGATATTCACTTTTTTCTGAGTTGTAAGCTTCAGCGGCAGATTTAATCATATCTACATTACCTGCTATTGCTGATGAGTTTGCCTTTTTTGTGATGCCCGTATAAGAAACTATCGTAATAGCTGCTAATACGCCGATAACAACGATAACTACCAACAATTCAACGATGGTGAAACCCTCGCTTTTATTAATTGATTTTGTCATTTTCTTTATGATGCCCCCTATAGTTTATTTATATAGTTTAAATATACTATG
>JBAXFD010000018.1:0-16228 GCA_037140095.1 Candidatus Saccharimonadota bacterium
TTGAATATGATGGAGTTCGTGGTTTCTTGCCAGTTTCTCAATTATCAGCTGAACACTACCCACGTGTTGGTGGTAGCGACAAAGACGAAATCTTGCAACGTTTGAATATCCTAATCGGTCAGAAATTGACTGTTCGGATTTTGGACTGTGACCGTAAGGCTAACAAATTGATATTTAGCGAAAAAGAAGCTATCAAAGATGGTCTAAACGCTAGATTTGAAAAATTAACAGTTGGCGATGCCATCAAAGGCGTTGTTACTGGAGTTGTAGATTTCGGTGTATTCGTAAATGTTGAAGGAATTGAAGGGTTAGTCCACATTAGCGAAATTAGCTGGGAACGAGTAAACAATCCTAGCGATTACGTAAAAGTTGGCGAAACTATTGATGCAAAAATCATTGCAATAGATAAAGACCGTCTAAGCCTAAGTATCAAACAACTAGGTGAAGATCCTTGGATGAGTGAAGTTGACCAATTCAAACCTGGCGACAAAGTTGAAGGTACTGTAACTAGAATCACTCCATTCGGTGCATTCGTTCAAATCAGCCCAGCAGTCGAAGCGTTAGTTCATGTTAGTGAATTAGGCGAAGGCGATGAAGCTGACCCAGAAAAAGTATTCACATTGAATGAACGTAAAGAATTCGTAGTACTAGAAGTTGAAAAAGAAAATCGTAAGATTTCTCTAAGCTTGAACAAAACTAAAAAAGCAAAAAAATAATCGCCTTTTAGCGGGCAGAAGGGAGCTTAAATATGGCCGACAAAGTCATTATAATCGCCGATTCCATCACAGTAGGTGAACTAGCGGAAAAGCTTAATCTGCCCGTAACCAAGGTGATTGGTGAGCTATTTAAAAATGGTATCGTTTCTACTATTAATCAACGAATCGATTTTGAAACAGCAACTATTATTGTCGAAGAATTAGGCTTGACTGATGTTGCGCTAGAAAAAAAAGAATCAGCGATCTTAAGCGAACGTAAAGTTCATCAATTATCAGATCATGCAACAACTAGGCCGCCAATTGTGGCTGTAATGGGTCATGTTGACCATGGTAAAACTAGTTTGCTGGATGCAATCTTGCAGACCAAAGTCGTTGATGGTGAAGCCGGTGGTATCACTCAACACATCAGTGCCTACCAGACAGTGCGTAATGGTCGTCCGATAACTTTGTTGGATACTCCGGGTCATGAAGCTTTTGCAGCGCTACGCCAACACGGTGCGGTTCTGACAGACGTAGTTATTATTGTTGTAGCTGCAGATGACGGCGTAAAACCTCAGACTATTGAGGCGATTCGTTTTGCTCGCATTGCAAATGCCAAAATTGTAGTTGCAATTAATAAAATCGACAAGGAATCGGCTGATCCAGCACGTGTTAAGGCGCAATTGGCGACTGAACATGGATTGAACCCAGAAGAATGGGGCGGCGATGTAGTCATGGTGGAAGTCAGTGCTAAAACTGGTCAGAATATCGATAAATTGTTAGATATGGTTCTATTGGTCGCTGACTTAGAAGATTTAAAAGCCGATATTGATACACCAGCCGAAGGTTTGGTCATTGAATCGCATATGGAGACTGGCCGTGGGTCAGTTGTAGGGCTGTTGGTTGAACAAGGCATGTTAAAACCAGGTCATTTCTTGGTCGCGGGTACTACTTATGGCAAGGTTAGAACATTATTAGATTTTGCTGGTAAAACTTTGCGCGAAGCCGGTCCGTCTACACCTGTTACTGTTACTGGCTTTAAAGAATTGCCGCAATTTGGTGATTGTTTCACGGTCGTCAAAGATGAAAAACAAGCTCGTAACCAGGTGGCTGTGGCAAGAATCGAACAAGAGAAAAACGCGGCCAGTACAAATGTTACCGGTGCTGACTTGTTAAAGATGATGACCCAGCAACATGAATCTCAAGACCTAAATGTTATCGTCAAAGCCGATGTCCAAGGGTCACTAACATCTGTTGTTAACAGTTTGAAGATTATTGATACCCAAGGCGAAATTTCACTGCGCATTATCGGTAGTGGTGTAGGTAATATATCAGAAAACGATATCCGCCTAGCTTCAGATGAAAAAACCATCATTTATGGCTTTAATGTTGGCATGTCAACGGCGATTAAACAATTAGCTGCTCGTGATAAAGTTCAGGTCAGAATGTTCAACGTTATCTATCAATTATTGGATGACGCGCGCGAATCAATGGAATTGTTATTGGCACCAGAAGTTGTCGAAACTGAAATTGGTCAATTGACGATTAAAGGCGTGTTTAGAACAATGAAAGACGAAATCATCGCTGGCGGTGAAGTCACTCAGGGTAAAATCGTATCTGGCGTATTAGCTCGTGTTAAACGCAAAAAAGAAGATCTAGCTGAAGTTGAAGTTACCAGTGTCCAACGACAAAAACAAGAAGCCAAAGAAGTATTCGAAGGTGAAATGTGTGGCCTAAGTCTAAAGACCAACAAAAAGTTGTTGTTAGAAGAAGGCGATAAATTAGAATTGTTTACGCGCGAATTAGTAAAACGAAAATTAAAATAAGGCTATTTGCTATTGGTGGTTGTTTTTTGTATACTTTTGATAGATTGAATATGCGCAATATAAAGGGTAAGGAGTAGTATATGTTCCAACTAGACGATAAGTTTTTAGAGAGTATTGGGCTGAATGATATGCCAGAGGACCAGAAAAAGCCTTTTTTGCAGCATATTTATGATGAATTGGAATTACGTGTTGGCACAAAATTATCTGACGGTATGAGCGATGAACAATTGTCAGAGTTTGAGGCTATTATTGACCAAAAAGACGACGTAGTGCGCAGTTGGTTAGATAAAAATGCACCAAATTACCATAATGATGAGACCTTCATCAAAATGCAGCAAGCTTCTCAAATGGACGTTAATGACCCCGGCCTGCGTTCAGAATATGCCGCTACTAAATGGCTAGAGACCAACCGACCTGACTACAAATCAGTTGTTGCACAAGTTTTAGAAGATTTGAAAAAAGAAGTTATTGCAAACCGCAGTACTATTTTGAACTAGTAATTCTATAACCGTTAATAAAACTTTTAGCGTCCATGGTTTTGCCACTGGGCGCTATTAATTGGTCTATACAGATGTACAGACCATCGTGGCAGCGTATATCCATTGGGGATTGGCCGGTGGTTGATATATGGGCTTTTGTCACGATAATGTCTACACCGTTAATCTGTGTGCGGCTGTTAGGCCAGCCTTGGTAGGCTCGGATTTGGCATTCTATCTGTTGAGCCGTTTTGTCCCAATCAATTAATCCGTCAGATTTTGATAATTTGCGGGAATAAGTTGCTTGGTCGGCATTAGTTTGTTCGATAGGCATAATGGTCCCATCTAGGTGCCCGGGTACGTAGCGTACCAGCATCTTGTTGCTGAGGTCAATTAGTTTTTCGGTTAGGGTTGGGGTTGTGTCTTGGGGGTCTATGGCGATTTTTTCTACAGCGATTAATTTGCCAGTATCCAAAGTCGGTTCAATCAGCATTAGACTAACGCCGGTTTCGTTCTGCCCGCTAAGGATCGAAAAGGTTATTGGGTCGGCACCGCGCCACTGTGGTAATAGGCTAAAGTGGCTGTTAACTATGCCAAATTCGAAAGCATCGATTACTGTTTGTGATACGATGACGCCGTAATCTATCAATATGCCTAGATCACTAGTAAATGAGTTGCGTTCTACTACATCGTCTAACTCAACCTTGCTACTAGCAAAGAATATAGGCAAGTTTAGTTTCCGCGCCAATGTTTCTACTGGGGCTGCAGTTTTGTGGTGTGCTGGGACGGGTTTTGTTATCACCGCTTCAATTTCAAAATGGCTAGATATAAAATCTAGTGATTTAGCGGCGACTGGTCCACTACCAAAGAATATTACTGTCTTTGACTTTGTCATAAGCTAGTGGTTGCAGATCGCCTTTCTCGTCGAGTTTAAAAAATGCATCTTTTACGTCGCGGATATGGTCAATAAATACGATTCCGTTAGTGTGATCAACTTCATGTTGGATTATCCTAGCTAAGAACCCATCGGCTTTGAATCGAACTTCATTGCCATTTATATCTATGGCTTGGACCCGGACTTTGTCATGTCGGGGGACTAATCCATAAACGCCGGGTACGCTGAGGCATCCTTCATAATCAGTAACTATATCGCCTTCAAATTTTGTTATTTTTGGGTCGATTAGGGCTGTAAAATCACGGATTTCTTTGTTCTCGAATTCGTCACGAATAATTATGACTTTTTCTGGTCGATTGACTTGGACGGCGGCTAGGGCAGCGCTTAATTCATGAGGCCTAGAATCTTCCCAGTCTAATACAACAGATATCATATCATCAACCAATTTTTTGGTTTCGGGCGTGACAAAATTAACCTTGCTGGATTTATGTCTCAAGGTTTGGTCGGGTAGGGTGATGATACTTTCTTTTTTCATGTTTTACACTAACAATTATAACAGATTAGTCGGATCTAGTTCATACTGCCAATTAGCATTTGGTATCAGCTTGATGGTATTGATTAGATATTCGCGTTTTGGGCTTTTTAGCACAATCTGCCAACGATATGTTCCGTGCTGTCTTTCGTAGAATGCTGGTGTTGGTCCTAAAATCTGGATAGATTTGTCTAGTTTGGGGCGTAATTCGGTGGCTAGTTTGCGCGCATTTTTTATCGCTGCTGTCTCTGTTTTATAGACACATACTAATTTTAATAGATGAGTAAATGGTGGGAATAGACCTTTTTTTCGTTCGGCTAATGTTTGGTTGTAAAAACTTTCAAAATCTTGGTTCATGCCATTGATAATGCTGGGGTGATTGGGTTGGTATGATTGAATTATGACTTGGGTCTGGTGTTCATTTCGCCCAACGCGGCCAATAACTTGGGCTAATAACTGGAACGTACGTTCATTAGTATTAAAATCAGGCAACGCCAGCCCAGAATCGGCTTGGACTATGCCTACGGTTCGTAGGTGGGGCAGGTCTAGGCCTTTGGCAATAACTTGGGTGCCTATGGCTATATCTATAACGCCGTTATACAGATCAGCGTAGCGATTATTTACTGTTTCATCATCTAGGTTATCGGCGTCGAATCTGGCTATATTTGATTTGGGAAATAACTTTTTCAATTCAGATTCAATTAGCTTGGTGCCTATACCTTTATGTATAATGTCTGAGCCTTTGCAATTCGGGCAATATGTTGGCACGTTATCGCTATAACCACAGATATGGCATAGCATTCTGTGTTTGTCAGCATGCAGCGTTAATGGTAAAAAACATTTGGGACAGTCGGCGGACCAACCGCAATCTTTGCACAGTGTAGTGCTGGTGCTACCGCGACGATTATGGAATATCAGTATCTGTTTTTTTGCAGCCAAAGTATCTGTCATTTGTTCTATCAGTTGTTTTGAAAAGAAATGGTGTCCGTTAAAATTAACTCTTTTGGTCATATCAACCAATGTTATCAATGGTGGCAGGCTGTTTTGGCGGGCTATTTGGTTCAGTTTTAAGATTGGGGTGCCAGATATCTCGGCTAGGTATCGATCAATTATATTTGGCGTAGCACTGCCGAATATGACTTTCGCACCGTGTAATCTGCCCAGTATGGTGGCTACGCGTAGGGCTGAGTATTTAGGGGATTGTTCTTGTTTATAGCTGGGCTCATGAGCTTCGTCTATGATGATGGCACCGATTTCTGGTAGTGGCGTGAACAGTGCTGATCTGGGCCCGATCATTATTCGAGGGGCCTCGCTATTTAGAGCTTCGCTCCAAACAATATGCCTGGCGGCTTCGGTCATTTTAGAATGAGTTACTAGTAGGTCGTCAAAGTGGTTGGAAAATTCTGATATCAATTGAGAGGTTAGGGCGATCTCAGGTACTAATATAATCGTAGATTTGCCATTGGCGAATGCACGTTTTGCTACCTCAATATATACTTCGGTTTTACCTGATCCGGTGACGCCTTGTAGTAGGAAAGTGCCGGAATCGTGTTTTTCTAACACCTTTAAAACTTTGGATTGGTCACTATTGAACACAATATTTGTTCGGTCTCGTTTGGTTATATCAGTCTGGGTTTGGGTGACGCGACGTTTTGTTTTTATGCCACGTGGCAGCAGAGTTTGTATGACAGTGGCTAGCGGCGTTGCATAATACTGTGACATCCATAGGGCCAAGTCTACTAATTGTTTGGGCAGTGGTTTTTGTTCAATTATTACAGTTATTGGTTTGGTTGGGTATTTTGGTTTTTTGGTTTTTTCTGTGATTATTCCAATAATTTGTTTTTTACCAACCTCGATAGATACAATCTGGCCGATTTGTAATTCTAATTCAGAACAATAGGTAAAAGTATCGTTATCTAAACGAATTATTTGGTTTGGCGCCACCTCGTAGTAGTGCATAACTACTATTATACTGCTAAAATAAGCATATGTATTTTGAAAGTCGGCAGCAGGCGGGTCAACAATTAGCTACGGAGCTTTTTGAAAAATATCGTTATGACGATTGTGTGGTTATAGCTCTCAGTGATGGTTCTGTAATTGTTGGAGAACAAATCGCCAAATCACTGCATTGTTTGTTGACTATGTTATTGATGGAAGAAATCGAAGTGCCCGGTGAGGGCGTCAGCTTTGGCGGGGTGTCAGCTAACGGCAGTTTTACTTATAACGGTATGTTTTCGGCAGGCGAATTAGAAGATTATGTTAGTGAGTACCACGGCTATCTGGATCAACAAAAACAGCAGGCTTTTGAAAAAATGAATAGATTGTTAGGTGATGGCGGCCTAATTAATAATGAAATGATCAGAGATAGGGTGGTCATATTGGTCTCGGATGGTCTAGATTCGGGCTCGTCGCTAGATGTAGCGGCAGATTTTCTAAAACCAATTAGGATTAAAAGGTTAGTCATAGCAACACCAGTATCAACAGTTCAGGCCGTTGATAAAATGCATGTCCTGGCGGATGAATTATGTATATTGGATGTGAAGGCGAATTTTATGTGGGTAAACCATTATTATAATCATAACGATATACCTTCTCACGAAGATACAATTGCCAAAATCAATCAGATTATATTGAATTGGCATTGATAAAAATAAAATTTATCGTTGCTTAATGTTGTAAGATTGTGCTACGATAGAAAATAACAAGTGAGGTTAATGTAAAGGGAGACCATGTTAGACGTTTTTATTACATCTAGAGTTCGCCGTAAAATCGTAGTAGTCTATGCTAAATACCCTGATTTTCGTACCCATGTCCGCGGTTTAGCTAAATTGATCAAAGAAGACCCAGGTAATATTCAACGCGAATTAAAGCGTCTAGAAAAAGTAGGCTTCCTGACCAGTGAAAAACAAGGCAATACCAAGATCTATGCTACCAACAAGCAATTCCCAATTTTCAAAGAATTACAGGGCATAGTCATAAAATCTCAGCAATCTGCTGGTCGTCCTAAACGTACTTCATCTGACTTTTAGAAATGTTATTGTTTGATAAAATTATCGCCGCTCGAGGTTTGAACAAAAAAACCTTGGCGGCTTTTTTATCGCCAGATTATAATTTAGCTCATGATCCATATCTGATGCCAGATATGTTAGCTGCTGTAGACCGTCTGGTTCTAGCACATGGAAACCAAGAAAAGATTCTGATTTATGGTGATTATGATATTGATGGACTGACCGCTTCGGCACTGCTACTAGATGCTTTTTCTAGTTTTGGGTTCGAGAATGTAGGAGTTTTCATGCCAAATCGTTTTGTTGAAGGTTATGGCATGACGATTGATGCGGTTGAAAAAATCGCTGCCGACGGCGTAAAATTGGTTGTAACTGTTGATTGTGGTAGTTTGAGTGAAAAAGAAATCATCCGAGCGGGTGAATTAGGTGTTGATGTGATTGTGACTGACCATCATGGTGCGGCTGATGTTCAACCGCCGGCTGTTGCAGTGGTTAATCCAAAACGATCTGATAGTAAATATCCTTTTGCGGATTTGGCTGGAGTCGGTGTTGCATTCAAATTAGTCCAGGCTTTGCAATCAAAACTAACAGGATTGCCTGTGGGCCATGAAAAGTGGTTATTGGACCTGGTAGCATTAGGTACGGTTTGTGATATTGTTCCTTTGATTGATGAGAACCGCGTGTTCACTTATTGGGGTTTAAAGGTACTAGCAAAGGCAAATAGACCAGGGCTAAAAGCACTAATGTTAGTAGCCGGTATAGATGCCCGGAAAGTGAACGCTCGTTCGTTAGGGTTCGGATTAGGGCCACGAATGAATGCAGCGGGCAGATTAGAAACAGCGCAACATGCACTAGATATGTTGATTTCATCTGACCCAGTTGATTCATTAGAAAAGGCTCAATATCTAGACGATTTGAATATATCTAGGCGTATAGACCAGGCAAAGATATTAAAAACAGCCGTTGCCCAGGCTGCAGAATATGCTAACGACCCAGTATTAGTTGTCAGCCATCCAGATTGGAACCACGGGATTGTGGGCATAATTGCTTCTAAATTGTTGGAACAATATCAAAAACCAGTATTCGTTATTCAGGAAATGGGCGATGAATCCAAAGGCTCGGCTAGAAGCTTTGGTGGGTTTGATGTTTCGGCCGCATTAAAATATTGCAAAGGTGTAATTACAAAAGGTGGTGGCCATAAAATGGCAGCTGGCGTGACGTTGCCAACCAAGAATATAGATGAATTTCGTAGAAAATTGAACGAATACTACAAATCACAGGACCTAAAAAACCAACAAGAACTATTATTGCCAATCGCTAATGCAACGGCAGAATTATCTGAGCTGACAGAAGAATTAGTTGATTTGATAGGTCAATTAGAACCATTCGGCCATGGCAATCTGCAACCGATACTGAAAAGCGATGATTTGTTAGTGGTTGATTTGAAAAAAATGGGCGATAACGGGCAACATGTAAAACTAGAGCTACAGGATAAATCCGGCAATAGGGTAAAATTTTTGGCTTTTAGTGCGCCAGGGCATTTTTTTGCTGAGAATGGCACGGTGTTAACAGTCTGGTATCATGTCGATATCAATGAATGGAATGGTAATCGATCAGTCGAAGGAAAGTTACTGCATTTAGAAGTGAAAGAGTAGTTGCACAAAGGCTACTACTCTGTTACAATACTTGACATATGGTACAAGTAACCCGAAAAGATGAAAGAGAAGCAAACGAAAATTTAATTCGTCGTTTTAACCGTAAGGTTTTACAAAGTGGCGTTTTGGCAACTGCAAAATCTTGCATGCGATTTGAAAAACCAATTTCAAAATCTGAACGTCGTGTCAAAGCGATTATCCGCAAAGAACGCAAAGCTGATAAATTAGATAAAACGCGCATGGGATTGCGCTAAGAGTGGCTCTCAAAGATAAAATTAATGACGATTTAAAAGCCGCCCTCCTAGGCGGCGATCGTTTTGCTAGCGAAGTATTGCGTGGCCTAAAGGCTGTTATTTTGAATGAAGAAGTAGCTCAGGGCAAACGTGACGATGGTTTGGATGATGCGACAATCGAACAATTGATTGCGCGTGAAGTTAAAAAACGAAACGAAAGTGCGACTATTTATGATGGCGCAGCCCGACCGGAACTAGCCGAAAACGAACGTGCCGAAGCAAAGATAATCAGTGGTTATCTTCCAGAACAATTATCAACCGACGATATCAAATCTGTTATTGCACGAGTTATCGAAGAATTAGGCGTTAATAATCCTAGCGGTTTTGGTCAAGTTATTGGTGCTGTCAAAAAAGAATTAGGTAATTCTGCTGACGGTGCGTTAATTGCACAATTGGTCAAAGAAGCCTTAAACTAAAACAAAAAGGAGAATTAGTATGATTATAATTTTTGGACCAGCTGGATCTGGCAAAAGTGTTCAAGGTCAGCTATTAGCCAAAAATAATAATTGGAAATGGCTGTCGGCTGGCCAATTATTGCGCGAATCGCATGACAGCGAATTATTAGATATTATAAACACCGGTGAATTAGCTCCGGCTGATAAAGTTAACGAGATCATGGCTGAAGCTTTCAAACAATCGGCCGATATGGATCGCATCATATTAGATGGTTTCCCTAGGCAAGTCGAGCAAGCCAAGTGGTTGATCGAAAATAGTCCGTTCCACGGCCACTGCGTCGGCGCGATTATAGTATTGGATGTCGACAAGTCAGAATTGATAAAACGTCTAGTATTAAGGGGCCGTCCCGATGATACACCCGAAGCAATCGAAGAACGATTAGATATATATCATGAAAAGATAAACCCCGTTATTAGTTATTTTGAATCTCAGGGCGTAGCGGTTTTGCATATTGACGGTATCGGTACAGTTGAACAAATCCACGATAGAATAATGGAGAAACTAGCAGAATGCAAAATCGTCAAGAAATAAAAACAGCCGAACAGGTCCAAGCAATGCGTGATGGTGGCAAGATATTAGCTGAGATTTTAGCTGGTTTGAAAAAACAAGTTGTTGTCGGGATAACTGGATTACAATTGAATGATTGGGTCGCTGGTGAGATCAAAAAACGCGGTGCTGTCGCAACTTATTTAACTGATGAGGTTAATTTTCCAGGAGTGATTTGTATATCGCTTAATGATGAGATTGTCCACGGTATCCCCAACGATTACCCTTTGGAAAAAGGTGACGTTGTTAGTTTTGATCTAGTTATTACGTATAAAGATATGAAAGTTGATAGCGCATTTACGATGGTGGTTGGCGAAGAACCTAGTGGCGCTAAAAAACATCTATTAAATCTGACAGAACGTAGCCTGTATGCCGGCATTGACGCCATCAAAGGCCCAGTTCGTATTGGTGACATTGGCGCAGCAGTTGAAAAAGTCCTCAGCGATGGCAAATTAGGTATTATTCGTGAATACGTTGGTCATGGAGTTGGTCAAAAAATGCAACAACCACCCGAAGTCCCAAATTATGGCAAAAAAGGCAGTGGTGAGTTATTAGCCGTAGGTGATACGATTGCGATTGAACCAATGGCAACATTGGGTGGTGATCACACTAAGCCAGATGCTGATGGCTGGGCAATCCGTACTCGTGACGGCAGTTTGGCGGCACATTTCGAACATACGGTCATAGTTACTGCCGATGGCGTCGAAATTTTAACTCAAATTTAATAGTTTTTTAACGCGCCGACTAATTGCTTCGGATGGTTCTATGACCGTGGCTTGTCCGGCAGCTAATTCGCTGATTAGATCTTTGATCCAATGATAATGGGTGCACCCTAGTACAATTATGTCAGCTCCGTTGGCGCATGAATCTGTGACGACTTTTTCGATGGATTTTTTATTAATACGATCGTTTTCTATCATTTTGGCCCATTTGCTACAATCTGGTTCTATTATTTTTAGATTTGATCCGAATTTGTTGACTAGTTTTTTGTAACGTTCGCTTTTTAATGTAGCTGGGGTAGCACAGACAGCTATTATCCCAGACTTTGTTAATTTGGCGGCAGTTTTGACCATTGGTTCGATTCCAATGAATTTTTGGTTAGGATATTTTAATCGTAAACTTTCAATGGCTAGGGCTGTAGCAGTGTTGCATGCCAGGACCATTACATCGCAACCATCATTTAATAATGGTTGGATAGCGTGGTCAGTTAATGATATCACTTCTGATTTTGTCTTGTCGCCATAAGGTAGGTGAGCTTTATCATTGACGGTTTCTATATCTGCGTCTGGGAAAGTTGATTGTAACGCGATGGCAATTGCTTCGCCACCAATACCACTATCGAATATACCAATTTTCATATATTTTAATTGTAAGCTTATTGTTACAGCTAGTCAAAACGGCCCATAAGCTATATAATTTATGATATGCAAGAAACATCTAGGCACGCTGTTGGAATAGATATTGGTACTACTACTGTTCGCTGTGTGGTTGCGCATATTGATGGCACGACCGGGCTACCGACGATTGTTGGTGTCGGAGTGGCTGCTAATAATGGCATGCGCAAAGGTACAGTTGTTAATTTGGACGGGCCCGCACAAGCAATTGATGATGCATTGGGCGAAGCCGAACGAATGAGCGGCTACCAAGTCGATGTGGCTACGATTAGTATTAACGGTTCACATATTGTCAGCACTCATGCTGATGGCATGATCGCCGTTGGTGGTAATAATCATGAAATCACATCCGAAGACTTATCGCGTATCGAAGAAGTCGCAACTGTCGGAAAAATCCCAGCTAACCGCGAAATCCTAGAAGTTATTCCTCATTCTTATAAACTAGACAGTCAAGACGGCATTAAAAGCCCAATCGGCATGACTGGCACTAGATTAGAAATCGATGCACATGTATTGTCTGTTTTGGCCCCACATATGGCTAATCTTCAGAAAGCCGCCGAAGACGCCAAAGTTATACCTCGTTCAGTCGTAGTTGCTGGTGTAGCCGCAGCGCGTGCTGTGTTATCAGAAAAACAATTAGAAAACGGTGTCGTATTGATTGATATCGGTGGCGCAACTACTAATATTGCTATTTACGAAGAAGGTGACCTGCAGTTTGCAGCTGTTGTACCAATTGGTGGTATGAATATTACCAATGATCTGGCGATTGGCCTAAAGACAGATCCAGAAATCGCTGAAAAATTAAAAATAGACCACGCTTCGGCTGTCGCCAGGAATGATGCATCCGGCGTTAGTTTGAAATACAATGGCGAAATCTATAACTTTAACACTTCTGATATGGACGAGATTGTTGAAGCCAGGCTAGAAGAATTATTCGAATTGATCAACAAAGAATTAAAACGAGCCGGTCGAGCTGGCAAATTGCCAAGTGGCGCCGTGCTGACTGGCGGGACTGCTCAATTACGCGGTATCGCTGACTATGCCAAAGAAGCTTTGGGTGTAGCAGTTAGAATAGGCGAGATTGCTGATTACGGTGGTGTTGCCGACGATGTTCAGAAACCTTATTTTGCTACAGCAATTGGTTTGATGTTAATAGATTCTGAGAACAATAGTTATTCAAACCATAGATCAGGTAATCAAAAAGGCGGCCGGGTCGCAAAAAATATTGGCGGAATATTTTCGGGACTTTTTGGTCGCTTCAAAATATAGTCTTTTTGCATAAAAGTGTTATACTGGTATTAAGATTAGATTTTTGGGGAGATAACAGATACAATGCCTGAAGTAAAACCAAGCGATATACAAACTTTTGCCAGTATAAAGGTAATAGGTGTCGGCGGAGCTGGTGGATCAGCTGTTAACCGTATGAAAGATGCGGGCTTGACTGGTGTGCAATTTATTGCAATGAACACAGACGCGCAAGCGTTACATAATAGCAAGGCAGATATTAAATTACATCTAGGTTCAACTACAACTGGTGGTTTGGGCGCGGGTGCTGACCCGACGGTAGGTGAAGCTGCTGCTAATGAATCACGTGATGAAATTCGTGAGATATTACAAGGCGCAGATATGGCATTTATCACTATTGGTGCAGGTGGTGGTACTGGTAGCGGTGCTGGGTATGTTGTTGCGGAAATCGCACGCGAACTAGGTATCCTAGTCGTTGGTGTGGCTACAAAACCATTTAGCTTTGAAGGTGAAAAACGTCGTCAAAACGCCGAATGGGCAATTTCCAAACTGGGGCGTAACGTTGATACATTGATTACGATTCCAAATGACCGACTGCTACAAACAATCGATCGCCGAACTCCATTACTAGAAACATTCAAGATTGCCGATGACGTATTGCGCCAAGGTGTCCAAGGCATTTCCGAATTGATTACCGAACACGGTCTGATCAACCTAGACTTTGCCGACGTTCGTGCAATCATGAGCAACGCTGGTTCAGCATTGATGGGCATTGGACGTGCTAGTGGCGACAATCGTGCCGCATTAGCTGCTCAACAGGCTATCGAATCACCATTGATCGAAGTTTCAATCGACGGTGCAAAGGGCGTATTGTTCAACGTTACTGGTGGCTACGATATGAGCATGAGCGAAATCCAAGAAGCTGCCGAAATCATCACCAGTGCAGTTTCACCAGATGCCAATATCATCTTTGGTGCTACATTAAAGGCCGAATTAGAAGATGAATTGATCATCACAGTCATTGCAACCGGATTTGATTCAGCTTATTTCCACCAAACTGACAAAAAAGAATTTGAAACCAAATCAGATGACGGTGAAACAGTCGCTGACGAAACAGTCGGTGCTATCGATATGAATCTAGATCACACTGAAGCCGCAGCCATATTCGATGAAGAAGACAACCAAAACATTTGGAACCAGCCTAGCGAAGAAGAAGACGATGAATCTGACATTCCTGCGTTCCTACGCCGCCGCAAAAAGAACAAAAAGGATTAACCCCGCATGCCCAAGTATAATATTGGCGACAGCCGAGTAATCGAGTCCCGTGAGGTTAGTGATGGCGTCACAATTCGCCGTCGGCGTGAATCTCCAGATGGCAAACGATTTACAACCTATGAACGCATCGAGCGACCAAATCTAGCAGTTATCAAAAAAAACGGCGAACGTGAATTATTCGACCGAGACAAACTAGCAGTCGCTATTAAACGTTCGGTTGGTAAATTCTTTTCATCCGAAGTCGAAGTCGAAGAGATGATTGCCGAAATCGAAGACGCTATTTATGCAATTGGCGAAAATGAGATAACCTCAAAACAGGTTGGTGATCGAGTGTTAGATGAATTAGCCGTTCGTAACGAAGTGGCGTATGTGCGTTTTGTCAGTGTTTATTACAAATTCAAAACATTGGATGATTTCGTCGAGATTTTGGAACAGCGTCGCAGCAGTAAACAAACTAAATAGGGGGTAAAAATGCGTATATTGGTGGTTTACAAAGACAATACGGATTATGCCAGGACGGTAACCGAGTTCTTGCATGATTTTGAGCGTCAGACTGGTCACAGTCTAGAGACGATTGATCCCGAAACTGCCGCCGGCACTCAATTCTGTGCTACTTATGATATTGTTGAATACCCAACTGTGATTGCCCTTAGTGACGACAGCGTTATGCAGAATATGTGGCGAGGTTTGCCACTGCCGACGATTAGTGAGGTTAGTTACTATGTTCAATAAATTAAAAGGTTTTTTCATGCACCGTGACCAGGAACTGCGTGATAACCGATGGCTATTCATCACGATTTTGGTTTTTGCCACTATCAGTTTGGCTGCGGCTTTTGTATTGTCGGTTGAGGCGTGGCAATTGGCCGGTAATCCTAATGCAACTTTTGAATGTAGTGTCAACGCCGTGATAAATTGCGGTACCGTTGCCAAAAGCTCATACGCAACGATGCTAGGCTTCCCTAATAGTTTCATTGGTCTGATGTCCGAACCAACATTCGTATTACTAGCAATATTGTTGTTGATAGGTGTTAAATTGCCTAAAAAATTAATGTTCGCTATCCAAATTATGGCCAGTGGGGCGCTCGTTTTTGCGTTTTACCTGTTCTATATCAGCACCGCGATAATTGGCGCGTTATGCCCATGGTGTATGTCGGTATTGTTATCTACAATTGTAGTTTTCTTTGCAATTACCAAATATAATATCCGCTGTGAGAATCTATATCTGCCGAAAAACATATCCAAAAAGCTAATTGATTTTATCAAACGAGATTATGACAAATTATTATTGGCATTGGTAGTGCTAGCTATCACTGTAATTATAGTAGTGAAATACGGTAGCAGTTTATTTGCATAGCTTATGAAGATATTTATAATTTGTAGCAAAAAGTTCTATAATCAGATACCTAGTATCAAAGATAACTTGGAGGCAAAAGGTCATATCATAACTTTGCCTAATTGTTATGATGACCCGTATACCGAAGATAAATACCGCCAAATGGGAAGGGCAGAGCACGCTAATTTTAAATCTGAAATGATTCGACACAGCGAAGATGTTATTAATTCTAATGATGCCGTGTTGGTTTTGAATTTTACAAAGAATGGCGTGGACAATTATATTAGCGGTGCCACTTTTTTGGAAATGTACGAGGCATTTAAATTAGGCAAAAAGATTTTTATGTATAATGACATCCCAGATGGTATCTTGCATGATGAAATAGTCGGGTTCAGTCCAATAATGCTAAAAGGTGATTTAGGTAAAATCGTTTAAACTTGCGTATAGAGACGTATCTGATTATAATAGTAGACTGAACGTCCCGATGTCGGGTGAGTGCCTATCAACCACGAATGTTCAAACGTTTATCGACACGTTAGATCGAACAACTAAGCGCTAAAAAGAATCTCTTTTTAGAAACTGGATGGTACCTCCCTTAAAAA
>JBAXFD010000019.1:0-15967 GCA_037140095.1 Candidatus Saccharimonadota bacterium
TTTGGCTGGGGATGAGGGATTTGGTCACGCCAGCGCGACCCCGAAATTTCACGATTGCGAATATAATTCGCATCGGAATATTTCCTTGCAAACTGCCACCGGCAGTTCTCACCCCCGAATGCTCACTCGTCGGTCAAAATCTATCAATCTCAGCAAATTAAAAATAGACCATGAAGGCCTATCCTTAATTTGGCTGGGGATGAGGGATTTGAACCCCCGAATGCTGGTACCAGAAACCAGTGCCTTACCACTTGGCGAATCCCCATTATGATTGAATGTTATGATTTGTAAAATGTGCTTATTGTATGTTTCTGGTAGCCTGGTCCCAGAACCCATCTCACGATAATTTATTTGGGAATAAATTTCGCGAGCCCGCCTCAACGCCGTCGCGTTTCCGGCCTTGCGAACTGCAGACTTGCAGCTCTCATCTTACCGCTTGGCGAATCCCCATTACGAGCAAATACCATTTTATAACACCTTGAGGTGTATGTATAGGGGTGTGTCTATCGGGTTGATATTTCCGCGCTGATTGCGCGGTGGTCGGCGCCGTAGTCTGGGGATATGGTGAAGTTGCTGATTTTGATGTCGGGCGAGATGAATATATGATCAATTTGGATTAATCGCACGCTGGGTAGCCATGGGGTTTCACGGACTTTGGGCGTGGTTGTTGGCCGGTGTTTAGGGTCGGCGTCGGTTAAATTAGTGTTGTCTTCCAGGTATTTTATGGCTTCACCACGTGCCATTTCGATTGCACGTCCGGCAATAGTGGTAAATGTTAATTTGGATAATAACCGCACGGGTTTTAAGCGCAAAAATCGTGCCGGCCATATATCTTCGCCGTGCATTGCGTTAAAATCCCCCATTATGACCGTTGGCATATCTGATTTTTTAATTACTTTCACTAGATCGTGCATTTGCCGGATGCGGGTTTCTTCGCGTCGGTCATCTAGGTGGATACCGATGAATCGGATTCCATTTACAACCGCGACTAATGAATTGCGCAGGTCCCCTAGTTTTACAATCTCAAATCGGTCAACCGGCAATCGGCTAGCAAATACTAGTGATAGTTGTTTATTATAAACATTTTCCCTAGTGGCCAGGTCATCATCATAAGGCACATTGCGTAATTCGTAGCCCAAATCGCGTAATTGTTTGCTGGCTGGTAAATCATCTAATGAATCAGCGCTATGGGCTTCGGCTAGCAATAAAACATCCGCGTTTAATTTGGTGATGCTATCAATAATATGCGCCGGTGTGCCTCGTCCGACGTCGCCCGTATCGCTCAGTCGTCCTTCGACGTTCCAAGATGCTATTTTCAATTCAAAACTCTCCGAACACTACTAGACAGATTGGTCAGCAATGAATAATTGAACAATCGGTGAGATTTGGCTATATTGGCGATTGAGTTCGGGTCGGCTGGGTTGTTGCTGATGACTGTCACGGTATCACCTGCCGTCAATTTGCTATCGGTCAGGTCAATCATGGTGTGGTTCATGCAGACTCGCCCGACAATTGCCATTTTCTGGTTACCGTCGGTTACAAATCCTCGGGTGCTCAGTTCCCTGGGTACGCCTTCGTAATATCCTAGCGACAATACGCCGATTCGCATAGGCTTATCGGCGGTGAAAGTACCGTTATAGCTGACACGGTCACCTTTTTTCAAATCTACAGTTTTGATAATTTCAGATTTTAATTCTAGGGCTGGTAGCAGTTTTTCTAGGTCCCCGAAGTGTTTGTCAGCTGGCGTTAGCGGGTTGATGCCGTACAAGCCGATTCCGATTCGCATAGCGTTGGCATATTTGCTAGCGGCCTTGGTGCTACCGGCGGTTTGGGCTATGTGGACGTATCGAGGCCTGAACCCGGCGCTGAGGATTTGGGCAACCATTGTGTCGAATAGTTCAACTTGACCATTGGTAAAATCAGATTTCGGGTTATCGGCGTCGGCCAAGTGTGTCATGACACCTTCTAGTTTAATCTTGGGATATTTTTTCAATGTAACTAGATATTCGTCTAATTCATCTGGTTGCAGCCCTAGTCTATTCATGCCGGTGTTTAATTCAATGTGAATATGGATTGGCTTGTTCAATTCGGCTAATGTGTGCAGGTCCGTGGAGCTTTGGACGACAAACGAGCATTTTTTGGTATCTATCAGATGATAATTGGATGGTTTGAGATATCCCATCACCAGTATTCGGTGGTTAGTGATATCGCGTATCTTGGCAGCTTCAAAATATCCATCAACCGCTAACATTTCACAATCAGCTGAATTTAGCGCCGTAGCAACCTGATTCAGCCCGTGACCATAGGCATTAGCTTTGAGTACCGGGATTAGTTTCATATCTGTATGCTGGCGGTGTATCAGGTTGAAATTATTGATCAATTTGGACCGGCTAACACCGATATGGTTCAGGGGTTGGTAATTGTTAGGGTGTGCGGTCGATATGAACTTTTTAATAAACTTTTTAATCATGTATCTATTATAAGGTATTGCATATTATACATGTTTATGCTATAATGAACTTTAGAACCTTAATAATCCAGCAATCATCTTGGTATCGGCTTTTATATGTTGGACAGTGCGTCGAATATGTGAAAGCCGTATACCAAGCAAAACTTGGTAAAATTTCACGGTACGAAAAGGAGTGTGTCGATATGACACCAGTAGATTTACAGTCAAGGCCGGAAAGTGTAAGTACCACCAGTCCTTCGGGACAGCAAACGCAGGAAAATTTGGAGTTTCAACGTAACAGGTTGGCAGAGAAAATGGGTAAAACCCCAAATTCGACGCTAACGCATCCGTTATTCGTTGCAAATCCGGATTGGACCAAGAGGATTTTGTTACCAACGACTACCCCGAGCGTGTCGAGTTTAAAGACCGACTACTATTGGGTGTTGATGTTGAATCTGCCTGTGCCGACTATCGATGGGTCAACCTTGGGTGTCAAAACGGCAGTGTTCGATTTGGAAGCAACGGTAAATTTTTGGGTTGATATCTACAAAGAGATGTTCCCAGAATTTAACGTAATCCTAGAGATCTTAAATGGTTCTATGAAGTTGTTACCGGGCACAGAGGGCCGCCATAAAGTTGGCGCTTTTTGGGCACAAGTCAGTGATGGTGCAGCAGATGAACCGCTTATAAGTGCGGTACTAAAAGCTCCACCAAAGTCAAGCATAGTCGCTAACGCTTCGGGTGTAGAGCACATTGCTTTGGGGGCTTGTTTCAAGGAAAAAGCAGATAATTGGAGTCGGTCCGAATTTAACTATTCACCTGTTATTGTCGGGTTATTGGTTAATCGGGGCATCGGCTTTCACAACTTTCCAGCGTGGTATAGACCACGTTTGTCAAATGAAAAGTTGGGACTAAGCTTCATACTTATCAAAGAAGTAGGACGCCGTACAGCATCTCAGACCTATCGTTGGGATGGGAATAAGTACTGGATTTAAAAGATTTTGAATTTTGATTGCTAATTATTAACGGTTTTGGCCCTCACTCATTTGTGGGGGTCATTTCCTTTTATGGGGGTATTTTGTTAAGATAGTAACTACATAATTATTAATATATACGGAGTTATTTGATGCTACGAAGCACCTGGTTACGATTTAATAGATGGTCATATAGAGTTTTGGCAAAGCCTGTGCTGTTTCGCATTGCACCGGACAAAACTCATCACGATATGATTGCGATGACTTCTGCTACCGGGCGTTTTGCCGTGTTACGTGGTTTGGTCCGATTGTCATTCCGTGGCTGTCGCGATGAAAAATTGGTCCAGAATATCTGTGGCATCGAATTTGAACGACCCGTCGGCGTGTCGGCTGGATTTGATAAAAACGGCGAAGTTGTGCCGATGATGGCAAATATTGGATTCGGATTCATGGAAGTCGGATCGGTCACGGCGCGTAAATGTGTCGGTAATCCAAAACCGTGGTTTTATCGCCTGCCCTATTCACAGTCACTGGTTGTCCATGCTGGATTAGCCAATCAAGGTTCAGCCGTAGTATTAAAACGAATTCATGATTATCCAACCAAGGCTGTTGGTGATTTCCCTGTCATTTTGTCAGTTGCTAAAACTAATTGTAAACAAGTTACTAGCATCGCCGAAGGTATCGCCGATTATGCCACGACTGTCCAGCGCGCTAAATCTGAACCACGTATCAAGATGATAGAATTGAATATTTCTTGTCCTAATACCTATGGTGGTGAGCCGTTTACAACTCCTTCAAAATTAGAAAAACTATTGGCAGCTATTGATACAGTCGGTGCCCCGCAACCAGTGTTTATTAAAATGCCAGTTGATTTACCCTGGGATAAATTTGACGAATTATTGCAAGTCGCATTAAAACACAATATTGCTGGTGTTACAATTGCAAATCTGACCAAAAATCGCAAATTAGTTGATGGTCGTGATACATTCCCCGATACAGTTCGCGGGCATATGAGCGGTAAACCAACTGAGGCTTTGGGTAATGAATTAATCCGCCAAACATATATAAAATATGGCAAAAAGCTGAAAATTATTGGTGTCGGTGGCATATTTACCGCGCAGGATGCTTATACCAAAATCCGCCTAGGTGCTAGCCTGGTAGAAATCGTCAGTGGCATGATATATTGTGGCCCGCAACTGGCGGCCGAGATAAACGATGGTTTGTCACGATTATTGATTCGTGATGGCTACAGCCACATTAGTGATGCTATCGGTGTCGATTCTAAATACAAAATCTAATAAGTCGCGCAATACGTGCCGAATAGTGATCCATCGCGGAATAGCGAGCTGGCGGTTTCTGATTTGGATACAGCTGAATCTAACTGGGAATAGAAGTTTACCTTTGGCATACAATCCACCCCGCCCGACATGAACGTTGGCGTGGCAAATACATTCCACGATATGACGCCATAAGCGACTATAACTAATAACACTGATAATATTGCACCGGCTATTTTAAATATAAGGTTTATCATTTTTTAATTATATCAGAATATGCCAAAACGCTAATGCTAGTTGTAAATTTGACCTTTGACACGCTATATATAGGGCGGAGTATACTAGTAACAGTCATGCAGGTACTGGTCGCAAGATCTTTCCACCAGCAGGCTTATAGCCACCATAAGTTTATCCGCTAGTCATTTACTACCGGTAAACGATAAATATTTTTAAAGTAACAATCAGTAAACAGAGCGTATATTAACGGTCATACTCTCCTATCTGACTTACTCACCAAAAATCCCGTTAACTGGTCAAACAAATTGCTCAGGTAATTTTAATTTGACCCAGCACCCAAACTTTAAAAATAACTTATGGAGGAATATCACAATGAAAACATCAATCAACGAAGCAGTCACAGTGACAGCAATGGGCTTCCGAAAAAATCTAGTCGCCTACCCTCGCCGCATGGAGTTCCGTGGATCAACATACGATTTCATCGACGCAGGACTACGATGCCTGGTCAAATCAGCTGGTAAAATCGCTGAAATCATCACAATGTCAGATGGCAAATCTGATTACTGCCTACGCCGCGATAACAATGATGGCAATTGGATGTTAGTTAGTATTGCATCGTAGCAATTAATAGACAAAAACAATATAATATACACTAATGAAAGACCTTCTGATAATCGTCCGTCGAAATTTCATATCACCAATAGTGATTGCTATATTGGTTTTGTCATTAATTCTGCTATTGTTACGAGAATATCGAGATTCGTTGTTCATATCAGTTGTGATTGTTATTAACACGTTGCTTGCTATTGTCCAGGAAGTTCGAGCTCAGCGGGCTTTGAAAAAACTAGAATTAATGAGCGCACCCAAAGCTCGTCGTGTACTATCGAACGGGACTATCGAAGAAGTCATGTTCGATCAATTAGTCGTTGGTGATATCATTCAATTGCAAGGCGGTGACGAAGTACCGGCAGACGGCGTAGTTGAAGCTGTTTCTGGCCTAGAATCTGATGAAAGCATATTAACCGGTGAATCAGCCCCCGTAGAAAAAGAAATCGGTGCGGTTGTCTATGCGGCTAGTGTGATAGTAGCTGGTGGTGCAACTGTGCGGGTTACAGCGGTCGGTCTAGAAACAAAAGCCGGATCAATGACCGCTACATTGAAAAGATATGTCCCACAACTAACTCCGTTGCAGACAGCAGTAGCTCGGGCAATTACTTGGTTGACTTACGGCGCATTGGGACTAGCTATTACTATATTCGTAGTCTATTCGTTATATGGACTGGACGCAGTTGTTATATTCAAGACTATTACATCGGCTGCAGTTGTAATTGTGCCTGAAGGCCTGCTACTAGCCAGTTCCCTTTTATTAGCATTTGGTTCTATCAAGCTAGCTTTGGCAAAAGTCCTACCGCAGAAACTAGCTGCAATTGAGGCCATGGCACTGTTAAATGTTTTATGTGTTGATAAAACCGGTACATTGACCAGTGACGAGATTAGCTTTGAATCAGTAGAATTATTTAATGAGCGTGACAAAAATATATCTGAATTAGTCGCGATTGTTGCGGCCGAAACCGGCAACGGCAATTCGACTAGCACAGCAATCGTCAATGGAATCGGCAAACCGGACAAATATGAGATATTAGAAGTTATCGCATTCTCATCAGCTAGAAAAATGAGCGGAGTCAAAGTAAAGTTTGGCGGGCGGGTATATTCTGTGTTTGCTGGTGCGCCAGAATTTTTGGCTAAACTAGCACCGCTGTCATCGACTCAGAAAATTCGCCTAGAAGGACTAGCTAGTGAGGGCAAGCGAGTTATGTTGGTCGCGGTTTTTGATGACATCAACACGCCTATTAAAAAACTATCGAACGGCTCGGGTCGTGCGGTTGGTTTGATTGTGTTAGCAAATGAGTTGCGTGAAGGTGTTAAAAAGACTGTCAAATACCTACAGAAAAACGGCGTTAGTATTCGAGTTATCAGTGGCGATAACCCCGATACAGTTCGTTACGTTACAAAATCAGCTGGGATTACCGCCCATCACAAAATCCTAACTGGGGCGGCATTGGCAGAGATATCTGATGAGGATTGGGATGCGCGAGTGCTAGAAACTACGATATTCGCTCGTGTCCTGCCCGAACAAAAAGAACGTCTAATTGATACTTTCCATAGTCATGGTAATTTTACCGGTATGGTTGGTGATGGTGTGAATGATGCGTTGGCGTTGAAAAAGGCCGACCTGGGTATTGCAATGTATGCCGGTGCTATAGCTACCAGGCGTGTGGCTGACATCGTGTTGATGAATAATTCGTTCAATTCCCTGCCGTTAGGTATGCGCCTAGGCAATCGCATTATACAGGCAATTGAATTAGTCGCCGCATTGTTTTTTCACAAGATTATTTATGGCGTCGTGTTGTTAACCTTTACATTAATTATGGGCGTTGTCTATCCTTTCGAGCCACGTCATATTACATTCATGAATATATTCTTGGTCACGGCGCCAACAGTTATGTGGACATTATTCACACCACAACCACTGCACCGATTGTCACCTAAAACTTTCTGGCGTGACACATTGCAAGCAGTCGCACCGATCGCGGCGCTGTCTGGTTTGGTCGTGACGGCTTCATATATGATATTACGTTATTTGCACCCTGCTGATCCACAGGGCGTATCAACGATGACTGTGTTGATTGCGACATTCTTCGGCATATACCTAGTATTCCTAGTGCCACGTATGTTCGATATCAAACATACGCGCAAATCACGTCTGGCATGGTTCTTGTACCTGTTACTAATAGTGCTAGCTGTGTTACCAAGCTTTGGTATAGATTGGATCCGCGAATTCTTTAACTTCTCAACTCCGGCTTACCAGAATATATGGATGATATTGGTAGGAGTATTGCTAGTCGCGGTATTGCAGTGGCGAATCGCTATATCGGCCGGACGACGATTTAAACAAACGAAAGAATAAGTGTTATAATTATCATATTATGAAAATGCATATCGACATCGACACAAAAACATTCATTAGGTTCTGGTTAGTAGTTATCGGATTTGGGTTAGTAGGGTTGTCACTATATGCGGCATGGCCTGCATTATTAATTGTCGGATTATCACTGTTCTTGGCTGTTGCCTTGAACCCGTCTGTCAGCCGAATCGCCAGAGCACTAAATAGCAAAAATCGTGTAATCAGTACGGCGCTGGCGTATGTTGTGGTCATCGCTACCCTTGCGGTGATAATATTTTTAGTTATACCACCAGTAGTAGAACAAACTACCCGATTTATTCAATCGGTTCCTGCGATGATCGATTCTGCGACCAACCAGTATTCTGCGGTTAGCGAATTTGTCGCCAAATATAATTTGCAGGCTCAGTTTGATCAGATAATCTCGTCACTGAAAGGTGCAGCAACTCAGTTTACATCAGGGATCGGCACAGGTTTAATTACTGGTATCGGATCTATTGTATCGGTGTTTACTAATACTATTTTGGTTCTTGTGCTGACATTTTTAATGTTGGCTGAAGGCCCGGTTTGGGTTGATCGTTTTTGGGGATTGTACAAAGATAAAAAACGTATGGTCCATCATCGCGAGACTGTCAAAAAAATGTATAATGTTGTGACTGGCTACGTTGCTGGCCAATTGACAATTGCAGCTATCGCTGGCGTGTTGTCGGGTGTGGTTGTATTCATCCTGGGTCTGACCATGGGCGTGCCTTCGAATCTATCAATTCCCGCCGCCGCTATAATATTTGTTTTATCACTGATTCCTTTCTTTGGAGGTATCATCGGTGCATTCTCTATTGGCCTGGTGCTAGCATTTAATAATCCTACCGCCGCAATTATATTCTTGATTTATTACATAATTTATCAGCAATTCGAAGGTAATTTCATAGGTCCAAAAATACAGTCAAAAAAGATGGATCTTTCACCATTGATAATACTAATCTCGATTGTTATCGGTATTATGGTGTTTGGCATCGCTGGCGGTATTATCTCGATTCCAATCGCTGGATGTATTGGCGTGTTATTCAAAGAATATCTGGCTCGCGCCCAAGCTAACAAAGATCATCTGTCACAATCATAATAAAATGAGCAGAACTAAAACTTGTATTCCCAAATACTATCGTTAGCTGTGTCACGAATGACGATATCCATTTGCAATAATTGATCACGTAGTCTATCTGAGACGGCCCAATCTTTTTGCTCGCGGGCCTGACGGCGTTGCATGATGACCTGTTTGGCTTCGTCGCTAATGTCTGGCGTGCTGTCGATGATTTGTAAGCCTAGTGCGGAATCAATGGTTTCTAGAACTTGAATCAATGCACCACGATCGATGTCAGCTAGTTTGGCGGCTGTGATTTGCGAGAAAGCCTCATCGACAATTTTTAGGGCCGCTGGTGTGCCTAGGTCGTCGTTGACGGCTTCGATTATAGCTTGCGAAGCGGCGAATGGCGCGACAGATTTGTCACCATCGGTGCTGTTGATTTGGTGGCGGATGGCAGCAGCATTCTTCCAATTGTTCAATCGATTTTTGGCAGCGGTTAGATTATCAAATGTGAAATTGCCTTCGTTGCGGTAATGACCTTGCAATACAAACATTCGAAAATCTGATAGACTGTATCCTTTTTCTTCGATGTCATCTAGAGTATATCCATTATTTAACGATTTGCTAATCTTGGTACCGTTAACTTTTAAAAAGTTATTATGTAGCCAATAATTGCTGAATTTTACGCTAGTTGCTGATTCGGATTGTGCGATTTCATTGGTATGATGAATCGGAATAGCATCAATTCCACCGGTATGGATATCTAATGTATTACCTAAAAAGCTCATGGCGATCGCCGAACATTCCAAATGCCATCCTGGGAATCCCATTTTGTTGTCGGTTGTCGAGCCGCCTTCTAATAAGTCAGCTGGTGTTGGCCATTCCATGTAACGATTTTCATCTGCTGGAGTAAATTTCCACAATGCAAAATCGCTGCCGTTACGTTTTTCAGGATTAACTTCGACTCTGGCGCCAGCTTTCTGAGCATCCAAATCTAGATGTGCAAAATCAGCGTATTGGATGAATTTTGACGTGTCGTAATAGATGCCATCGCTGGTTTGGTACGTAAAGTCTTTGGCTTTCAATTGACGTATTAGATCTAATTGCTGTGGGATAAAATCAGTCGCTCGGGCCAAGTGTTGTGGTTCGACCAATCCTAATCTTTTCATGCCTTTTTTGAAGTCGTCAATGTAGAATTCGGCAATTTCCCATGCTGTTTTACCTTCACGTTTAGCGCCGACTTCTAGTTTGTCTTCGCCGTCATCAGCGTCGCTAGTTAGATGTCCAACATCTGTCAGGTTCATTACTCGATTAACGTCATAGCCGTTTGCCATCAATGTTCGTACTAGAATATCCCAGTAAATATATGCAGACCAGCCGCCTACATGTTGGTAATAATAGACTGTTGGCCCACAGGTGTATAGTGATACCTTGCCTTCTTGTTGGGCAACAAACTCGTCAACATGTCCGGTTAGTGTATTATTGAATTTTAGTGTCATTTTTCTCACCTTTTAATGCCTTTTCAGTGGCAGTTAATAGTTCTGGGATAATTGTATCAATATTTTCGTATACTCGGAAACCAGCGGCATATTCGTGTCCGCCACCACCAAAGAACCCGGCGATAGTATCAGATATCGGCAGGTTGCTACGTAATTTACCAGTTAATCGCCCGTCTGGGTAAGTTTTGATAGCAACGCCTACCTCTACACCTTCAACTAGGCGCATTTCGTCTAGTACTAACATGCTGGGGTTGTATTTGTCGCTGTATTGTTGGATTTCCTCAAACGGGATACGGATTAGGGCCAATTTGCCGTCTAGAAAATATTCGATTCGTTCGATTAGCATACCTTTGTATGTTAAAATCTCGGGTGATTTTTTCATGAATTCGCGGCGGCGGCCTTCGATAACCGAGCTACTAGAACCTAATTCGATTAATTTGCTGGCAATCATGAATGTCTGTGGTGATACATTCTGAGTTGTAAAGCCTAGGCTGTCACTCATTAGGGCAATTAATAGGTTCTCGGCTGCCTGCGCATTTATAGCCCAACCAGCATCAGTTGCTAGTTTGTAGATGACATCACCAGTTGCAACGGCTTCTTCGACCAATAATGTGCAATCAAAACTAAGGTTAGATTCGGTTTTGTGATGATCAATAGCCAGTACCGGGTTAGATTCTAGATAATGACGTACACCTGGCGTATCTAGGGTTTTGCCTAATAATACATCAGCAGTAGTATCAACAATAATCGCTAGGTCGGCGGTTGTGTCAAATTTGTTGATCACTCGGTCCCAGCCATTGATATAGCGTAGGTATTTTGGGATTTCAACTGGGCAGTATAGGATGACTTCTTTGCCGATATCGCCTAAGATTTCTTCTAATGCTAGTGATCCGCCTAGTGAATCGCCATCTGGATTTTCCGCCTGGATAACTATAATTTTATTGGCTGCGCCTATGAGTTTTTTTGCGTCTTCGTACATTTTAAAATGCCCTTCTGCCGTCTAGGGCGTGTGTTAATGTTATTTGACTGGCGTATTCCAGATCCACTCCAACTGGGATACCACGAGCTAATCGTGTAATTTTAATATCAATCCCAGCGTCAATTATATGGCGCTGCAAGAAAATAGCGGTCGATTCACCTTCTACGCTGGCGTTGGTGGCAATGATTACTTCCTTTACGTCATCCTTTTTAATTCGATCTATTAATTCGGGTATATGCAGCTGTTCTGGGCCGATTCCGTCAATTGGGCTAATTGCACCGCCTAATACGTGATAAGTGCCGTGGAACTGTCCTGTACGCTCCAGGGCGACGATATCGAGGGGTTCTTCGACTACTGCGATGGTAGTTTTGTCGCGCGATGGGTCGGAATATAGCTCGGATACTTCTTCGTCAGCATCAATTAAAGCGAAAGTCATTGGGCAGCTTTTGACGCCACTGTGCAATTTAGTCACAGCACTGGCTAGTTTGTCAGTAATATGTTTATCAGCCCGTAGCAAAAAATACGCATAGCGTTCGGCCGTGCGCGTGCCAACTCCAGGTAGGCGCCCAATCTCTTCGATGGCGTCTGTTAATGCCGATGGCAGTAATTGTGACAAATCTGTCTCCTACAGCCCGAGGCTGCCTAGGCCACCCATTAATGGTTTCATTTTTGCAGCTGCGATTTCTTGAGCTTTGGCTAGGCCGTCACGTAATGCAATTTCCAACCATCGCTCTAATTCAGCGATATCTTCTAGGTCGATTTGTTCTGGGTTGATGGTGATCTTTTTGATCTTTAATTCACCTGTAATTTGGACGACAACTGCGCCGTCGCCTGATTCAACTTCTACGATTTCTTTTTTTAATTCGTTTTGGGCCTTGCGTAACTGATTAATCATCTTGATTTGGTCAAATGCCATGATATTTTTCCTTGCCCCTTACTAAAACCGAGTGGAACAGTCTGTAATCAGATTGTGGAACTTCGTGTTTTGGTGAGTGGGTCCTATTAATTATTATTTACCACTCTATTATACTTTAATCTGTTATTTTTTTATACAGATATAATCTATCACCATCGTTGGTGTTATGCGTTGTTAGGATTTGCCCTATCTGGTATCCAGAATATGGTTTTTTGGCTTCTCGTGTCGCCAGGAAACCGCTGGATTGAGGAATTGTTGTAACGGTTAGCATTTTATTATGCTTTGCCAATACGTCATAGAATGGTTTCTCATTGGCTGATACTACTAGATAACTGGTATCTTTGGGTATTAATTTGATGTCTTCGGAAAAGTTTGGCACTAGCCCTGGGTCGTACCTATATCCATAGACGTATCTGTCGACGCCCGAGAAGACTAATACTGTTACCAATATGACCATTGGTATTAATCCGCCGATGCGCGCGTACGGGTTCAGTGGGAATAGTTTGTACCAATAAGATAGCAAAAAGCCTAGGCCGTAAGTTAGTGCCAACACCATTGGCAGGAACACGATACTGGTGAATCCAGGATTGAATATAACCACAGGTATTAAACACAGGATCCATATCAGTACGATATAACTTTTTGCAGCGGCAATAGTGTGAAATATTCTGAACAAACCTATGCCGATAAGCATCATCGAACCTAGTTCAAAGAAAGGTGTCATTAATGTTGTTCCACCAGGTTTAAAGAACCCTAGGTATTGGGCGCCTAGCGACATAAAATTGGCCGTAAAATCAGGTAATTTTGTCGGTATGCCTAATAATTCTAGGCCCAGTCCTAGGTTTTTAACAGTTGCGAATATCAGGGGTGTTATCAATATAATGCCCAATATGGCTCCGATAATTAATTTTGGTCGTGATAATTGCCGTATTAGGTAGCGTAGATGTGGGTGTAGTATGAACGCCGTCAACATCGCAATTAACATATAAGCACTAAGAGGTGTATACAGACTGAGGGCCGCAATGACAAAGAATGCGAATTTTACAGGTGCTTTGAATCGAATATTCGTTGTCAGTAGTGTTGCTAGATATATCAACCAGACGGCCCAGAACAGATATAGGACACCAGGTGTGCCTTCTTGGGCGATGAATAGGAACTGCCCTGTTGTGATGGCAATTAACGATGCTAACACTCCAACGCTAGGTTTGAACCATTTGCGCAGTAATAATACGATACCAACGGCGGATAGGAATGCCAATATTATGGACGGCAGTTTAATTCCCAGGATTGTGACGCCGAATAATGACAAAGTCACCTGTTGTAACAGATGGTACGGCAGATTGGTAACGGCTAGACTGTTGAAATCTACTAGGCTGATTGAATCACTTTTGACGACAGATTGCATTTCGGCGGCCGATATTCCACCCGGTAGGTATAATCCAGCGAATAATAACACCGCAATCAATCCAATCGCAATTAACCCATACCCGATCACATATCTGTGGCGGTATATAAACGACTCTGTAATATCGAGCTTACCCATATTTACTAATAATTATATCACGAATAAGCTTGGGTAAAATCACAGATATTGCCGATAGTTATGTTTTGTATTATAATATAGATATAGGACCTTAACATTTAGCGTTTTTCTTGAATTTGGCATTTTGTGGTGGTTGGCCGCGACCATAGGATGCCAAATTCAACAAAGGTTGACCAACACGCTGTGCGTGGATGGGGTGATGAAAGGTTGGGATTATTATGAGTAAATTTTATAAGCATTATGATAGTAGTGAAAATTATATTGGCTATTCTAATGTAGAAGAACCTTCGGCAGGAGTATGTTTTGACTTTACTAATTGTCCCCCAGTAGACTCTGATAGCGCTGGTCAGTATTGGTTATGGTGTCTTATTCTCGATGTTATTAGCTTTATTGTTTGTTTAGCAATATCGGGGTCAGGGTCGCCCTATTGGTCGACTGGCATGTTATGGTTTGGATCAAGTTTGGTGTCTATGTTGGTATTATTATTTTTGATAATATGGGACGTCATCTATTTGACTAGACCAGTAAAAACTGGTAAAAAATGGTGGATGGATGCTATTTTCGCAGTGGTTATATTATCATTTTATTTAGCCGTCCACATCATCATTATCGTAGTCGCTTTCTAATTATTTATTAGTGAAGCGCGGGCTCTAGTATTACTAGGGCCTTTTTTATATCTAAAAATTTGAGATTAATTCTATAATCTATAATCTCTATTCTATTGAGATTTACGCGTCGTGTTTGCGGTCGAGCGATACGAATCGTAGGCGTTCTGGGTGGAAGTATAATTCGACTTTGCCGGTTGGTCCGTTACGGTGTTTAGCGATGATTAGGTCGGTGATGTTTTCGCGTTCGGTTTCAGGGTTGTAATACGCTTCGCGGTAGATGAACATGACAATATCGGCATCTTGCTCGATAGATCCAGATTCACGTAGATCCGCTAGTTGTGGTATCTGTGGACTGCGTGATTCAACTGAACGCGATAACTGTGACAACGCGATGACCGGCACATTTAATTCGCGGGCGATTAATTTCAGACCACGGGATATTTCGCTGACTTCTTGGACACGGTTGCCGTTACTGTTATTATTGTTGCTCTGCATTAATTGCAAGTAGTCGACGATCACTAGGCCTAGTGGATTTTCGTGCATGGCACGGCGGGCTTTGGTGCGCATTTCTAGGACTGATAGACCTGGGGTATCGTCAATGAATATTGGTGCTTCGGCCAATTCCCCCATCGCTTCAGACAGTTTACTAAAATCTTCGTCGGACAGGTTACCTGTTCGGATATTCCATGCGTCAACACCAGATGCGTCGGCCAACATACGGTCGACTAATTGTTCTTTGCTCATCTCGAGGCTGAAAAACAGCACGGGTTGTTTGGCAACAGTTGCCACGTTATACGCTAGGTTCGTGACCAATGTGGTTTTACCCATAGCAGGACGGGCAGCCAGGATAATTAAATCGCTACGTTGCAGACCGGCTGTCATATTGTCCAGGTCGCGGTAACCTGTACGAACGCCGCGCAGGGCACCTTTATTGCGGTGCAATTCTTCCATACGGTCGAAACTTTCGGTTAGGATTGATTCGATGCTGACCAGGTCTTGTTTTAATGATTGGTCACTGACCGAGAATAATTCGGCTTCGGCTTTTTCTAGTAACTCCTGAGTTGTGGTTTCTTCGTCATATCCTAGTTCCGAAATCTCGCCACTGGCACGGATTAGACGGCGTCGAACTGCCTTTTGGGCCACCAATTCAGCATAAGCCTCGGCATGGGCGGATGTTGGTACATAATTGGTCAATTCGGTCAGATATGCTGAACCACCTATGGTGTCTAGGTCTTTTTTACGTTTTAGTTCATCTGTTAAGGTTAATAGGTCGACTGGTTTGTGTTTTTCATATAATCGCATCATGCCTTCATAGATAATGCCATGGCGTTTTTCATAGAAATCTTTGTGTGTGACGTGTTCGGAAATATCGGCCAATGTTTCTTCGTCAATCAAAACAGCACCTAGCAAGCTTTTTTCAGCATCTAGATTCTGTGGTGGAA
>JBAXFD010000020.1:0-12292 GCA_037140095.1 Candidatus Saccharimonadota bacterium
CCACCCCTTTAGGGAGTGGTCTTTTTTATTTGGCAGTTCATCGATAAGCCGGGTTCTGTCGTGGATGATCATCTATCTAGCCAAGCAGTTGCCTGCTTGATCAAGCGGATATCGGCCTGCGGACGAGCCGCCCTTTATGCAAGCCTCCTTGCAACTGACAGGGTTTACCTTCGCACCATGTCACCATGGCATGCTGTGAGCTCTTACCTCACTCGTTTCATCTTTTCCCTCCTTGCGGAAGGTAGTTTAGTTTCTGTGGCACTTTCCCTAGGGTTACCCCCGGTCGCCGTTAGCGACTGTCATGCCCTATATTGCCCGGACTTTCCTCTCCACGAGCTTTTTCAAGCCGTGCAGTGATCATCTAATGAACTACCGTCACTTATTATAACAAAAAACAACAAAAATATCCCGAGAAGCACTGTCGGCGCAAGATATTCCCTACCGTAAAGGCAAGGTGGGTGCTCGCAAAGCAGCTCCACGGAGATGCATCATTAAAGCTCCCTATCTATATGATATTCAGGAAAATCATATACGCCTAGGATAATTCCCGGGACACTACTATTATAACATTCTAGATACCAAAAATATGGGCGAATATGTCCAAGAAAAAGTTGATTGCTCCCGACATAAAATAACCAATCATCGAACCAGACAACAATAGGATAGCAAAGACCACTATTATGCCAAATCGCTCAATGAATTCCATACCCCTCCGTACAAATTCCGGTGCTAATACATACAAGACCCGCGACCCATCCAACGGTGGTAACGGTATCATATTAAATACAAAGAAGCCCAGGTTCACTGATACCATAGTTGCGAATATCTGCGTTGCTAACTGAGACTGATAGAACGATCCCACCAATACCCATAGCCCAAAAGATATAAAAGCTATCAACAAGTTAGTCAAAGGCCCCGCCAAAGCCACTATTGCCATACCCCATTCACCAAATTTCAAATTCTGAGGATTAAAAGGCACCGGTTTGGCGCCGCCAAATATTGGCAACCCTGACAAAGCTAACAAAACTGGCATTAATATAGTCAGAACCGGGTCGATATGTTTTATCGGGTTCAATGACAATCTGCCCATTAACCTGGCAGTGTCATCCCCTAGCCAATAGCTAGCATAGGCATGCATAGCCTCGTGAAGAGTCATGGAAAATAGGATGACCCCAATAACTATCAATAAATAGACTATATCTATATTCATCTACGCTATTATATCAGTTACATGCGCCCGCGCATATCTCGACTTATGCTTGACTTAAAGGGTAAAAAGCACTATACTGATACAGATTATAAAACAAGAAATGGAAGATACCATGGCAGCACGATGTGAACTAACCGGTAAAGGCAAACAATTTGGCCACAATGTGAGCTTCTCTTTGCGACGCACCAAACGAGTCTTTAAACCTAACCTACAAAAGAAAACTTTTGCAATTGACGGCCAAAAGATAACTATGACGCTTAGCACCCAAGCTATCCGCACATTAAAGAAAAAAGGTATACTAGCCTAATCTACCGCCAAATACTAAAAAACACCCCGTAGCGGGTGTTTTTTAGTATTTAAAACTTAATTAGCTTCGAGTTAGCTCAATTACAGACAGTGTTGATTGAGCAATCGGCAACTGTTTTAATTTGTATTTAGCCATAGTCTCTATTGGAGCCCCTAATTCTGAGACGAACAAGCTTAATTCGCCCTGTGGCACCTCATATTTAATTGCATGGTCTGCATAGTGTACAGGTATGACAATCTTTGGATCAATCAATCTGACCAACCCTGCGGCGCCTGTAGCGTCCAATGTATAACCATTGCCCCCTACTGGAATAATCAATATATCAATTAACCCCAATTCTTCTAATTGCTCGTCAGACAATTTTTCATAAATATTACCGATAACACCAACGCGTAATTCGCCTAATTCTATACGATAAATCGTCGTCAACGTACCTTCCTGGTCGCTGTCTAGGTGCCGCTGGCATGCAATGCCCTTTATATGTAGTTCACCTACCCCATATTCACCAGGGCCCTCGATCATCAAATTACAATCTTGGCCATTAGCAGAAAAACGCTCTTCGGTAGCCAATTCAACGGCGTCTTTGGTAGAAACGTCTTTCAACCCGACCAACGATAACTTTGGATCAATGACCAGTTTAGTTTTCTTTGTAGTAATGACTACACAATTAGCACCCTTGTATTCAACTTCGAACATCTTTTCCCCTATTCTTTTTCTAATACTTTATCTTTATCAATTATCACCTGATGTTTACTATTTAATATCTCAGTGATGAACCTGTCTTTTACACTGAGACGGTAGTAAAACTCGTCATATGATAATACACTGTAATTTATGTCTCGGCCCTCACTGGCCTCAATCTCTTTGATGACTGCTTTGACCTTGGCAGGTGCAACAGAACCGACTAATAATATATCTACTGGTGCTGTTGAGCCACGTATCAAAACACCGGCGAATATAGCTAATCTAATACCAGCAATATTGCCCAACAACACATTATATTCATCTGATGGCATGTCATCGACTTTGACAGCCACAGGCTTGTCAGCAGGCACATTAGCAAATATCGCTCGTAGTGGGACGTAGTAATCATATCTTTGGTTAACTTGGTAATATAGCTTGTTATCGGCGCTGTCACTAGTAATTATGCCAACTTCTAGCATATTGGACAATTCTCGGCGAACGGAATTGATCTGTTCATCTATTTTTCGAGTAATTTCGCGAACATAAAAAGGCTGTCCTGGATTGTTCAGGAAAAGATGCAATAATTTTACCCTCGTTTTTGAACCGAACAGTGCATCAATCATATATTCACTCCCGTATAACTTTCGTGTTCTAATAATAACACGCCTAGGCAAGCTTTGCGAGTTGATCGGATATATATTCCTTGGATTGTTCAATATCTAACCATTTTATGTAATGGTTTCTGCGCAACCATGTCAATTGCCGTTTTGCCAATCGCCAATCTAGCGTCGCAACCTTTTCTTTTACTTCATCTAGGCTGGTATCGTCTTCTAAATAAGCATGAATTAAAGGATAAATATTAGAAGTCATAGCTTCGCTAGTCCAACCATATTTTTTGCCCAACATTTTTGCTTCATTCACTACATTGTCATCAAACATTTGTTCAACTCGTTTACCTATCCTACTCCGTAAAACATCTCGATCAGTTAATATGGCAACAATAATAGCGTTATCTACTGGCTTTTCGCGCTTTGATTCCCGACCGCCGTGCTTTTCTATGGCTCTAATAACGTAGCGTTTGTTTTTGCTATTTTCGGGTAAATCTATGCCTTTTTCTGAACAATAAACGTACAATTCTTCGATACTCATATTGTTAAGTGTTGTTCTTTTAGCTACATCTACCCCTGTACCAAATTGGTAGTCGAATATCACAGCGTCAACATACAGCCCAGTTCCGCCAACCAGGAAAGGTACTTTGCCACGAGACCTGATATCCTCAATTTTGTCATTTGCATATGTTTTGAAATCAAAAACTGTAAAATAATCACCTGGTTCAACCAAGTCCAAGCCCCAATGTGGAATGCTCTGCATTTCTTCAGCTGTAGCTTTGGCTGTCCCTATATCCATTCCTTTATAAATACTACGCGAATCGGCACAAATGATCTCACCGCCAAACTTTTTTGCCAATTCAACAGCCAATGAAGTCTTGCCACTAGCAGTCGGACCGGCTATTACTACAAGCGGCGCGTTGTCCATAACCTAAATAGCCAACAAATACTCGGCTAGTTTATCTAACGCGACCTTTTCTTCGCCCGATTGAGTTCTAACACTAACTTCACGAGCATCTTTGTCTTTTTGTCCAATAATTAACTGTACTGGAATCTTCCAATTCGTGGCTTCACGAATCTTTTTGCCCAATGATTCGTTGCGATCATCAACTGTATAACGTATTTCGCGGTATTTTACAGGTTTCATTAGAATCGTATTCTTTAGTACCTCTTCAACTTCCGCTACATAGTCACCAACTGTGTCGTTAATGGTCAGTATCCGTACCTGTTCTGGAGCCAGCCATAATGGGAACCAACCAGCGAAATGTTCAATCAATAGGACCATGAAACGCTCGTACGACCCCAATACTGCCCTGTGGACCATAACTGGGCTAACTTCTTGGCCATCTCGATCAACATAAGTCAGATTAAATCGTTTAGGAGTTGCAAAATCTAGTTGCACAGTAGGAATCTGGATTTCTTTGCCCATAGCGTCCTTGAACATAAAGTCTAGCTTTGGACCGTATAATGCAGCCTCGCCTTCACTGCGCTCAGCATTTAAGCCTAATTCGTCAGATATTTCCTGCAACATTTGCTCACACAGGTCCCAATCTGCTACGTCACCAATATATTTTTCAGGGTGAGCATAATCACGAACCGACAAACACACGCGATGATTATCCCATAACCCTAGTGCAGTATAAAAATCACGGATTATATTAACCATATTAACAACCTCTTGCTTCACTTGATCCACGCGGCAGAAACTGTGGCCGTCTTCGACAGTAATGGCAAATACACGATTCAACCCACCGATTTCACCTGTTTTTTCAGCCCGATACTGTTTGTCAGATTCCATATACCTGATTGGCAAGTCTTTATATGACCTGACCTTTGAAGCATATATCTGAGTATGGTGTGGGCATTGAACTGGTTTTAGGCTAAATTGATGACCTTTTGGTGATTCTACAGAGAACAACTCATCACCAAATTTACCAGCATGGCCAGAAGTCTCAAATAAAACTCGTTTTGCTAAATGTGGCGCCTTTACTTTGGAGAACCCATAATTTCGGCATACGCCCTCTATACAATTCTGTAATTCACCAATAATAGTCGTGCCACGGGGTGTATACATAGGCAAACCTGGACCAACCAGGTCCGAAAAACAGAATAAATCTAATTCTTGGCCTAATCTGCGGTGATCGCGTAGTTTTGATTGTTCCAAACGTTCCATATAATCGTCTAATTCTTCCTGTGTCTCGAAAGCTACTGCATATAATCGCTGCATTTGAGCGTTCTTTTCACTACCTCGCCAATATGCACCAGCAATACGCATTATCTTGAACGCGCCGACTTCTTTGGTGTTAGCAATATGTGGGCCTAAACACAGATCAACAAAACTACCATTTTTGTAAAAAGATACTGATTCTACCGCTGATTCACCGTCTGTGGCTACTCCTAGCTCATTTTGGTCTATATCTTTGGCAACAGTGGTCCCAGAACGCTTTAGGTCGTTTAATAATTCCTCTTTGTATGGTTGATTGTTATCCTGCGCCCATTTTATCGCCTCATCGATTGGCATGTCGTATTGCTCGAAATTATCACCATATTCAATAATCTCGCGCATAGATTTCTCAATCTTTGCAAAATTTGACTCGGATATCTTTACATCGCCCAGATCAACATCATAATAAAAGCCATTTTCAACAACCGGACCGACGCCAAACTTAGTTTCGGGCCAAATTCGTTGAATAGCTGCCGCCATAATATGCGCCAGGCTGTGCCGCATTATAGATAATTTATCTTTTTCCATCTATAATCTCCTTCTTTAACTAATAAAATATATGATGATTAGATGTATTTATAATATCATATTCTTGCGTCTCCACCCCTATTTTGGTATCCTAAATAAGGTACGGGCTCTTAGCTCATTTGGCTAGAGCGCCACATTGACGTTGTGGAGGTGAAAGGTTCGAATCCTTTAGGGCCCACCAGTAGATATGTTAGCTAAATCCACCAACAAATTGTATGGTGGATTTAATGTAATAACAGATATAACATCATTTCCAGCCCTTAGGTTCGACACTAGCTCATTGCATATAGCATCCTGCTCAAGTAAATCGTGAGTTTTTAATAGCATTACCAGATATGATTTAATGAGTTCGTAAAACTCTTGTTCAGTTGGCAAATCTGCGTTCAATTTTTCCAAATCTTTATTACAACCCTCGATATTAGCCCTATCTACCCTTACCAAGCTCGAGTAGTGCTCTAATTTACCATCGTGGTGTTTTTTGTAATCTTTCGGATTATCTATTTGAAACTGCTGATAACGCGAATACTGGGCCTCATTCAACTTCAGGCTAGACCTTGCATCTGACAGCTTCCGCTTAGCTATAGCTCTATTCTGGGCTAACTTGGCCTGTAGTCTGCCGATATATTGTCGATAGGCCTCTTTACTCTTTTTTGTGCAATTTCTAAGGGTATATTCTATATAAGCCATAACATATTTAGCCCTGATACTTTTACTTAATTTAAGCCCATTAGCCTTATTTTCAGCCGTCTTATGACGCTGGCAATTAGCGTTTCGACAATAAAAGCTGATAACCCATTGCCCCTTATTTTCGCCTCGTTTAATTTCTGTATGTTGAAATTGCATAAACTCGCCACAGTAGTCACAAATAACTTTGCCCCTTAATAAACCATAGCCCAATCGTTTATTATTTGAGCTTTTACCAGCATACTTTTCATTAAAATCGCCAGCGACAGATTTATTTAACACAACATATTCATCGGGCGTAATTAGTGGCAAGAAGTTATATATCTCTGTTAAATCTGCAATATTTTTACCAAACCGATATAAGCCAAAATAAAATGGGTCAGCAAACATATCGCCAACCATCTGTATATCCACCTTTACAAGTGTCTGTGGCTCATCTTGGTCTTTTCTAATGCTTAAATGCGAATCCAGTAAGTATTTTGCAACATCTTTGTTCGTTGCTCCCTTATTAATGCGCATATTAACAGCTTCTCGCATCAAATCCCAGTTATAGCCATCTGGGATAAAATAGCCTGTGCTTTTATCGACATAATAGCCCTTTTTGTTTATGCCATTATATTTGCCCTCTTTAATATTGCCAGTAATACCCCTACTTACATCAATCCCCAACTTATCTGAATATTGCTTCGATGTGGCAAATAAAATACCAAGAAGCATTTTACCATTTGGGCTATTTTCAAATTGATAAGTCTTGAACTGCAAATCTTGGATTTGTTCTTGGTCAATCATTTCAATTATTTCACCCGCTTCTTTCATATTGCGCGACAACCTATCTGGCGACCAAGATATTAGTCCGTGATATTTACCAGTTTTAAACCCTAAAATCATCGCATCAAAAATCGGCCTATTGCCTGAAGTTTTAGCTGATGCTGACTCCTCAAATATGTCGCACTCTTTAACATCGACTTCCAGAACCTTCGCTAAAGCAAGGCACTCGCTTTTTTGGTCATCTAATGAGCGAATTTGTTTTGTTTCATCATCTGTTGACTTGCGAATATAAATAACATACCGTCGTTTTTCTTTAGGTAAAATAAAATTTGAGCCCTCACTAACTTTAATGAAATGGTCAGCAAGTTCCTGAACACTACGCTTACTCGTTGGCAAGTTAAACGCCTCAGGCTCATTATCTTTAATAATAGCTAGTTTGCGTTCAATATCTAGCCTATCCTCATTTGTGAGGGGCTTCTTTTTATATCTTTTTCTAGAAGGTTTTATCTTATTGGTTGTTGCCATATTATTACAATGTCGATGCCCCCTGAAGCCCTTTATATCGCTTGTATGGGCATCAAGTGGTCCGATGTATATAGTTTAGCCCCTATCAATAACTATTACTATATCAGCAAAATATCTAGTTAAATTATAGTAAGGTTTTAGTCCTTATACTTTCCATTTTTTCTGTGCCGATAAGCCAGACAAATACCCCTCTTCGCCAATTAATTCAATTTCGGTTTCGTCTTGCCTAAGCACATCGCTCAATTTAATGGTCAAGCTAATTAATCTATCTGTTGGCAAAAGTGACAAATCACGCTTGCCCAATTCATCCTTCGCCCTTGCTAGTATCTCGCCAAATGTTGCAATCCTGTGACTTTTTGTCATCAAATACTTTTCTTGAAGTTCATCAATCACTAATGCTTTAAGGTTCAAAATATCATTACTTACATCATCATCTCGCGACCAATCAATTAACGTTGGTTTGCTGATATTTAATTCACCAGCTATTTTGTCAAAGCTGTATCCTTTAGCTCGCAATTCAATAAATTGCTGTTTTTCATCTAGTGTTTTGGCCATAATAGTAACTCCTATACTTTGATATAATAAATATAGGTGTTAGCAATTGTTTGATAGTCAATTGTCACTATTATACTTCACGTTCGAGTATAATTTGAGTTTTACCCTTTTTTACGCCTACAAGTGCTAACGGTAAAAATATCAATCCAAGCCCGACGGTTCGTGTTAAACTGCGCCTGCCAGCCTTTGAGTTGGTGTCACATATGGACCAACCTTGCTGACTATATTTGTTTAATGCCCGTTCCATCATCGCTCTGCCAAACGAACTATCTTTGAACTCTAATGTTTTATATTGCTTACCCATTTGAAAACCTTATTCGCTAACTATAATGCCCGTAATAGCAGACGGGTTTTTAAGTGCCTTAACTTGTTTAATAGTGTAGTTTGAAGCACCTTCTTTTAGATTGCCTATATCTAATAAATGTTGCACATCGGTCGTTACGCCAGATGGGTCATCTGCAGATATAAAGAAATCTACGACTTTTCTTGTATTAGCGCTAAAAGTAACCAGTAGCTCTTTGCCATCTTTTTTAAATGTGTTATCCCATTCATCTGCTCCCAATGATATTTGTTCAGCCGTTGGCTCAGATAAAGTCTTATCTTCTGGAGCACCCAGTATCAGCCTAACCTCATCAATATCTTTACCTAGTAAAGATGGCACGTCAAATGAATATTTCGGCGTTACCGGTTCTACTGGCGCGACCACCTGCTGTTTGGGTTCAGTGGGCGTTGAAGTCTGCGCGGTATTAACTGTTTTACTACCAGACCCACCTATACAGATAATAACAAACACTATAATTGCGATAATAATAAATTTCTTTTTCACCTTTTTCTTTTCGTCTTCGGACATTTCACCCCATTGCGTCTTGGTAATTTGTTGCTTTTTATTAACCATAAGAACCTATCTCCGTTTAACTGACTTATTACATACATTATGCGACAAGCTGTCTGTAGATGCAATCACAACATAGCGACAAACTGTATGTATGGATATTGAACAAGATAATTTTCTAAAAAACTTCGGAAGCCGACTATCTTTAATACGAAAACAAAAAGGCATCACACAAGAGAAGTTAGCCGATAAAGTTGGCCTACATAGAACCTATATTGGCTTTATTGAACAAGGCAAGCGCAACCCTAGCATTGCTAATATAAACAAGGTCGCAAAAGCATTAGATATAAATCTAAGTGAATTATTTAAAACCTTTTAGTTTTAAAAAGGTTCGACAATCTTTTGGTTTATATTATCAAAGTGACAAAATGGCTAAATTTTATCTTATAATGACCCTTTTTTATCGTGTAAGAAAACTCATTTTATGATGTAGCCACTTTGTTGGCCAGTCGGCCTTAAAGTCTGGATAACTGACTGCGGTGACGTAGCCTGCGATGGCATATATTCGTTTCTGTGGACTCGCCCATCGGGTGCATCAATTGGCCTATTATCCCAGTTTGATGTATCACCTGACGACTCCTGTGACGGCAAATTGTCAGAGGCTTCTATAAAGACTATAGGCTGATTATTAGTATTATTATCTGTATCGCTCATATATGCATTATAGCAAAAACCGTGTTTGCTGTGCCCTATCTGACCTAATTAAATCAATAATGGCTAAATTTAGATTATTAAATCTATTAATCAATACTCCATAATTAATCAACAGCTTATATAACAAGTCCAGTATAGGTTCGACAGAACTATCTGTTGTGCCACCAATCGACTATCGACTCACCATTTAACAGTGGTGAGTTTTTGTTTACCCCCAATCCACCATAGTTTTCCACCTGTGTTATTAGCCTAGTTTTCATGAGTATATATCATGGAAGATATATACTAGTGCCCCATGTTCTATTGACATTTTAACGTGTTTATGCTAACATTGAGTCATGGTACAGAAACAACCAATTAACACCATACAACGTATCTCCCAGCTTGAACGATTCAGTCTAGGCTTTGAGTACGACAAGACTTTACAGCAAGTAAAGCACGAAACACGTATTAGGACTTTAGACAAAGCCTAACCGTATTATTTGATAACAAGCTGATAAACGCCCCTGCAACAGGGGCGTTTATATATAGACCTAATTATGCCCTATTACTTCTTGGGCTGTTTTTTGGCCAATGCAACAGATTCGTGAGTAGCCTTATCTGTAACATCAAATTTATCTAGATATCTACCGGTAAATAATCGCGCCTGGGAGTAAAGCGCTGCCGCTGCCCCATAAACTACCGCTGTAATTGGCATTAATGCCCATTGAGCTAGCATAAAGAAAGTCCTGTGTTTTTTGTAGCGCTCGGGCCTAGGTGGTAACATCTTGAAAGATACGAACACAGTGACAAATAGACCCACCAAAGCGATTTGCTGAATCACACTAACTACATCTGGTAATTGATGGGCGGCGATGCTGCGTGCCGACTCCCCATTGATCAGTAATGGCACCCAGGCACCTACTGCAACCAATATAGACACACTAGCCAGCGAAACATGCCCCTCAAACAGCCTAAAGAGGCGCGCAAGGCCGCCCCATAATGGAACAGTGCGTTTACTGGTCAGAACCCGCGTGGCCACATAAGGCACATCTGAAGCGCCATAAGACCATCGCCTCAACTGGATGAACTGAGCTTTTAGGGTCTTTAAATAAGTATCTGAGAGAACAGCATCTTGATAAATCGGTACATGGACAGGGACAACTGAGTAATTACCTTTAAAATGGAAATAGCTACGCCAATATTGGTGGCCATCTTCTACTATCGTTCTGGTGCTCCAAAAGCCCATTTCTTCCAGGGCGTCCATCGGTTGGGAATGTGAAGCAAAATTACGTAACGTATGAGGTCGCATCGAGCTAATAATATTCCAGAACGAGTTACCAGTCGCAATAACGCGCATAGGCGCAGGTGCATCCCAGATATTACTTAGGAATAATGCTACTGGCTGATAGGACAAGTGTTTGCGGTCCTCACGGACAATGTATTCATAGGTTACGTAATCAAAATATGAAGGATACGGTTTATTATCGCTGTCCAAAGTGGTCACAATCACATCTGAGGCGGCGATTTTCTGGCCGGCTAACCATTTCTGCAAGAAAAAACCGGCATAAGTGATATTACCGCCCTTGCCTATCACCTCATTTGGCATATCGGCTGAGTGTTCAACTATATGAAAGGCATAAAAGCTGTCTTTGAATTCTTTTTGTAATCTAACGGCATTATTTTTGGTGGCTTCTCCGCCTCTTTCTTCATAAGCCAATGTCAAAATTATTTTTTGTTTATCAAAAGAACAATCTATTATTGATCTGATAGTTGGTTCTAACACCTCATATGATTCATTGTAAGTCGCAATTATAATCGCATTGTAGATATCTGATGGTTTAGGAAATTTGTTGGGATTATCAGCTATGATACGTAAGTTTTCTCGGTGTTCCCGGCGACCAAAGGATTTAATCGGTTCTAGATCTTCACTGTCTAACGCTAATTGGGGGCTCTCTAAATCCATTAGACGTTTATGCCAATCCACCTTTTGAGCGGCTTCGATCCAATTACGCCCTTGGACAGTATGAAAAGCGATACCTGCAGCCTTTACTAATAATGTGACTATTATCAAAATCAAATAAATTGACGCCAATACTGGGCTTACTAATGACAACACGACCAACAAAACAAAGGCACCGTAACTAGCAGCCGCTGGCAACATCTCGAATAATCGATATTTGAATGTTCGTTTACCTAGTGGGATTTCAAGATTTGCCATATTACAGTGGTGTCCATACGTTTAGAACAGCCAAAGCAGTTGCCCAGCCTAGCAAAATAATACCAACCCCTATCCATGCGAAGATGACAGCTATCGTGTGGTCTCGGGCAATTAGTAATTTTACTGATATTATTCCGTGCAACAAAGATACCACTAGGCTGAATGCAATAAATACCAATAAATAGAACCATTGGTCACGATAAAGATGCGTAACGCCAAAAGCCGAATAATGAGAGACTAGTTGTAATTCACTGGGTTTTATAGATAGCCCTAGGTTTACAGCACAGACCAATGACAGCAATAACATCAACACGATCAAGGCAAATAAATACCTGTCAGATATAAGTTTTTTAAATGATTGTAAAATAATTTGTTTCATATTTTTCTAATTGGAGCCACTGTCCGGATTTGAACCGGAGACCTACGCTTTACGAAAGCGCCGCTCTACCAGCT
>JBAXFD010000021.1:0-12098 GCA_037140095.1 Candidatus Saccharimonadota bacterium
TGCGTTTGATAGTTGTCATATTATAGTACCTCCGGAGCTAAGCTGATAATTTTTGAATAGCCCATATCGCGAAGTTCGCGTGGTACTGGACCAAATACGCGAGTTCCCTTTGGATTTTTGTCATCACCGATAATAACAGCTGCATTATCGTCAAAAACGATAGTAGAGCCGTCTTTACGTTGGATTTGATCACGAGTTCGGACGATTACAGCTTTGATAACTGATTTACGTTTAACGACACCAACGTTTGTTGCCTGTTTAACGCTAGCGACGATAACGTCACCAACACGAGCATAACGTCGTTTTGTGCCACCTAGAACGCGGATACAAAGGATTTCCTTTGCACCAGAGTTATCACAAACTTTTAGACGAGTTTCTTGTTGTATCATACTTAGGCCTCCAAAACTTTCTCTTCAGAAGTTTTATTGTCAGCGGAAGTTTTAGCTTTTGAAAGTTTAGGAGGCTGAACCTCCACCTCTACTGCTTCGTCTTTTAATTCGATTGAACCACGAGATTTCTCGATGATCGTATCTAGTTTAAAAGCTTTTCGTTTAGAAATTGGACGAGTCTCAACGATTGAAACTTTGTCGCCTTTTTTTGCACTGTTGTCTTCGTCATGTGCGGCGTACTTGCGGCTAACAGTGTACTGTTTGCCATAAATAGGATGCGTTTCACGACTAGTAACAGTGACGGTAATTGTTTTGTTCGCTACATCCGATGTAACGATACCTATCAATGTCTTGGCCATATTATTTACCTTCCTTTTGCTCGGCGATTTGCGCTGCTCGGATAGCAGTGTGTAGCCTAGCGATTTTCTTACGGGTTGCTGTTATAACACGAGGATTGGTTAATTCACCCATCTTGTGTCCGCGTTTTGCTTCATTCATATCGGTTTGTGCAGCGATAATATCTGCACGCATTTGATCGATAGTTTTAATCTCAGTCGCTTGCTTGGTAGTTTTCTTAGCCATTATGCTTGCTCCTTTAATATAAACTTGGTTTTAACAGGCAGTTTGTGGGATGCTAGTCGCATTGCTTCGCGTGCAACTGATTCCTCAACGCCTTTCATTTCGAATAATACTGTGCCGGCTTTAACCTTGGCTACGAAAAATTCTGGATTTCCTTTACCGCTACCCATTTTTACGTCTTGGGGTTTACGAGTAACAGGAGTATGAGGGAAGATTCGGATCCAGATTTTACCACCACGAGATATATGACGAGTCATAGCTTGACGAGCGGCTTCTATCTGACGTCCAGTAATACATTCATTTTCTTGTGATTGCAGGCCGTAGTCACCAAAGGAAACATATTGACCACGCGTAGCGATGCCATTGTTCTTGCCTTTACGGACTTTTCGGTGTGCTGTTTTCTTAGGTAATAACATATATTAAATCCTTTCGCCCTTGTAGATCCAGACTTTTACGCCAATGATACCTGCAGGAGTTTTAGCACGCGCAACGTGGAAATCAATATCAGCACGCAATGTGTGCAATGGCACTGAACCTTCGATAACTTTTTCACTACGAGCCATTTCAGCATTGTTTAATCGGCCGGCAACTTGGATGCGAACACCTTTGGCACCTGCTGACATAACGTTTTGAGCAGTCATTTTGATAGCTCGGCGGAAATTAACACGACGTTCCAATTGGCGCGCAATGTTCTCGGCAACTAATTTAGCTGCTAGTTCTGGTCGTTTAACTTCTTCGATGTTCAATCGAACTGGTAGGCAAGCAATTTTCTCGATTAGACCTTTTAGTTCAGTTACACCTACGCCACCACGACCGATAACAACACCGGCTTTGGCAGTATGAATAGTAACTGTGATCAGGTTAGCTGATCGTTCGATTTCAATCAGATTGATAGTTGGTCGAGCTTCGAATCGTTTTTCGATCAATTCACGAATCTTTACATCTTCGATTAGCCATTTTGCAAAATCTTTTTTGCTAGCAAACCATCTAGATGTCCAGTTTTTGTGAACTTGAAGGCGGAAGCTAATTGGGTTTACTTTTTGGCCCATATTATTTTACCTCTTTCTTGCCAACAGTTTTCACTGTAGTCTTAGTAGTTTTCTCGGTTGAGGCAACTTTTTTAGCTTTTAGTTCGCCAGTTACTTCAACTAGGATATTAGATGTTTTCTTCTCGAATGGTAATGCACGGCCTTTGCTGGCAGGCACAAATCGTTTCAAACGAGTACCAGATGTTACTGATATTGTTGAAATGATCAAAGTTTTACCGTCTAGTTCATGATTATTGATAGCGTTTGCTTTGGCGCTGTTGATCGCTTTGATAACAGGCATTGCAGCGCGTTTTGGTACGTGGCTCAATATAACCAACGCATCAGCGACTGTTCGGCGTCGCACTAGGCTGGCAACCAATGCTACCTTGCGGTTAGATTGATCAACACCTTCGATGTATGAACGGACAACAATAGATTTACTCATTATTTTTTGTCCTTTCCACCGTGTTTGCGGAATTTACGAGTTGGGCTAAACTCACCAAGTTTATGACCAACCATATTTTCTGAAACTAATACTGGAACGTGAACTTTACCGTTGTGAACAGCGATAGTACGTCCGACCATTTCTGGGCTGATTGTACTGGCGCGTGCCCAGGTTTTGATAACTGTGCGGTCGTCTGATCCCAACGCAGCAACTTTTTTTGCTAGCTTGAAATCTACAAATGGACCTTTTTTAAGTGAGCGACTCATAGTTTATTTCTTCCTCTTCGCATCATGGCGAGACTTTATGATCAACTTACTGACGTCTTTACGACGGCGAGTACGATATCCAAGGGTCAATTGACCCCATGGTGTTACTGGTGGTTTACCAGTACCGTGACGACCACCGTCACCACCACCGTGTGGGTGATCTACTGCGTTCATTACGACACCACGAACACCTGGTCGGATAGATTTGCGACGATTGCGACCAGCAGAACCGATTTTGACGTTCTGGTGCTGGATGTTACCAACCATACCGATAGCAGCTGTTGCTTCCATACGGAAACGACGAACTTCACCAGATGGTAAACGGACAGATGCATAATCACCTTCTTTGGCCATTAACTGGGCTTTTGCGCCAGCTGCACGAACCATTTGAGCGCCGCGACCGGCTGTGATTTCAATAGCGTAAATTTGTGAACCGACTGGGATTTGTGACAACGGCATGCGGTTACTAGATTCAATTGGAGCGTCAACACCGCTGGCAATTTGTTTGCCTTTGGTCATTGATGTGTCAGCCAAAACATAGTGATATTCACCGTTTTGGTCTTTGATACGAGCAATTCGGGCACTACGGTTCGGGTCATATTCAATTTCTTCGATGACAGCAGTAGTACCAGGTGCTAGTTTGTGGTTCAACAGACGGTAATGTCGTTTGACACCACCACCACGGTGACGAACTGTAATTCGACCGGTGTTGTTACGGCCAGCATTCTGCTTTTTGCTTTTGATCAAGCTTTTTAGCGGTTTTTTAGCTGTAATTTCACTGGTATCCTGAGTAGTCATACCACGACGAGCTGGAGTAGTTGGGTTGTATTGTTTAATAGCCATTACTTCTTCTCCTTTTTGGTAGCCTTGGTTTCAGGCTCAGCAGCAACTTCGTCAAATACTTTGATACTATCACCGGCTGCAAGTGTTACATAAGCTTTTTTCAAGTCACGTCGTGTAGTTACACCAGGATGAGCTCGTTTGCCTCTGGAAACGCGGATAGCTTTGCCAGATTGAACTAAAGTTTTGATGTTGATTGGTTTTACATTAAATTGTGATGCAACTGCAGCAAGGATTTGCTGTTTGTTGGCGCTAGTCGGAACGTCAAATACATAGATGTTATTTAGCGATTGTCCGTAAGCTTTTTCTGTTTTGCGGGGATAAATATTCATATTATTTTTCCTCTCCGCCTAGCCATTGTTTAATAACAGCGACTGATTTAGGGGTTATTACGATTTTGTCAGCGTTTAATATGTGGTAAACGCTCAGATAATTAGCACGAACTAGCAAGATGTTTTGGATGTTGTTAGTTGAACGCAAAACTTCTGGAGTTTTTTCGTCTACTACAATCAATACCTTGCGGTCTAATTTGTTATCAGATAGGAATTTGATAGCATCAGTTGTTTTGCCGGTTGGTTTGAAATCCAACACAACAATCTGTTTAGCAGCGTTAGCTAGCGATAATGCTTGGCGTAATGCTACACGTTTGCTGGTAGTTGTCAGTTTTTTAGTATAGTTTTCGTTACCACGTGGTCCGAATACGACACCACCACCGCGCCAAATTGGGTTACGAGATGATCCGAAACGTGCACGACCGGTACCTTTTTGCTTCCATGGTTTTTTACCACCACCACTGACTTCGCCACGTTGTTTAGTGGTTGCGCTAGCAGTTCGGGATTGAGCCAAGTAGCTATCATAAGCTAGTTTTAGTAGCTCGTGATTTTTGACATCTACGGCGAAAATTTCTTTTGGCAGCGCAGTAGTCTTTACAGCTGTTTTAGTAGTTTCAGTCATTACTTGTCCTCCCTAGCTTTAGCGGTGGAGGACGCTTTTCCTCCGATGATAATCAAGCCTTTTTTAGGGCCTGGAACGGCACCACGTAGGCCAATCAGGTTATCAACTGGGTCAATATAGGCAACAACTAGGTTTTTGACCGTTACTCGGTCTGAGCCCATGCGTCCTGCCATTCTCTTACCTTTGAAAACTTTTTGTGGATACATTGATCCGATTGAACCTGGTTTACGGACATCGCCGAAACCACCGTGCGTGTGACGGCTGGTATTAAAGTTATGTCGTTTTACAGTACCTGCAAAACCTTTACCTTTGCTGGTGCCAGTTGCGTCAACAACGTCTCCCAATTCAAAAGTTGTTACATCGATCGTGCTTCCTACCGAGAGGCCCTCTGGTAGTTGTTTAACACGAAATTCCCGAATGTGTTTCGGGGTACTTCCGGCTGGTTTTGTATGTCCAGCCACGGCCTTGCTCAGGTTCTTACCCATTCCATATGCCACTTGAACTGCGGTGTAGCCGTCTGAATCGACGGTCTTGACCTGAGTCACAGTCACAGGGCCGGCTTGAATCAATGTCACAGGAACTGCAACACCGTCTTTGCCGATGATTTGGGTCATACCAATTTTGGTACCGAGAAGTGCTTTCATAGCGCTTTTACTCCCACTTAAAATTCTTGGTAGAAGGTAGTATCCATATCTGTTGGACTGACCAATTTACCAAGAATCGTTTTATATTTCGTAATAAGTTACCGTACGATAGTAGCACACTATCTGTTAACAGTCAATCATTTGAGGTAGTTATTGTGCTATAATTATTCAAGTTATGATTATACGAATACTTAGTAATAGACGCAGCCTACGACGCAGTTTCGCCAAAAAGAAAAAACTATCAACCAAAATCATCATCATCACGCTACTATTAGCCTTTTTAGGGTCAGCCGGGTACGGCAGTTACGTGCTTGTCAGTGATTTCCAGGCGAAACAGGCCGAAATAGCCCGAATAGAGGCGGAAGCGGCCGCTGCAGCTGCCCGAGAGGCAAAACGCAAAGAACCTGTATATATCAATCTACCAGGTGCTCAACCAGTCCGTGCGTTGGTTGAAGATTACCGATTAGACGGCAGTATCTGGGCGCTAGCTAGCAAATCACACCCATTATCGCTAACCTACGCTCCGGCTGCGATAACTATACCTGATGTGGCTACAAAGACCGACAAAAGTATTGAGGAACGATCAGTCCGTTCGGATATCGCGATACCATTAAAAAACATGTTTGATGCTGCAATTGCCGCCGGATATGCACCGATGGTCGGCAGCGGCTACAGATCAGCCGATTTACAAGCTTATTATTTCAATAACCTGGCTAGTGTTGTAGGCGACGCAGCGGCCAACCAATCTATCGCCAAACCAGGCCAAAGTGAGCACCAATTGGGGTTAGCCGTAGATATCAGTACTGTTAGCCTGGATTGTTATCTAGATGACTGTTTCGCAGACACCGGTAACGGCCAATGGCTAGCCAATAACTCCTATAAATTTGGATTTATCGTTAGATATCCCAAAGATAAAACACTAATAACTCAATACCAATACGAACCATGGCATTTTAGATACGTTGGCGTTGAACTGGCAACAGCCCTACACGATAGTGGATTAACCCTAGATGAAGCTTGGACGTACATAGAGGCCGCCCGAACGACACTGATAGATAACGGCGCGATTATCGTACAGTAACACCTGTACCGATAGTATCAATCACATACTGCCTTTGTTCAGACACAGTTGTATTCAACTGCGAACGTGACAATGGGTCAGCAGCAGCACTGAGCAGGTATATCATGGCGTTTTTACGCGCCAACAGGTCTTCGCTGGCAGCCTGAGCGGCAGTCCATTCATAATGCATATAAGTTGGGTTAAAAGTTAGATTAGTGATGGCAACCTTGCCGCTATCAGATTTAGTAATATCAAATTCGGCTATACCACCAATTAACTCTTTGGTTAACAGCTGAGACGACAACATATTGCCTAGTGAGTACCAGACTACAGTTTGACCGCCATCAGGCCTATTTAATACTGTTTGTCGTTGCAGAACATGAGGACCGGTACCGATTACCACATCAACACCTAGGTCACTAAGTAATCTAGCCTGAGTAGATTGTTCATCACTAACGATATTTGAATCTTCCACGCCCCAATGCATTGAAACTATAACTACATCTGAATCACCGCGAGCCTGAGTCACTAGGCGCCTTAATAATGCCTCATCGTGGTAATTATTGACACTGTACCCGGGCGTACCGCCATTATTACTAAAATCGGCAAAAGCTACGAACCCGATACGAATACCGTTAACATCGGCAAAACTAACCTTTTCTTGATCGGCAGCACTCTTGTTAGCACCACTGATAGCCAATGGTTTTAGGGCAGCCCAATTATCAATTGTTGCATTCGTAGCCTCTACACCTTTGTCGCCCATATGATTATTGGCCAGATTGACGACGTTACAACCGGCACCAGACTGCAAATCGGCTGCAAATTTGGTCGGTGCGTTAAATGATGGATAGCCACTAATCCCGTAATTCTCCCCTGATACTAGGCCTTCTTGATTACAAAATACTAGGTCCGAATTCTGGTAACTAGGTCGGATATTAGCAAAGAATTTAGTAAAATCGTAACTACCACCAGTCTTGGCATTGGCGATTATCGTGTCGTGAGCCAGCATATCACCCATTGCAGCCATGTGAATCGTACCGGTTTTCTTAACCGGTGTCGGTGTTGTATCTGTTATGGTAGGTGTTTTACTAACAGGGCTACTGACATTAGTGACTAATAAATATAACCCGACAGCAGTCGCTATAACCGCCGCAAATACTATGACTATTAGCCTAACTATATGTTTCCTATGCCTAACTAGATTGCGATGTTTTTTTATCTTCATATTTACAGTATATCAAACAACCTGGCGCAACCTGCTTGTGTTTAGTTTTTGTTCGTGCAATAATGGCTGTATCAAGCTTTATTGAGGGGGGCCAAATGGCAACTGTAAAAAAGAAATCAGCTAAGAAAGCACCAAAGATGCAATCATTCAAAATTAGCAAGAGTCCAAAGTCGTTTATGTCACTAGAAATAACCCGACAAACAGTTTATTGGACAATCTTGGTAGGCCTAATCTTTGCGCTATCTCTATGGGTATTGAATATCCAAATCGATACTATGCGTGTCCTTGACAGTCTCAACAGCCTATAATTACGTTCGTTAACTAAAAAACCCCGATTTGGGGCTTTTTAGTTATTGAACTACCTACACCCACACATCTTTGAGCGGGCAGCCGTTGAGTGGCAGAACTATCCGCACACTTTTGAGCAAGCAACCGCAATCTGGTTGCAGACTGTGGCTGTTTGTCAAATGTGAGGGATAAAACCCACACATCTTTGAGCAGGCAACATTAATCTGATTACAGACTACTGTTGTCAGACAAAGATGAGGGGTAACCTACTTAAAAATAAGTAGGTTACATTCGAATTTCGGCGTCAACACCAGCTGGTAGGCTGAGGTTTTGCAGACTGTCGATTGTTTTTGGAGTAGCGTCGGTAATATCGATTAGGCGTTTATGTACGCGCATCTCGAACGCTTCACCACCTTGTTTATAAACATGTGGTGATTTGACGACAGTAAATGTGCTGCGACGTGTAGGTAGCGGCACTGGGCCGGCGATTGACGCGCCAGTTCGGATTGCTGTGTCGATAATTTGTTTTGCTGATTGATCAATAACCTTATGATCATAGGCTTTTAGGCGAATACGAATTCGTAGCGCCTGTTCTTGTTTTTCTGCCATATTGGCTCCTTCTTGCTTGCCCACCTAAATTTGATACAAATTTTGGCGGGTGAACTATATCGTAACCTTGATGATAGACCAGTTTTGTTCTGCTACTAACAAGTTGTCGATATGATTATTTAATACCTACGAATTTTAACATTTTAATAGCATAAAATCAACACGTAATCGAAAACCCCGCCATTACAGCGGGGTTTTTGTTAATTAGAATCTAATTATTTTACGATTTTGGTTACAACACCAGCACCAACAGTTTTGCCACCTTCGCGAATTGCGAAGTTTAGGCCTTGTTCCATAGCGATTGGAGCAAGTAATTTAACTTTGAATGTCAATGTGTCACCAGGGATAACCAATTCTTTGTCAGCTGGTAATTCAACTTCACCAGTAACGTCCGTTGTTCGGAAGTAGAATTGTGGTTTATAACCCTTGCTAAATGGAGTGTGACGTCCACCTTCTTCTTTTTTCAAGATATAAACTTCAGCGTCAAACTCTGTATGTGGAGTTAGGCTGCCTGGTTTTACTACAACTTGACCGCGTTCGATTTGTTCGCGTTCAATACCACGTAGCAAGATACCGGCGTTGTCGCCTGCTTGACCTTGGTTTAGGTTCTTTTTGAAAGCTTCAATACCAGTAACAACTGATGTCTGAGTAGCACGGATACCGACAATTTCAACTGGATCGTTGATTTTGACAATACCTTGTTCAATACGACCGGTAGCAACTGTTCCACGACCTTTGATTGAGAAAACGTCCTCAATTGGCATTAGGAAAGGTTTGTCTAGGTCACGAACTGGTTCTGGGACGTAGCTATCTAGTGCATCAACCAATTCCATGATTGAATCTTCGGCTTCTTTGTCGCCTTCTAGTGCCTTTGTAGCAGAACCTTTGATGATTGGAGCATCTTCGTCAAAGCCGTTTTTAGCCAATAGTTCACGAATATCCATTTCAACTAATTCAACTAGTTCTGGGTCAGCCAAGTCCATTTTGTTTAGGTAGACCAAAATCTTTGGTACACCAACTTGTTTTGCCAACAATACGTGTTCACGAGTTTGTGGCAATGGACCGTCGTTTGCAGCAACCACTAGGATTGCACCGTCGATTTGTGCAGCACCTGTGATCATGTTTTTAACATAGTCAGCGTGTCCTGGCATGTCAACGTGTGCGTAGTGGCGTTTTTCTGATTCATATTCTTGGTGAGATGAAGCAATAGTAATACCACGAGCGCGCTCTTCTGGAGCGTTGTCAATCATCGCATAGTCAACTTTTTTGTTAACTGCGCTTGGTAGACGTTTTGCAAGTACAGATGTAATTGCTGAAGTTAATGTTGTTTTACCGTGGTCAACGTGGCCCATAGTACCGACGTTAACATGTGGTTTGGTTCGATCGAAATCTGCCATTTTGTTAGTTCTCCTTATTAATTAAATTTTTGCATAAAGGTGATACCACCTTACAGCGTATGCTTGTCATTATACAGGTTTAACAGTATAACGACAAGTGTTTTATCTATTATTTACTAGATCGTTTTGTAATGATCTCTTGAGCAACATTTGGTGGTACTTCCTCGTATTGCGCCAATTCCATCGTGCTGGCTGCACGACCTTGGCTCATAGAACGAATATCACCAGTGTAGCCGAACATATTAGCTAGTGGCACCGCAGCGATGACCAATTTGGCACCAGCACTGAGGTCTTCCATAGCTTCAATTCGTCCACGACGACCGTTAAGGTCTCCGATTACGTCACCCATGAATTCTTCAGGGGTTGTAACTTCAACGTGCATAACGGGCTCTAGAATGATTGGTTTAGCCTGTTTAATGCCTTCACGAGTTGCTAGTGCACCAGCCAATTTAAAGGCTAATTCGCTAGAGTCAACATCGTGGTAGCTACCGTCGTATAGTGTTGCTTTGACATCTACGACTGGGTAACCGGCAATAACGCCGCCTTCCAATGTCTCACGGATACCGGCTTCAACAGGTTTGCGGTATTCTTGAGGAACAACACCACCTTTGATAGCATCGATGAATTCAAAGCCTTTGCCTGGTTCGTTCGGTTCAAATTTGATCCAAACGTCACCATATTGTCCACGACCACCAGATTGTTTAGCGTGCTTACCTTGGACATCAGATGTGCCTTTGATAGATTCGCGGAAAGCAACTTGTGGCTCACCAATGTTCGCTTCAACCTTGAATTCGCGCTTCATACGGTCGATTAGAATATCTAGGTGTAACTCACCCATTCCTGACATGATCGTCTGACCAGTGTCGTCATCTGTATGTATACGGAAAGTTGGGTCTTCTTCTGCTAATCGTTGCAGGGCGATACCCATTTTCTCTTGGTCAGATTTAGTCTTTGGCTCAACTGCAATAGATACAGGTGGGTCTGGGAAAGTGATTGATTCTAGTGTGATTGGATGTGCGATATCAGATAGCGTATGACCTGTAAATGTGTCTTTTAGACCCACAACAGCGGCAATGTCGCCAGCTTCGATGAAATCGATATCTTCGCGTTTGTCAGCATGCATACGAACGATACGGCCGATACGTTCTTTGTCACCAGTTGTGGTGTTAATAACGTATGAACCGGCTTCCATTTTACCACTGTAAACACGGACGAAAATCAATCGGCCAACGAATGGGTCGGTTGCGATTTTGAATGCTAGACCTGCTAGAGGCTCTTTGACATCGGGTTTTCGTTCAATTTCGTCGCCAGTTTTAGGGTTTTTACCCCAAACACCGCCAACGTCAATTGGAGATGGTAGATAATCAACTGCTAGGTCTAGAACCTTTTCGACCATAACACCGCGGCCATCGCCACCTGTTACTAGATAGAAATCACCAGCCAATACGCGTTTGCGTAGTGCCGATTTTAGTTCTGGGATCGTAATTGATTCTTCACCTTGTTCCAAAAATCGTTCGAATAGTTCGTCATCGGCTTCGACAGCTGCTTCAACTAGTAAGCTGCGAGCATTTTTCGCCTTTTCCAACATATCAGCTGGAATATCACCAACGACTAGTTGATGATCTGTAAAATCGGTATATGTGTAAGATTTCATCTCAACTAGGTCAACAACACCGTTAATTTCCTTTTCAAAGCCGATTGGCAAGTGAATTGGTAATGCGTTTTTAGTCAAACGACGATGAATTGAATCTAGTGATTTGTAAAAATCGCCACCGATTTGGTTGATTTTGTTAATAAAACAGATACGAGGCACGCTATATTTGTTAGCTTGACGCCAAACAGTCTCAGATTGAGCCTCTACACCCATTTTACCGTCAAACACTGTTACAGCACCGTCTAGGACGCGTAGTGAGCGTTCTACTTCGGCTGTAAAGTCGATGTGACCAGGGGTATCGATGATATTAATCTTGCAATCTTTCCAAAAAGCGGTGACAGCGGCCGATGTAATCGTAATACCGCGTTCACGTTCTTGTTCCATCCAGTCAGTCGTGGTTGCACCTTCGTGAACCAAACCGATTTTGTGCGACAAACCTGTGCGATACAGAATCGCCTCTGTTGTGGTGGTTTTACCAGCGTCAATATGGGCAATAATACCGATATTACGCAGTTTTTCTAATGCAAAATGTTTTTCTGCCATAGTTTTTGAGTAGATTTTAGATTATAGATTATGGATTATAGTATAATTGCAAAAATTGCAGATTACATCTCTATAAACTCTATAAAATAATACCCTTATCCTTTCTAATTTAATTTTAGTATTTAGGCGCGAGCAAAGTGTGCAAAGGCACGGTTTGCTTCGGCCATACGATGTGTA
>JBAXFD010000022.1:0-11513 GCA_037140095.1 Candidatus Saccharimonadota bacterium
CAGGACCTCATCCTTACCATGGATGCGCTCTACCAACTGAGCTATCGCGGCATATTATTAAATCTGCTGTTATGTGTTAATGTATTTCGTTCTACCGGTATTATTAGTTGGTAGATCGCTGCGCTTTATCATCTTACTGGCCTTCCATGCTCAGACAGCAACTGAGCTATCGCGGCACTTGAATATTGTAACAAATTTGGTGATGATTGTGAATTATCCCCGCACAGAGTTTGAGCCCGAATGATAATCAAACGGGCCCGTTGTTTTGTTGAGGTTGTGTTTTAGTAAAGAAGTCTTTCAGATGCTGGTTTGATGCTGTCAAAGATGCCTAATTGGATCACTTTTTCAGTGAACAATCTTGCATCAGAGCCTGCCATCACTTCAATACTGTAATTGCGTGGGTCTTCTCGCCATTCACCATGGTTAGCGACTGACTGCAGGCTCATTCGCGATAATTCATCAAATTTGATTGAATCAATCGCAAGGATCATATTGATATGGGTATCTAATGACCCATCAAAGTTATTGTCTGCAAATTTTAATCTCAGTTTATCACCAAGTTTTGCTTTAGCAACAACTTCTCGCATTTGATCCTGTTTCATAACTTCTACTTTCGGCTGTGATGCTTGCATGCAAATACCTCCTAAATTTCAAACTGCGACTCCCGATACCTTCGGATTGAGGGCTATGGAATAGCGATAACTCACATAACTAGGTAATTATATAATTTATGGTGTTATAAGTCAACGTGTATACATCTAGCAGGTATTTTCTTATTGTCCAATAATTAATCTCTTGTTCTTTCTTTTCGTAAAGAACCAAAGACTAGTTCCTTTTTGACCGCAAAACAGGAACCGAAAAACTCTCGGGGCGGCTTCAAAACCGCGGTTTGACCATTTCACCAATCATCTTGGTTGTCTGCGGAAACTCGCGCCTTAGATATGTTCTAAGGGCTCAAACAGTCCTCGCCAATCCAGGATGATTGCTTTATATCCATCCGGGTTTCTGCAGATGCCCCACTAGGCTACAAATCTCAAAGTCTCAGGATCTTATTCTAGTTAGGTACAGGTCCAGAAAGGCTGCCATGGATGTATTAGATATTTGGATGAACTATTGAAAACTCAAGGGTTATCAGATAGAATAGTCTAGTATCTTAATAATTTATGCCGCCTTAGCTCAGCTGGTTAGAGCAGCTGTTTTGTAAACAGCAGGTCCTCGGTTCGAATCCGAGAGGTGGCTCCATTTTTACAGAATGGTATTGTACCCGAAAAGAGCAGCCCAAGCGGCGGATTCATTCCGCGCCTGGAGCGATGAGAAAAAACCTTTGGTTTGTCTCATGAGCCTGCTGGAGTCGTGTAGTGGCAATCACAGGAGACTGTAAATCTCCCCCCGTAAGGGTCCGTAGGTTCGAGTCCTACCTCCAGCACCAAAATAAATAATTCATCCTTCGGGGTGGATTATTTATTTTGAACCTGATGGTATGGCTCTGACCTACGGAATTTTTTGCTTTAGCAAAAAACCGTAGAGTTCGGCGAAGTGCAGTGAAATAAAAATGTGTTTACATATTTTTATAAGCAAGCGGAGGAGCGGAACGAAGTGGAGCGATGCCCTACCTAAAAAAGTGTTTACATTTTTTCGTGAATGAGCGAAAAAGGCGGAGCCGCTGTCCTACCTCCAACAATTACCCATAAAAACCCTATCCCAACCCGACCATATAACTCCAAAACCTCCGGATGTATTGATGTCGTAAAATATTTGGTGACCTGGCACATCATTGTCGGCTACGATAGATTGACCTGATTCTGGGCACATTCACAGATTAAAGGTAAATCCCTCCATATAGCTTGCAAAAACAGTACTGCCAACATCATATATATGGTGTTCATGGTACTGCTTTTGATAAGTAGCAAATAAAAATATATGGAGGAATGTAAAATGAGCTACAATGGCATAACAGGTTACAAAACGGCACGTTGGGGGTTAGTAGTATCAAATTTTTTGATCAATTCAATCAAAAGAGGGCTATTAATCGCCGAAAGGATGGGTGAAACTGTTTCTTTTTCGGTAGAGCAAATCAGAGTTGTCATAACGCCTGATGTTGTCAAACTGGGACTGGACAATAATATTTTGCCGGTGGCGCCAAAATTGATTGATGAAGATGTAATGCGGGCGATGGATATTCTTGACGAATTTCCAGATAACCCTGTCGAGTTCAAGGCATACTCTTGCAAAATCAGCATCAGAGTTGGCAAAGAGCGAGACAATGACCACACTGGGGTAGTGTTTAATCCAGGAGTCATGTCGGGCAAGGAAAATCTGGCTGTATTTAGCGAATTTGGTCAACCGCTCGTAAAAATGGACCTACCTTAATCACGAGAATTTGCCAGAGAGCTTGATGTTATCATCGAGCTCTTTTGCTTTTCAGACCTAGTTATAGATTGACTTTTTATACCTTTTATGCTACAATTTAATTATAGAGTTGTGTAGAGATTATATAATCACCCCAATTCTGCGGTACTTTTACAGATGTGAAATCAGATATACCCCCTATTTTTTATTAAACTGTCCAGGGTAGAATCGCAGACATCACCAATTTGGTATCTGTGATTCTACCCTAGGATTAGGGAAATAAAATTATAGGAGGAGTATAAAATGAGTGAAATAAGTTTGTATGATTTAACAGGGCTTACAACTTTGATCCAGAAAGTTGAAGCATTGGTTGGCGCTACCGGGAGACCGATAAGAGTCACCCTAGACGAAAGTGCCATTGACTGTAGCCCAGCTACAACACTTGAAAAGGATAGGGCAAAAACGCCTGCATGTAAAACGACTGATGAAGAGCTCGGCCCTGTTCTAGGAGAACTTAGTACGGGAGCCGGTTCGGCCGTTATAACCCATAACAATGGTATGATGGTGGTCATTTACAAGAATTCCTATCCGGAGCTTGAAGGTGATGCCATATGCATTGATACCGGCACACTAATGGAAACTCCAATTGGAGAGCTAGCCAAGGCGTATAGCGGAGATTTTATCCTACCAGTTTACTGATTTCCACAATCTGCAGAAGAGTACCGAAAAGCCACCTACTACAGGTGGTTTTTTTCGTGCCAAAACCATTCCGGTATTGTATATCTACGTGATATGTGATATAATGATACTATTCAGATAGCGTTGGTTCGGGCCGTTTATCGGCTAGAAACACCTATAATTGATGTAGATTTACAATATGATGAGATCTGACATTCCCCTGTCTTACGATACTCAATGGTAGTACTGTGGCCACCAATTTGTTGGCGCCTATGGTACTACCTTTGGGTGGAAATAAAAAATTGGAGGAATGTCGAATGAAGAGTGACAGCATTACAGTGAAGTGGGAAGGAAAAGGATTATACACGAAGGACCTGCTAAAGATTTGTAGTCCTAATATGACTATATTCGATCAGGATTTATGGGACAAGATCGTCGGAGCAGCTAGTGACGAAGTTAGCAAACCGTATATCGTGTATGCCGAGACATTGGCCAGATTAACTGAGTGGTTAGTAAAAGAATTACCAGGTTACGAACTGAGAAGGCTATTCCCCGTTGCGGATGCTCTGGTATCTGCAGTCGTAGGCTATCATTGCCATTTGCGGGAAGTTAGCTTGTTATTGCATGAAACCTGGGTTCATGGGAATGAGTTGTACAACTATTATTTGCAGACGGCACAAAACCAAGATTTGGATATCAGTGAGATGTTAAACAATATCTTACTTGCCAATAATCGGCGAAAAGAATTTGATAATTATCTAGATGTGATGCACACAATTACGCTCAAGATGCATATCTATTTCAACGCAGATTATTGGGGAGTGCAATTCCTGATAATGTGTGACCAGAAAAAGAAAAATAGTGGTTCTCGTTACTGGGATGTAAATGGGCTTAACGCCCGAGCCCGGTCTCATCACGACAAGTCCATCAAGGAGGAACCTTGACGGGTTGATTGAATTGTAATCTACAAACCCCTGCGTGTAATGCGTAGGGGTTTGTTTTTTTACCCAAAAGAATTGACGATTGCCTGTTTAAATGGTAATATCTGTATTGTCAGATGACGGAATTGTAGTTGTTGGTTTATTCTAACAACTCTTCTATTTTCGAGGCACATCACAATTTGAGAGGAATGATCGTTATGGCAAATAGGTACAATTTTAAAGACGAAAGCGTGCCCTTCGACCAAAAAGTAAAAGAGCTAGCAAATGTTGCAAATCTAGGTCCGTCTATAGTTTGGACGGCCAAAATTGACAACATAGAAGTATTGGCAGAGCCTGGCAGTACTGTAGAAAGTATCCAAGACTACTTTTATGACAAGAAACGAGAATTAGCTTTGGTGGCGTCTGTAGAAGGTCAATTGCCGAAAGCAGAGGTTTCTGTGGTAAATACTGAAGTAACCATAGAAAATATCGGCGTAATTGTAGTAGAAGCATTGGATGAAGCGGCAGAGATTGTTATCAATGAATCCAATAAAAGCGGCAACAAAATTATTGGAGAGTTCCGAGGACATCCTATATGTGCCGAGCCAGGTTGGGGTAAAGCTGCGGTAGTTGGTGACTATAATAGCGCGCCCAAAGACACTTGATCATTCCCCGTTGTAAGATTGTAATTTGAAAGCTCCCTGTTAGGGGGCTTTTCTTTTGAATCTTTATTGACCACCGTGCACACATATGACAATATAGATTTAATCAGGATAGCGCGGAGGGTTGTAATATTATAACTGTACCCCAACCTGGATCAGTACTTTGACATTATGAGAGAGGAGCATTGCTCCCCTATTTTTTTGTGAATAGCACACCGGGTATTGGACTGGTATCTGGCGGGCTATTCATAATTAGCGAAATACACAAATATTTTGAAGATGGGGTGATTGGAATGTCAAAGTTTTATAATTTGGGGTATTCTTACTTTAAAGATGGGAATGATGCTATTGAGTTTTTGCATGACAAGTCAAAAAAAGACAAAGTAATAACATGGGGGCTACATTCTAGGCCTGGTGGAAAAATCGTAGTAGTAGAGGCTGATTATACTCGTTATACTGTAGCTGATATGAGAGAAAGGTATGCAGAGGTCTGCGGCCACGCTAATGACATGGCTACGGCATATATGCCTTTGCCAGTTCTGTGCGGTGAAGAGGTTTTCAAGCGAGCAGTTGACGCAACTGTTAACAGTAACCAACCAGTTCTGGTGATTGTTGATGACAAAACCTATCTGGTAACCTTTAACATACGACCAAGCCAAATGGTCGATGAAATGAAACAGTTGGTGGAATGTCTAGGCCTGGAAGAATCAGCGGCAAAGGCATTATCATCAGCCTCCATTTTTCAGAAAGCTTGAAACTCTCAATGTCAAAGAACCCCTCGGTTTTGCCGAGGGTGTTTCTTATTTGAACTTATTTATATCGATTACATTACTCGTCGGGGCTGGCGGATTTGTCGGTTTTGGCTTTGTGGTAATATCATTTTGGCAGCTTTTTCGCGTAGGTTAATGGCTAGTTCTGATCGACCAGTGCGTTCGTAGGCGTCGGCTAAGATGTTCAGAGTCTGTGGGATTGGCTCTAATTCCATCGCCTTTTCCAGTGATTCAATCATTTTCTCTTCGTGACCTAGTTTTTCCTGGACTTTGGCGTATGCGATGTGGCGGGCTGGCAATTCGCCGTCGATGGCGATGGCCTGTTCGAACGCTAGTGCGGCTTTATCATAATTACCTGTTTCATAATAAATCAACCCGACGTTGTGCAAGCTGCTGGCACTGGGTTCTAATGATTGGGCAATCTCAAAACATTCAATGGCGTCTTTTAACGATTTCTGTTTAGCATATAGAATACCTAGGCGGTTATACGCACTGGCGTTTTTTTCATCGACACGCAATATCGTCAATAATGCCTTTTCAGCTCGCAGGTATTTTTTTGTCTGGATTGATTCGTGCGCAATACCCCATAATTGATCTAGTTTCTCGGACAGCTTTATTGGCAAGTCGGCTTCGGCCTCATCAACAGTCTGTTTCTGGTATATAACCCAGGCCCCCAACGCAATAATTAATAATAGTCCTAACATGCGTCCATTATATCAGAGATATAATGGAAGTAGGAGTTAGATTTTGGATTTTAGATTTTAGAAGAATCACAGAATACAATGAGATTTGAGATTGAGATTATACTATAATCCATAATCTAAAATCTATAATCTACTGGCGATTACACGACCATTGCCGCTAGACATAACCGTATGTTACCACCGCCGTCAATGCGTTCGTAGGTTTTCAGGATGATATCAATATGTTTAATAGTGTCAATTTGAGGGTTGGCGGTTATGGTATGTTGCAAGATTTTAGTAGAATCTAGTAATAATTTCAGTGCTAATCCCCTGTTATCTTTGTATTTCTGCGCAATCAGCAGTTTCTGATACAATTTCCCCTGTAATAATTCGCGGGCATCACGAACCGTTGTGCTACGTTGATCAAAATATTCGCTATCTGTTGCTAGTCTCGTCAATTCTGCTGGTAAACCTGACGCCATAAACATCAGCTGTGACCTCTTCGTCGCATCCTTTATCTCCAAATCATCCAATAATCGCTCGGTTTGGGCTGTATTTATGGGTTTTAGCTCATTTTTCTTTACCCTAGACAGTATAGTGGGCAGTAACTTGCCAGCGGTATTTGATACCAAAATGAAGTGTAACCCCTGTCCTGGCTCTTCTAACAGCTTTAGAAAGGCATTTTGGGCCTGGGTTGTCATCCGCTCTGCGTAGTCAATGATAACTATGCGATCAGTGGCGTTTTTTGTCCGTGTGTCATCAAAAACTCGTCGCATTATATCAACAGTAATCATGCCTCGGTCCAGATCAATTTTTTCATCCTTTTCAGGCAAGATGACGATTGGTTTGATATTCAATAGCTGGGCGATATATTTGGCCGCTGTAGACAATCCAACCCCGCTGTCGCCTGTAATTAACAGCGATTGCGGCATATTAGCAACAGTAGCAAGGATTGTCTTTTCGCTTGCCGGGTTCAAAATTGGTTTCATTACAGTTTCGTCCCTGGAAATTGATCTGTAAATTCAGCGGGTACTGGGGCTGTGAATGTGGTGCGATTGCCACTGGGGATAGTGATTTCTAGGCTAAATGCGTGCAGATATAACCTATCAGCTGACTTGCCATACACCTTGTCACCACGGATTGGCGTGCCAATGTATTTCATATGGACGCGTAATTGGTGTGTCCGACCAGTTTGTGGTTGTAATTTGACTAGTGAATGTTTATCATCGCTAGCAATAACCTCGTATTTAGTGATGGCAGATTTGCCCTTGCTGTCTACTCGGAAAGTGCTGGGCGCAGATGGATTACGACCAATTGGTAGGTCAATGTTGGCTTTGCCTAGTTTTGGCACACCGTCTAACACTGCAAAATAAGTCTTTTTGGTGCGACGATCAGCAAACTGTTTCTGTAACAATTCGGCCGTTTCGGCGTTGCGGACACCTATCATAACACCGCTGGTATCGCGGTCTAGGCGGTGAATTATGCCTGGACGGTTAGTATCGGCGTTATATGTGCTGTATCGGCGGAAGAAATCGGCCACGGTGAATTCTTCGTTCATAACACCTTTGGCATGCGATAACACGCCTACGGGTTTGTTGACGACGACCACATTGTCATCGATGTAGATTATCGGTAATTCATCAGCACTGTGATCAGTTGTTTCGGGGATATTAATAGCGATTTGATCTATATCGGCCACATCGTATTTAGATGATGTGATAACTGTGCCGTTAACACTGACGAAACCTGATTTGATATATTTCTGCCAAGTACTGCGAGAATTGGACGGATATCTAGTGGCTAATTCACTATCCAGGCGGTGTTTTTCAGAGATAACGCTAAATAGATAGCATTCTTTGCCTTTGAATGGCATGGCGTAGGTTGTCGTAGTATCACGCGGGTTTTTCAATAATTCACCCTGAACAGTGCTTTTGGCGGTTTTAATCTGTGAAATCACATAATTAACGTCATCTTCGGCCGTATCATCAAATAAGGCATATAATTGATATTTGTTGAATCTAAATGATGCCAAGGTGCTAATTGGGTTCGGATGCGTAATTTTCACATTCTCAACATTACGGGGCACATTATCATCACCTGCCAATTCAAATCGGCGCAGGATATCTAGGATGTCGCGACTGGATACTTTAACCATTAATGAATATCCTGACGAACACAAATTCGTTTTCTGTGTCGGAAGTGTTTTTAATCATGTGCTCAACATCCGATGGGAACACACAGACCGTACCTGGCTCGTATGTATATTCTCCATCGCGATCCGCCACTATTCCTTCGCCTTTGATAACATACATTATTTCTTCTATGCCTTCGTGAGAATGCCAATCATACGACTTACCGGCGGGCATCCAACCATGCGTCACGCCCTGAATTTTGCCACTAGGAGTTTGCGCCTGATCAATATACAGGCGTCTAGACCCAGCTCCACCGTGCGCTTCTTCTTTCTGAATGTCAGTTGAATGTTTAACGATAATGCTCATTATTTGCCTTTTGGTCGCAAACCGACGGCCTGTTGAGCACGTAATAATGTCGCGTTAGCTATTGGGGTTAAATCGCGTTCAGATTGCTCTAGTTTGGCTAGTAGCTGCTCATCAGTAATAGCAGCCAGTTTTGCTTGGAAATCGGTCAGGAACGCCCGTACAGCGTCAGCAACGGCAGTTTTGAACTCACCATAGCTGGTTTTACCATGCCACTCTTTGTTTACATCATCTTGGCTGCGATTGGTCAGTAACGCCAATATTTGTAACATACTAGTAATTCCAGGTTGGTTGTCCCAATCGAAATTAATGACGCCAATACTGTCAGTTGTGGCGCTCATAATCTTTTTGGCTGCTGCGTCAGGGTTGTCGATTAGGTCAATCTTGGATTTGTCATTTTCATCGCTCTTACTCATTTTCTTGGTCGGATCGGTCAGGCTACGAATACGTAGGCCGCTATCGCGCTTCATAAATTTTGATTGATCACTTGTAGGCAGCGGCACTTCAAACAAATCATCAAATCTTTTATTCATCCTGATTGCAATATCACGGGCGATTTCTAGATGTTGGAACTGGTCCTCGCCTAATGGCACATATTTAGCGCCGTACAGTAATATGTCAGCCGCCATTAAGACTGGGTAAGTGAATAATCCAATAGTAACAGAGCCGCTGGCGTCAGCCGATTTATCTTTGAATTGAGTCATCCGGCTCATCTCACCAAAGCCCGTAAAACAGTTTAATATCCAACATAATTCACTGTGGGCCGGGATAAAACTTTGGCGGTAAATATAGGTGTCAGAATTGTCGATGTCCAGACCGGCTGCAACAAAATATTTTAGGTTATTTAGCGTATTGCGGTATAGCGAATCATAATCAATCGGAGTGGTAAAACTATGTAGGTCGGGTACGAACATATTAATCTGATATTCACCAGCAAATTCGCGCTGCATCTGAATAATCGGCAGTATCGCACCTAAATAATTACCGATGGTAGGCTCTTCGTTCGATCGTATCCCAGTTAGAATAATTGGCTTTGTCATAGTTGATATCTATTATACACAGGTTAACATAAAGATTACACCCCACCATATAACAAGCCTCCTCGCCATTTTGAATAAAAGGACCTGTTTTTAACCGACCGAGTAAAAATAGGTCCTTTTATGACTTTATTCTTGCGGCTTCATACATTTGGACCCAATCTTGCAATTCATATTCAATAATAGATTCGGCTACTATTTTGCGATGGTCTTTGTCCGTCGTCCATACACTTAACTGTATTTGTTTGAAGTCTAGTTGCTTTAAGAGATTTCGCAGCCTTTGCCTGCGGCCAGCAAAATCTTCAGGAATATCAAATATAACCATTAATCTGGCATCATTTGAGAGTGTCTCTGCCACAAAAGGTTGAACCATTTGCCTACCGGCTAGAGATAAACTTAATCGACCATCAGGTTCAATATAGGCCAGTTTGCGTCTTTTTATGCTCTTATAGGCCCTTAAAACTTGAGATTCCGAGTATCCTGTTTTTTTAGATATAAACGTGAATGAATACCTGGACCTAAATATGCTGTCTTCTGTAAAAGGCAATAGGCTTAACAGAACATCCTTTATTATTGATTTTTCATTTCTATCCGCACCCATAAATAAATTATAGACCTGTTTTTACTCGGTCGGTTAAAAACAGGTCCTTTTTGTAGGATATTTCATTGATGATGTAGGAAATACAATGGTGCGTATTTTATTTTAACAGAGGATAACTCGTTATATTTTAAGTGGTCGCACGGTTTTTAATAAATAATACGGATAGACTTTATTTGACAGTTTACATATTGCAAAACAAGCATTAGGGGTATATGTTGAGGTTATGAGATGTTCAGTTAAAACAAACAAAACACTAGTTATTTAACAAATCGGTAAATCGAATTATTATGGTGCACGTCTGAAAATACATCTTGAGTTACCTGTTCAGGCTAACTCTCCAGTTTGGGGTTTTGTAATAGTCCAGAAGGTCTGCTCCTTTCAAGAACCCTGATATCCCTGGGAACTTAATTAAAAATTTATATAGATTGCAATTTCGAGCCCCATTTGGAGGTGTTAGTATGGATGTATTATTAGTATTCGTTATTTTGTTGTCCGCGTTAGCTTTCGGGTTCACATATCTTATGTGCCCCAAAGATGGGACATGTATAGCGATGACCCTAAGTAGAGTTATTATAATAGCTCTATTCGTATTGTTGGCCGCTGTTATGAAGTTTTCATTCTATATCTATGCTGCCTTTTTTGGAGTATGGGCATTGTTTGAATTATCAATTTTCCTAAAAAGAGGTATTCATTCTGAACGCTACAAAGTGGTCATATCGACCATTACAACAATAGTGACAATCGCACTACAATACCCTCATTAGAGTATTGCCCCCTGGCCAGTTGTTTGGAAATTAGACAACGACCAAAGAAAAACCGTGCTATCTGCGGGAAAAACCAAAGATGAATCGCCCAAAAAGCGTGCAGCCTCTCTCCCTTGAGGCTGCACGCCGCAAAGGCAAATAAATGATCAATGTATTCCAAGTTGAGATTATCAATCTCCTTGTGAGGCTATATGCCTCGACGTGCACATCACAATGATTTGATTTATAAACAAATAACCCTGCCGTAAATGGCAGGGTTATTTTTGTTGCTACATATGTTAGCGTTTTGAGAACTGTTCGCGTTTGCGAGCAGATCGTAAACCGTATTTTTTGCGTTCTTTTTCGCGAGAATCGCGTTTTAGGAACTCGGCTTTTTTCAATACTGTGCGTAGATCGGCGAAACCGACAGTCAAAGCTTTGGCGATTGCTAGTTTAATAGCATCGACTTGGCCTGACAATCCACCACCTTTTACCAATATTGTGACATCAAAATCAGATTGTTTGCTAACCAACGCCAATGGGTCGGTGATTTCAGCTAACTGAGTTTTGTTGCC
>JBAXFD010000023.1:0-11306 GCA_037140095.1 Candidatus Saccharimonadota bacterium
AGTCAAGGGTTATTTTGATTAATGTAGTTGATAAAAATACAACTACACCAATCTCAATAACTATCTTATAGAATTAGCTGCAATTATTCCTCCACCGGCTCTGTTTCGTCATCATCTTTATCAGGCATTAACCCTAGTGACGCGACCTTATCGCCTTCACGCATATGCATTATACGGACACCCTGAGTAGTTCTGCCTAGTACCGATATATCTTTCAGTGCAACTCGAATAGTTTGACCTTCTGTGGATATAATTAGCACTTCACTAGCCTCTGGGTCCAAACTGTGAACTGTTTTGATCGGACCAGTCTTGGTTGTAATGATAGCTGCTTTGATGCCTACACCACCACGTTTGTGCACTGGGAAATTAGAGGCTTTGGTGATTTTGCCATAGCCATTCTCACTAATAACCAATAATCTCTGATCGTCAGAATTGACTATGTCCATACCAACCACACTATCATTTGGTCGCAATTTAACACCTCGTACGCCTCTGGCGGACCGCCCCATCGGTCGCGCATCTTTCTCGTTGAATCGAACCGCTTGGCCAGCTGATGTTGACACAATTACATCATTCTCGCCAGTTGTCTTTTGGATCCAATGTAATTCATCGCCGTCATCTAGTTTGATAGCTATCAAACCATTTGTGCGAATATTAGCATACTCTTTAAACGGCGTTTTCTTGACAGTACCCTTTGTGGTTGCCATGAACAAATATCCTTCGTCATTGGCATCCTTTTCGTGTTTGATAATTGAAGTAATTTTTTCCTCTGGTTGCAGTTGCAATAGGTTCACTGCCGCAACACCCTTGGTTGCCAGGCTGGCCGCCGGAACTTCATAAGCTTTCAATCGGAAAATTCGTCCACGATTGGTAAAGAATAACAGATAATCATGCGTACTGGCTGGGACCAACTGGCTGATCACATCTTCGGCCTTGGTAGACATACCACGTTTGCCCTTGCCACCTCGATGCTGACGTCGATATTCACTGACCAATGTGCGTTTGATGTAGTTTTCGGCAGTTAATAATATGACGCTATCTTCTTCAGGTATCAGCTCTTCGTCGCTAAATTTACCCAGTTCATGGTTTATCATCTGGCTACGACGCTTGTCGCCATATTTTTCTTTCATTTCTAGTAATTCTTCTTTAATAATGCGCAAAATTTCTTTTTCGTCGGCCAAAATAGCTTCTAATTTAGTAATCAACGCCATCAATTCTTTCAACTCATTTTCAATGGCCTCTCGTTCCAGGCCGGTCAATCGACGTAATTGCATCGCTAGGATCGCTTTGGCTTGGATAACAGACAATTTAAACTTCTCTACTAATGCAGCCTCTGCTTCTTCGCTAGTCTGGCTGGCACGAATAGTCTTTATGACTTCATCAATATGATCCAATGCAATCTTGTAGCCTTCCAAAATGTGAGCTCGCTCTTGCGCTTTGCGCAATTCAAACTCGGTTCGACGACGAACAACAACTTGTCGGTGTTTTAAAAACTCATGCAATATCTCTTGTAGCCCCAAAATACGAGGCTGAATACCATCAATCAGCGCCAGCATATTAAAGTGGAAGCTAGTCTGCAATGCTGTCATCTTGAACAGCTGATTTAGGACTTTCTTTGGATAAGTATCTTTCTTTAATTCAATAACAACGCGCACAGTCCCACGTGCACTCTCATCACGCAGGTCGCTAATCGACAAAATCTTCTTTTCTTTGACCAAATCGGCAATTCTCTCAATCAATGTTGCTTTATTTACAGCAAAAGGCATCTCAGTAACGACGATTTGGCTACGGCCTTTTTTATTCTCTTCAATGTTGGCTACTGCCCTAATAACTACGCTACCACGACCTGTTTGGTAGGCCTGTTTCATTGGTGCACCACCATAAACGATAGCACCTGTTGGGAAGTCTGGGCCTTTGACATGTTTCAATAAATCGTCAGTCGTGGCTTCGGGATTATCAATCATTACAACGATTGCATCAACTAATTCCCCCAAATTGTGTGGTGGGATGCTAGTTGCCATACCAACCGCGATACCAATCTGGCCGTTTAGCAATAAGTTCGGCAATTTAGCTGGCAATACTACTGGTTCTTGTTCGGAACCGTCATAGTTATCGCGGAAATCAACAGTTTCTTTCTCTAGGTCTACTAACAACTCATTACCGGCTCTGTCTAATCTAGCCTCTGTATACCGGGAAGCAGCTGCGGGGTCACCGTCCATAGAACCAAAGTTACCTTGGCCATTAACCAATGTATATCGCATTGTCCAATCTTGAGCTAAACGGACCATCGAATCATAAATCGAGCTATCACCGTGTGGGTGATATTTACCCATTACATCACCTACGATACGAGCAGATTTCGTAAATTTACCGCCTGGACGCATTCCCTGTTCGCCCATTGAGTACAAAATACGGCGGTGAACTGGCTTTAAACCGTCACGAACATCTGGCAAGGCACGATCAATAATAACGCTCATTGAATAACGCAAGAAATTGTCTTCCATTACATCTTCAACTGTCTGGTCTTCGACTATACGTGAATGAGTTTGTGGCGTTAACACTTTAACTTCTTCTACTGGCATATCTTTTTCATCTTCCATGGTTAAACATCCAATTCCTCAAGGCTCAGCGATTTTGCACGTCCTTGTATAAAACTTTTTCTTAAATCAACTTGATCGCCCATTAATTTTGTGAATATAGCATCTGCACGTTCGGCATCCTCTACTCGGACTTGAATCAAAACACGGTTTTCTGGCTTCATAGTCGTGTCCCACAACTGTTCTGCATCCATTTCACCCAAACCTTTGTAGCGTTGCAACATTGTGATGCCGGCCTGTTTGGTTCTGTCTGATTCATCGTCTTGTTTAATCCCTTTTTCTTTGCGTTCAGCGATTAACTGATCAGTTATAGCATCGCGCTCTTCATCACTATAGGCATACTGTTTTTTGGTACCGGTTTTAATTAAAAATAGTGGTGGCTTTGCTAGATATATATGTCCACCATCAACGACTTCGCGCATATAACGGAAAAAGAAAGTCATCAGCAGTGTCGCAATGTGGCTACCATCGACATCGGCATCGGTCATGATAATGATTCGGTGGTATCGTAACCCCGAGATATCGAATTGGTCACCGATTCCAACGCCCATAGCTTTGATTAGGCTGACAATTTCGTTATTGCCTAACATGCGGTCTAATCGTGCTCGTTCAACGTTCAACACTTTACCACGCAGCGGCAAAATAGCCTGTGTTTTGCTGTCACGACCAGATTTGGCCGATCCACCAGCTGAGTCACCCTCTACAATATATAATTCTGATTCTGCTGGGCTTTTACTGGAACAATCTGCTAATTTACCAGGTAAGCTCATACCATCTAATGCACCTTTACGAATAACATTATCCCTAGCCGCACGTGCTGCTTTACGAGCCCTAGCTGCCAGCAATGCTTTGCCAACAATTCGTTTTGCAACATTTGGATTTTCTTCTAGGTAATAAGCAAAATACTCATTCATCACCTGTTCAACGTAACGTCGAACTTCTGGGTTACCTAATTTGTTCTTGGTCTGACCTTCAAACTGTGGGTCTGGCAATTTAACTAAAATAACAGCCGTTAAACCTTCGCGGATATCGTCACCCGTTAGGTTCTCTTCTTTTTCTTTCAACAAGCCACTTTTACGAGCATAGTCATTAATGACGCGCGTCAATGCTGATCGAAAGCCAACTAGGTGCGTACCGCCGTCAATCGTCAGGACGTTATTAGCAAAAGGTTTGACCATTTCGACAAAGGTATCGTTATACTGAACGGCGACTTCGATCATTGAGTCTTCGACTTGTTTTTCGACATAGAATACGTTTTCGCTGACGACATCTTTACCGACGTTCAGGTGTTTAACATAACTTTGGATACCGCCTTCAAAATAGAAAGACTCTCGTTTACCAGTTCGCTCATCTCGAACAGATACATAGACGCCTTTTGTCAGATATGCTTGATGTCGCAAGTAATTAACGACCCATTTATAATCAAAATCAGTACCTTCTTTGAAAATTGTTGGATCAGGATAGAAAGTAATTGAAGTACCATTCCTACGATCTGTTTTACCTAATTTTTGCAAAGCCCCCTGAGTGATACCCTGAGCAAATTCTATATGATACAACTGGTTGTCTCGCACGACCTCCGCAATTAATTTCGTCGAAAGTGCGTTAACAACACTGGATCCAACACCGTGCAGACCAGATGACACTTTATAGCCACCGCCACCGAATTTACCACCAGCGTGCAATACTGTCAGTGCTGTTTCAAGCGCGCTTTTGCCCGTTGTAGGGTGTTTATCAACTGGGATACCGCGTCCATCATCGATGATAGTTACGCCGCCATCAGCCAACAATATGACATTTATCCTGGTTGCATAGCCTGCAATAGCTTCATCTATACAGTTGTCTGCAATTTCCTTGATTAAATGATGAACCCCTTCGTAGCCAGTGCTACCAATATACATACCCGGGCGTTTGCGGACAGGGTCAAGACCCTCAAGCACTTGAATCTGTGATCCGTCATAAGAACTATCAGTTTTTTGTTTAGTCACCATTAACTCCCTCATCTATTTCAGACTAATATAGCCATTTACAATACTACTATTATAGCGGATAAATTACATTCACTCAAGTAAAATGATTCGTATTACAATTGATAATAATTTTATACAGATAATGTATTGCATTGAACATATTTCTTATGCTAAAGTATTATATAAGAGGTACAATAAAAAACAAAAATGTTTAGAAAAATAGTGTCTAATCTGCCCTTCAGCCCTGCCCTAGTCGGACAACTAGGCTTTTATGCCAAAAGATTACGCAAAGAAGAAGTCACTAGACGTTTGGGACTGGTATTCGTAGTCTTAACTCTGACAGTTCAATCAATCGCTGTATTTCAACCCCCTGAATCAGCTAACGCATCCAACCAGAATGATTTTATATCAGGTGGTATAAAATCACTGAATAACTTTTTGTCACCTTATGACTCAAATACGAACCACCTAAAAGATATCATGAACTACGCCGGCATAACCCGATCAGAGATCGCGGCTGCCAAATTCACTTCTTGGAAAGTAGCCGACAAACTATCATGGGGGTTCTCTCCTAGATTTAGCTGGGCCCAAGGCGAAAGACAGCACGATATTACCAATACCTCTGGCGGTAAATTAGTCACAGTTTATTCTAGGCCATTAAAGCTATGGCACGGCGCCAACGTATCAGTTGATGGATGGGCCGGACATTCTGACAAAATGGGGTGGTTTGCCATAATGAAAGCCTGTGGGAACCTGGTGACTGACACCACACCTAAAGTCATCCCCCTAGCCCCTGAAATTATCAAATCAAAAACAGCCACTAACACGTCCCAAGGATTCGTAGACGCCTCAACAGTAGTCGCAAAATCTGGCGACCAGATCAGCTACACCATAACTGTCGAAAACAAAGGCACGGGCGCCGCTATAGTCGAATTAAAAGAAAACCTTGCAGATGTATTAGAATATTCATCCCTAACTGATGCTGGCGGTGGAACTCTCAGCAAAGAAACTAAAGTTTTATCGTGGCCTAGCGTGACATTAAAGCCAGATGCAAAACAATCCAGAACATTTGTTGTAAAATTACTCAGCACAATACCATCTACAGCCAAAGGCGCCAGCGATGGGACCTCATATGACTGCATAATGACTAATACGTTTGGTAACTCTATCGACATAGCTGTTGATTGCCCTACCCCAAAAGTAATCGAAAAAGTCGTCACTGAATTGCCTACAACCGGTCCAACCGAAAATATGATATTTATATCCGTTGTACTAGCAGTAGTAGTATACTTTTACGCTAGAAGTCGCCAAATCAAAAAAGAAGTTCGATTAATAAGAATTAATACTAGCTCGGGAACAATATAAGGAGTATGGTTATGTCTAACAGCCCTGAAAAATTTACAGACGATCAAGAACACGGCGTTGAAGCGGCTGATGTAGCAGCCGAACAGATTGAAAAACTAGACAGCCAAGAAAAAAAAGCAGAATACACTAATAGTACAGAAAAAGCCGAAGAAGCCAAGATTGAAGCTTTAAAAACCGCAATAAGCTCTGAAAAGAAGGCCGAAGAAGCCGAAAAGGCCAACAGCTCATCATCTAGGACTCTACGTGGCCCCATTGGCAAAAAACAAAGTGATGAGAGCTTCAAAAAGACCATGAATGAAACTAGGCAGACAATGTCACCTAGTGACCGTGCCTTTAGCAAGATAATTCATAACAAGGCCATCGAAAAAACCAGCGAAGTATTAGGCAATTCGATTGCCAGACCAGATGCTATCCTGTCAGGCGCATTCGCAGCATTCATATTAACGCTAACTATATATATAATAGCGAAAAATATCGGTTACCAATTGTCAGGCTTTGAGACAATAGCAGCGTTTATCATAGGCTGGATAATCGGCATAATTTATGACTACCTACGAATTATAATAACTGGCAAAAAATAACTAATCGCGTAAATTAACGGCAACTTCATCAGCAGTGCCGTCTTTTCTAAGATGTAATTCGTCTGCAGTATGGGCACTAACTACTGGGGGTTGTTGCACATTAGGCGCAGAAACAGGACCATTGGTAACAGCTACTGGAGGGTTAGCAGTAGCCTCTTCAATCTTTGGCTCTTGCATCTGTTTACGCTTAGCCAACCAATTATCCATAAAAGTAGTATTGCCACCTGGCATAGGGCTAGGCGTATCCATTGCTGGGCTATTTTGAGGCATTGCGCCCAAAACTGGAGATGACGATTGAGCGACCCTATCCTGCTGAGCTTGCTTCATAGCCTCTAATTTAGCCTTCTTGGCTGCATCACCTGCTCCCAAACGAGCGAATATCTCTCGTTCGACTTGAGCCCTAGGACGGCCATACTTGGCCGATGACAGCCTTTTGATGGCATCTTGTAATTGAACGTTAGGTTTAACCATTGGCGGTATTAGGGTCATGCTAAATGCCGCTGACGGCACTTCATGTATCAAGACTGAGGTTATTGTTTGGAAGTTTGGTAATTTTGTTAGGTCTTCAGCATCAAACACAGGCATAAATTTCTTTTGCAGAATCTCTGCGTCAGTTATACCAAGCCTACCGCTGATAACCGTACCTATATTACCCAATATGGCCTCACGAATATTATCAGTTAACTGGGTCATGAATTGGTTAGCTAATATTAGGTTCAATCGGTATTTTCTAGCTTCCGACAAAATAGTCGCAAAAGAATCTGTTGCAAAGTTTTGGAACTCATCTACATATAATGAGAAATCTTCGCGCTCATTCTCTGGGATACTAGCTCGGCCCATAGCTGCTGCCTGGAATTTCATAACGAATATCATACCCAATAATTGTGAATTCAACTCCCCGGTTGTGCCTTTGGACAAGTTCACAATCAATATTTTTTTATTGTCCATGATTTCCCGCAGATTGAACCCGCTCTTTGTCTGCCCGATGGTGTTACGCATCATCTCATTCGTCAAAAAAGCACCAAACTTACTGGCAAACCAGCCAAGCATCTCAGATTTGCTAGATTCACTGGTTTGAGCCATCTCTTTATTCCAAAAATCCAAAACTGTACGATCAGTTAGATGTTTGATCTTTTCATCAGCGAAAGCCTGGTCCACAAAAACTTGCTGAACATCTAAAAAGCTTGAGCCAGCCGGGTCGCTCATGACTGTCAGAGCTGCATTACGGAACCAAGATTCAAAACGCGGTCCGATAATACCAGTATGCCCTGGGTCGTATAAACGATATAACATAGCGATAGATTCCTGGATAACAAAGTCTCTTTGATCTTGCGTCTCAAACTCAAATAAATTCAGCCCTATAGGATTTTCCATATCACCAGGGTTAAAGTAAATAACATCGTCGACTCGTTCTTTTGGAATTGCCCCTAATAGTTTTTCAGCTGAATCACCATGTGGATCAACAAAAGCAAAACCACGGCCATCCATCATATCCTGAAATGCCAAGTTCTCTAGCAAACCAGATTTACCTGTACCGGTCTGACCGATGAAATAAGTATGCCTGCGCCTGTCATTAGTGCTCAACCTGATCTCTTTTTTAACACCACGGAACTCGTTATATCCCAACAAGAAGCCTTCGTCCATAACTTGGACCGGACCATCTACTTGTTTGGCCATCTGCCTTTGGACCTGCGAAGTTGGGATACTATTGTGATCAGGCAAGTGAAATATGGTAGCTAATTCAACGCTGTTCAATATATTCTGATTAACCGACTGAGGAAAGAACCTAAATATATAAGCCGTGACTAATTCCTCAATGTCTTTTGCAACGCTAAATTTGAAACCATTATTAGTAGTTGAATCAAACAACGAGAAAGCAGCAACGATATTTTTTAACAAAGTCTGCGATTTAGCTGGTGTATTTGATGAAACAACCACCCTAATCAACACTTCGTAACCTGGATGACGGGTTTTTTCTTCTATTGCCTCCACCAAACTCTGTTCCAGCGAAGTCAATTGTTTATCTTCTACGTTTTTTTCTTTTGCCTCTGGTGCTTTCCACAAAGCCTCCACCAAAGCATTGGGGTTGAACAAACTAGACAAACTAAATGAGGGCTTGCCCTTATCTTTCTTGATTTTATTAGCCGCATACACTGAATTCTTGGCCCAACCATCAAAAGCTGGCCTAATCATCACCTGTACAGCTACCCCGTCTTCACGATCAACTAATGACAACGCGTTTAATAACGCTCTAGCGGCATCTCTTTTAGATTCTTGATAAGTTGCTATAGGGTGAACGTAGCTCTTTTTTAAAGTAAACTCACCACCAGTAGTCCCGCTAATCTTGCCAGATTGATTGAATATATTATGTTCTTCAATTTCTTCTAGTCTTGCCGAAGGATAGGCTGCGGCCACTGCTTGTCTAACAGTATCAGTCAAAACAGCTGGCACTATAGCATAATAATGCACTAATCCTTCGTGGGCTACAATTTCAAATGATACATGTCTCTGCCCATATATACGGCTTTTAAAGCCCTTTGTAGCGGTGCTAGCGATGATGTTATACATAACTTGAGCCTGAGACAGTATTTCTTCGGTTATGTCCCTCTCGTCGCGCCCATTGGCCTCTAGGTCGTCTCCTGATGGTGGTATATGTATATACATAGGCACCATTTTCAAACCTCGTTCATAATTCTTTGCTTCACGAAGAGTTTTGCGATATTGAGAAAAGATAAACATGCCCACTACGACACTGACCACGATAACCGCCAGAATAGTTACTATCATATCTATCATAAAATCTCCTACACAATAGAACCACCAATTATTTGGTGATACCTACTTCCCTCCCGTAACGTTTTTTTAGATAATCCGCCTGTAATTTACTGACAGACTCTTCCCTTTTGTATGGGTCATCTTTGGTTTCTGCCACTATTTTTTTTGCCTTATCAACCCATTCTTTTTCTATTAGGTCATCATCGCTGGCTACAGCTGGTGTCATGGATGTAGTTGTAGATACTACATCATCACTGCCATCTGCTACAGGGGCCGGCAGTACTGATGTAATTGCTACATCGGAGGCAGCAGCCCCTAGTTCACTCTTGCGAGCGACAGTTTCAATACCATTACCGGGATCATTCTCAGGCATAAAACCATTGAGCTCACGACCAATAACTGCCTCGTTCATACTAGGACCTTGTTCTACTCTCACAGTTGGCAATTGAAGATCTGGTTTCATATCTGTAATTATACCACGACAATATCAAGCTTGTGCTAATAATTTTACATAACTCTTTTTGTAATATATAAACAGCCTATCCCAACGAATAAAATGACCAAGCCGATTTCATAGAAGCCTACCGACCCAACAGATTGAAGGCCCACTAACATTATAGGGGCAGCGGCTATAATAGTTGAATAATAATAAGATTGTTTAAAGTTAAGACCAGTAAATGGTCGACTAAGGGCGAATGCCTTGCTGAGATGAGCCAACAACCGCCCAACCCAATATATAAAAAAAGTCACCACTCCAAGTGATGCTAAATAAGCAAAAACAAAAATAGCCAAGATCCCAAAAGGACCTGCTATTATAGGCGTAGTAACATTTAGTAAAACAGCCATCAAACAGAGGCTTGAAACTGTTATGATAAAAATGATCTTCTTAAACATTCTATTTGTACTATACCACTTAAGTTAAAGAGTTTAAATAAGCCTGAGCGACAGATCTTAATGTCAGGGTTGCAGCATACACCGCTATATTAATAAAAAATGGGCGTGTGAACCACGGACAACCTGCCGCTGCAGGTTTGTGTACTGACCGCTCCCTATTGGGGAGCATAGTGTCAATACGCGTACTTTTCCGCGGTACACCCGATCTTTTCATCAATATATTGATAAGAAGATTGGGTATACTGGTACTCAGTCGCTATTGCCCTTTTGGGCGGATCATCGGCGACGCCAGCACATAACTTGTTTGTTTTTGTATTAACCAAGGTGCGTATCATTGTAAGTTACAGTGATATTTTTAAAAGTGTTAGGTGTCGTCACCGAATCTCCGTCAAAAATTCGAGGGCAGTACATTATTTTAATTGTTAAGGTGATTTGTTTTTGTTGCTTTTGTTTGTTTTTGTAAAAGCTTGTTTGTATCTTAGCACAAGCAAGATAACGGGTCAATACTAAAAATGGTTCAATAATGATGTATTTATAACTTTTTTGTTCAATACTGATAATGTCTTAGGATATAAATAGCTACGATAAACCTATTTACAACGTTGTAATATATACTTATAAACTACCTCTACCCTACATAAATCCTCCTTTTTTGTACCTAAACAAGCCTTGACTTACCAATTGCAGTCGCCTGGCAAGGTATATTTTCCGTAGACCATGTAGGACAACTAAAAACTCCGCAAAAATAAAAATTAAAAAGCTAATGATATTACCCGGCCATGAATCAAATAGCTAGTACGTAGCAAATAACCATAGCTAATTGACCTGGCTATTAAAAATCCAAAAGTCAAAAGAACAATAACATAGCAAAAAGCTTACTATAAAGCTAAACTAATACGAAACCGCCAACCTGTGATCACGTATCACGTTAAATGATACCTGCGCCGTCAATAAACCAAAATCCGACTTGTATTTTTAAAGCCTTAGGTGTCGAATAGGACTTTTCCACATGCCCTATTTTTTATAAAAAGATTTTTTATAAATGTTATTGACACAAGCGCTTTATGGCCTTATTATAGGGGTAGCTCCTGAATAAATAAATTATACAGAAGCCAAAAATAAACAGA
>JBAXFD010000024.1:0-10775 GCA_037140095.1 Candidatus Saccharimonadota bacterium
ATCGTGAAATTTCGGGGTCGCGCTGGCGTGACCAAATCCCTCATCCCCAGCCAAATAAAAATCAGGCCAACAGACCTGATTTTTATTTTCCCATCGCCCTAGAAAACTTGGGCGATGATCCAGATTGCTGCGGCTAGTTCTAGGAAGAAAATCCCCAGACCAACAGGCGAACCCCAGCTGAACCATGAGCCCCACGCACGCCAATGCTGCGTAGGCCATTGATAGTTCTCTCGGTATTCTTTCCACGCCGCTAGATCTTTGTCATGTTTTTGTTCTTTTGTCATTTTTGGTTCTGACATATAACACTCCTAAATAGATAATATAATCAATTTATTCGACCGATAAGCCAATACTCTTTTATTGAATCCGCAACCTCTGATTGCCCGAGCCAGGCGAGGGTGGCAAGGCGGAGTTATTCCATAAATTAATAATATCATACTGTTTTTGAGATTATGAGATTTGTCGGGACATCTGCAGAATCCCGGATGGTTATGAGACAGGCTTCCTGGAGTATCGAGGACTGTTTGAGCCGACTCTTAGGCGGCGAGTTCCGCAGATGCCCAAGAAGACTGGTGAAATAAACAATCCGCGGGTTCGAAGCCGTCCCAAATGTTTTTCGGTTCCTTTTTGCTACTCAAAAAGGAACTAGTCTTTGGTTCTTTCCGAAAAGAAAGAACAAAAACTCCCCAGATAAGCTATACTATACAGATGAAGAAAAAAGTTTTACCCATCGTTAATATCAAACTGGACAAAATCGTTGGCGGGGGACAAGCCCTAGGAACATTAGAAGGCGGCCGCAAAATGTTTGTTTGGGGTGGGTTACCAGGTGAAACTGTCGCTGCCCAGATGACCAAGAAAAAATCTAACCTAGCCGAAGGCGTAGTGATGGAAGTTTTGGAGCCTAGCAAGGAACGCATAACTCCACGTGACGACACCAGCTATCTATCTACCAGCCCATGGCAGATAATGACCTTTGACGCCGAACAACACTACAAATCAGCGCTAATAGAGGAAGCCTTCGAATTACATGATATTGTATTACCCGACAAAATCGAGGTTTTTACAGATGACAAACAATACGAGTACCGAAACAAGATCGAATTTAGCTGGTATTGGAACAAGGAATCAGACACACTAGATCTAGCGTTTTTCCGCCGTGGCACACATGGTAAAATCCCAGTTGACGGCACCAGCCTAGCCAACCCCTCAATCAACCGCGCCGCAACCGCGATGCGCGACTTGTTGCGGACTAAACCCGATGTCCGTGCATTTATGTTAAAAACTTTATTAGTTCGATGTGATGCCAGCGGTAACGTCGCGATGCAACTTTATGTCCGCGAACCTGACTTTGCACAGTTTGCTGAACACGAAATCGTAAATCTAGGCGTATCAGGATTTGAACTGATATTTTCTAACCCCAAAAGTCCAGCCAGTGTCATAACTAATCGCCTGCAACAATGGGGCACGGTCAATCTGTCTGATACGATTATAGACATTCCATTCACTTACGCCGTCGAAGGCTTCTTTCAAATCAATATCCCAATTTACGAACAAGCCCTGCGTGACATGCAACAATTCGTTGATAGCAAAAAACCAACCGTAGACCTATACAGCGGCGTCGGTACAATCGGCCTAACCATCGGTGGCGCCAATGTAACATTAGTCGAGGTCAACGAACCAGCTGTTATTGAAATGAAACGTAATATCAAGGCATTAGACCGAGAAAAGTTAGTCCAGGCAATCCTAGCACCCAGCGAAAGCGCCCTAGAACATATCGTCAACGGTTCAACCATCATCGTCGACCCACCACGCGCTGGACTACATGAAGATGTCGTCAACAAATTATTGGACGTCGCACCACAGCGAATCATCTATCTGTCATGTAATCCTGTGACCCAAGCCCGCGACGTCGCCAGATTGTCCGAAAAATATGGTGTTAAATACCACCGCGGATACAACTTCTTTCCACGCACACCACATATTGAAAACTTGGTCGTCCTAGATCTGAGAAAATAACCGAATATTGCGCCATACTGCATATGTTTGATACAATTAAACTATGAAAATAGTAATAACTAAACAGAGGATTATCATAGTAATAGCCGCTGTGATATTAGTTGTATCTATTACGGTCGCCGTATTTGTTATATTTAAACCATTTGATAACCCTATGCCTGTCAAAGTAGTCACCAAAGAATCAGCTGACACGCTTAAAAAGCAGGCAATAGATGCAATGACAATCAAAGACACGGCGACGGCAAAACCCCTACTAGAGGAAGCTAAAAAACAATACCAAATACTTAACGACTCTAACAATGTAATCGACATATCTGCCCAATTATGGATACTTGACCACCCAGTTACACCAACCGAACAATAATCTAATGGAGACGGATCTACTTTGCGCTATCCTATTTTGAGAAAAAATCGAATAACATATAAACCATACAGCGGTTTTACATTAATTGAGCTAACAATTACGATAGTTATAGTAGGTATATTAGTAGGCATCGTTACCATTTCTTATTCAGGGATACAAACAAAAACCCGTGATTCGCAAAGATTATCCCAAGCAACAATTATTGCAGAATCACTGGAAAAATATTATGACAAGAATGGCAAGTACCCAGATTGCCCAGCCATAACAACTACAGTGGAAGCTGCGACCACAACTTTAAATGGCATAGACCCTGCCGCCCTAACCACACCAAGAGCCACTAAAGGTACTAATTCCGTAATTTGTGAAACCCCAAATACCAGCCAAGATGCGTTTGGTTATGTAAATAGTGCCGGTAAATGGGAAATCAAATACCTAGAAGAATCAACAGGCACAATAGTGTCAGTGGCTCTTCGACATGGCGACTCTGTTGCATCAACATATAATCTATCACTAATCGCCGGACTGGGCGGAATTGTATCTAGACCTGGTATCAATACATACACTAAATACTCCGAACAATCTATCACTGCAACGTCTAGTGGGGGATATAGTTTTAGTGGATGGACCGGAGATTGCGCGGGCAAAGCAGCTAATGCTACCATCATTATGAATTCCGACAAATCATGCACGGCTAAATTTAAACCAGCACCACCTGTCGTTGCCGTGGTACCCGACGTATCCCAAACGACATGGAGCTGGACTAATACATGCGGAGTTAATAATGCCGTATATAAATACTCATATATTATTAAACTTATAGACTCTAATGGGGAGCAGATAGAATTTACCAACCAGCCAGACCCCAGTTCGCCCCAAAGTATAACTTTCACAACAGACTGGCAATCCTACACATATAAACTAGGTGTGCAAACCAAATGCGACAACGGCACAACCGACAGTGATTGGAGCGACATGAGTATCCCAGTAACGCCAACCGCGTATGACCTAACCCTTATACAAGGAACAGGCGGTACAGTCAGTCCACTCGGCACAAACTCATATAATGCTAACACGGCCCCAATTATAACTGCAACTGCTTACGATGGCTATTCATTCAGTAATTGGACTGGCTCTAGTGGATGCAATGGTGCCGCTAGCCACAATATAACTATGAATGATGTCAAAACTTGTACGGCTAACTTTAAAATAAATCAGCCAGCCGCCCCTACAGTGACTGTTTTAGCTAATGTATATAAATTAAACGAAATAACATATTCATGGAATGCTACTACGTGCCCAACCGACACAACAGCCATATATCAACGCACAAATTACTATGCTGGAAATGGAGGCGGGACTTGGGTAGATATTGCCGCCACATCATATGTCGATACAAATACCGGTTGGACCGGAGCTAATTACAGGATAGACGTACAGACTAAATGCTCTAGTGCATCCAACGCATCAGTCACAAGTGAATGGAGCGCCACGGGGTCAGTAACTTACCATCGTGCAGTACCAGCCCCAGACATCCCAAGTTTTTCCTACCCAGATGCAGTAGACACGAATGATGCCGGAACGGCCAAGGACAGCGTGAACTTCGCCTTTGCCCCAACATGTGGCCCATATGCGACACATGAAATTGCCTACGACCTAAAAATAGGCGACGATTACAAATGGAATGGAGATACATCTACGGGCAATTGGTGGAATAGTTATAAAGGGCAGTGGCTAAGTGTGACCAATTTCCCAGTAACCTCTGGAGACACTGTGGCTATTGCATCACCAGGTTGGGTAGTCTGGAAAACGGGATACAAGGCGCAGGCACACAGTACCAGCACTACTCAAAACTTCTATGTAGTCGACAAAGGCTGGGGAATCAGGATCAAACAAAGGTGCGTAGGGCTCGACGACCATAGGACATACCTAAATACTAGCGGCGTCCCAACACATACAGAGATGAACCCTGAGTACATTAATGCAAATAACATAAAATTATATGAACAGGTGTGGTAATGAAAAAATATATAATAATTACGGCAATAATAATATTCGTGATCGCCTCAACGATAACTGTGCTTATACTAAGCATGTCTATGAAAAACAATACTGCCAAACCAACACAAATACCAGTATCAGAGCTGCGAGAAAAATCAAGACAAGCCTATGAATCGGGCAACGTCACGGAAGCCAAAGCTCTGCTAGGCACAGCGAAATCACAACTAGACCCAATCAAAGACAAGGCTGATATAAATGACATAGAAATTACTCTAAAATTAATAGAGTTAAGTGGCAAAAAAGACAACCCTAGCGAACCTGTTATATTAATTAACAATATCTAACAATCTAATATCATCAACTTCGTCTAGCTTGTTCTAATCCGCCGATAAGCAAATTTTGCGCTAACCCGCCAATTAGTATTAGAATCGCTGTCGTATTGATAAATATGCCCGTTTTTAACTTCACTAATTGAGACCAGGGCAGGGTTGTATGGTGCCAAAGTTTTATAAAAAATCAGATCTTCTTCGCTAATGTTTTTGCGCCCCGGGAATATCTCACAAAACTTCGCCCGACCGACTTCGTTAAAATAATCTGGACGACCCTTTGGCGGAATGTATGTGTCAGCCTTTAAACCCATAGCAAAAACGATCTTTTTGATATCACTAAAGACCAATCTAGATTTACCAGTAATATACAATAACAACTGTTTTTTAGAAGTCAGGAATAAAGTCGCCTCGGCAGTAGGACTGACCGGTACGCGAAATAAAACTGCTTGCCTAATATCGGCATCAACACCAAATCTTTCTTTGATTGCTCGTTCAATCGAAACCTCATCGTATGTTCTGTCGCTCATATGATGATATTATAACACCTTTGACACAGAGTGCCACTCGACTAGGTATATTTTATCAACTACAATAGAATAAATGGATTTTACTAAACGCTATGCCAAACTAAATACCAATCAGAAACAGGCAGTTGACCTAATAGACGGGCCTGTAATGGTTATTGCTGGCCCTGGTACAGGCAAGACCGAATTATTGGCCCTACGAACCGCTAATATATTGCGCCAAACCGATACATCGCCCGAAAACATCCTATGTTTGACCTATACCGAAAGCGGTGTGAATGCTATGAGACAAAGGTTAATCAGTACAATCGGTGCCGATGCACACAAAGTCGGTATCCACACATTCCACGGATTTTGCGCCGATATAATCAACCAAAATCCAGACTATTTCTATAACGGCGCTGTTCGTAAACTGGCCGACAAAATAACCATCAACGAGATTTTAACCAATATATTTGCCAAACTACCTCACAACGACCCAATGGCATCAACCAATAACGGGCAATTCACACAGATCAAACTAGCCCAGAACACTATATCCGACATCAAACGTAGTGGGTTGTCGCCAGACGAATTATCGGCCGTCCTAGACGCCAATGACCAAACCATCGATTTAGTCGAACCATTAATCGCACCGGTTTTTGAACAACGAATGGCTCCAAAATTGGTCCCTGCTATCAGTGCACTGGTACCACAATTAGCCAATATAAAATTTGAATGTAACCTACCTGGAATCGTGCCACTAGGTCAGGCACTAGCCGACAGCCTGCAAAATGCCGTTGACGAAGCCGAGGCCACAGGCAAAACAACGCCAATATCCAATTGGAAAACTGACTTTACCGAAAAAGATGATGCGGGTAATCGCGTACTAAAATCCCGCAGCCGCCAAGTCAAACTTCGCTCAATCTGCAACATCTACCAACAATACATACAATTAATGGATACAGCCGACGTCTACGATTACGACGATATGATATTGCAAGCCATCCAAAAAATCGAACAACATATTGATTTAAAACTGAACCTACAAGAAAAATACCAATACATCATGGTCGACGAATTCCAAGACACCAATATGTCACAAATGAGGATATTACATAACTTAACAGATAATATAGTCAATGAAGGCATGCCCAATATCCTAGTAGTAGGTGATGACGACCAAGCAATATACAGTTTCCAAGGTGCAACTATCAGCAATATCCTAGATTTCAAAAAAACCTACCCAAAATCAGCCATAATCACACTGGGCGAGAACTATCGTTCGAATGAACATATATTGGCGACTTCTCGTGCAGTAATAATACAGAGCGTCGAACGGCTAGAAAATAAATTAGAATCAGTGAATAAAAAACTAAATGCCAACCATACTATCGGCGACGGCGTATCACTGCACCAGGCCACAACCATCAATGACGAAAACTATTGGATAGCCGACAACATACAACAACGTCTAGATGCAGGTGAAAAACCCAGTGAAATTGCTATCATCGCCCGCAGCCACCAACAAATTATTGATATATTACCATATCTATACCACGCAGGCATATCTGTTAATTACGAAAAATCCAACAACGCTCTGGACCAAGAACCAATCATATTCATAGAAAAAATCGCTCAAATGTTAGTGGACCTATCCAACAACCAACATGCATCGGTAAATGCCAAATTGCCCGAGATATTATCACACTCAGCGTGGAGGATAGATCCAGTTAGCCTATGGGAACTGGGTGTCAAAGCCTATAATGACAAAAACCAATGGCTACAACAAATGCAAAAAATGACAGTATTCGCCCCAATATTTGAATGGATGGTCCAAACAGCTGCCTTTTGTGTCCACATGCCATTAGAAAACATCCTGGATATCATCATCGGCCTAAAAAAACCAACCGAAGATTCAATCACCAGCCCGCTGTACCAGTACTATTTTAGTGAAAACGAATTAACTAACGACCCAGAAAAATATATAACCTACCTAGAATCATTACGTGCAATCCGCAGGTGCACAGTTGAACACCAACCAGAGACAAAACCAAATCTAGCAACCTTTGTACGCATTATACAATCATACCACCAAATTGGTGAGCCAATTAAAATCAATCAGGATTTCTCGGTCTCAGACAAATCCATCAATTTGATGACAGCCCATTCAGCCAAGGGCCTAGAATTTAACACAGTTTATATCCTAGACGCTACCAACGATAATTGGAACAAAAACCGTGGCGGACGAGGTAATTTCAGTTACCCAGAAAACCTACAAATCGGCCGAGCAGGTGACAGCACCGACGAAAAAACCAGATTATTCTTTGTCGCCATGACTCGCGCCAAGCACCAGTTACATATCTGCTACAGCCTACAAAATGACAGGTCCAAACCAGCCAGCCTTAGCGCATTCTTGGTCGATAATTCATTAACTACAAACGTGGTCGAACCACGCGAAGACATACTGTCTAGGACCGAATCCGCCCAATTACAATGGTACCAGCCATTAGTATCACCAATCACGGCAGATATGCGCGACATATTAAAAGGTAAACTGGACAACTACAAACTGAATCCAACCGCCCTCAATAATTTTATCGATCTAGAAAATTGTGGACCCGAACAATTCCTGCTGAATAATTTGCTGCACTTCCCACAATCTCAAAACCCATTCACAACCTATGGCAACTGCATCCATGAAACTATGAAAAACGCCCACAGCCAATTTGTAGCAACTGGCAAAACTCAAATCAAATCCGTTGTAGATTTCTTTGTAAATGAAATTTCCAAAACACATCTAGACGAAGACGACATCGCAAAATACACCGCCAAAGGTACTGACAGTCTAGCTAAATTCTTTACTGACAAACCAGATTTTTTCAATAGCAATCAAAAATCCGAAGAAAACTTTGGTGGTTACGGATGCGTGGTTGGCGACGCCGTAATCGGTGGCAAAATCGACCTAATGGATATCAACCCAACCAAAAAACTAGTCACAGTCATTGACTATAAAACCGGCAAACAATTCGACAGCTGGGACCGAGGCGACAGTCGTATCAAAGCTCACAAATATCGCCAACAACTAATGTTCTACAAATTATTAATTGAAACATCTAGTAAATACCGCGATTACCAGGCCGACCATGGTACCATCCAATTCGTTGAGCCCAACAAATCAGGCCAGATAACTGATATATCATTAGATTTTGACCAATCGGAAATTGATGAATTCATCAAACTAATCAATGCTGTTTATAAAAAAATTGTCAGCCTAGACCTGCCCGATACATCGAATTACACGGCAGATATCACCGGTATTAGGCAATTTGAATCGGATTTAATAGAAAATAAAATATAATCGTTGACTATGTCAATTATATTTGATAATATCATCAGTACGCAGTGAGAGGTTAGGACGTCTTTCCACAAATTTTAGACACCTTTCTTCGCAGTTCCTGCAAGCAGTTTGAAAAAGATGAGCAAAAGCCGGGCACCAAAGGGGGCATGTAAATGAAAACTACGATAACTATCATATTAGTTGTAAGTTTAGTGTTTTTTTATGCAGTATCCTCAACGACAATCTGGCAATACCCTTTGGAGATTGCCGTTGTAACAGCACCAATAGCGACCGTGGCTGTATCAGCTACATTGGCGGTGGAAACCGTCAAAATGCAGATGGCAGGTTAACCATCGAATGAGCCAGTGCCCGGCTTCTTGCTAACATCTTTTTTCTAATTTCTACACCACGGCTTCCATTTACGGAAGCCGCTTTTATTTACCTAACCGATAAAGAATGTATAATTAGAACAATGAAAAACTTCTGGACCGAATTACCCAAACCTTTCTGCGCACTGGCTCCTATGGAGGCAGTGACTGATATTGTATTCCGTCACGTCGTTGCAGCCGCAGCCAGGCCCGATATATTTTTCACCGAATTTGTTAACGCATCTAGTTTTTGCAGTGCCAAAGGCGTTCACAGCACGCGAGACCGATTAGCCTTCACAGCCGACGAACAACCAATAGTCGCCCAAATATGGGGCAACAAACCCGAACAATTCGAGGTCATGGCAAAAAGCCTAGCCGAGCAAGGTTTTGCCGGCATTGATATCAATATGGGCTGCCCGGACAAATCAGTAGTCAAAAACGGATCGGGTAGCGGCCTAATCCGCACCCCACAGCTAGCGTGTCAACTAATCGCTAGTGCAAAAACCAGTGGCCTACCAATCAGCGTAAAAACCAGGATAGGTGACTATAAACCGGACGAATGGCATGATTGGATCAAATTGTTATTGCAACAAGACCTAGTCAACCTAACAGTCCACCTACGAACTAGAAAAGAAATGACCAAAGTCCCGGCCCACTATGAACTAATACCCGAGATTATAGCCCTGCGTGACGAAATAGCACCCCGTACGCTAATAACTATCAACGGTGACATACGTGACCGCCAGCACGGTCTAGAACTAGCTAAACAGTACGGAATTGATGGTTGTATGATTGGACGTGGAGTATTTAATAACCCGTTCGCATTTGAACCCACGCCAAAACAACACGACAGGGCAGAATTAGTTGCACTAGCGAATCTGCAATTAGATCTACACGACAAGTACTCGACCAAATTATCACCACGCAAATACGATCCGCTAAAACGATATTTCAAGATATATTTTCATGGCTTTCCAGGCGCCAGCGGAATGCGTGATAAACTGATGCACACAAAAAATACCGATGAAGCCCGTGAAATAATAGGGGAACGTAATGCCTAGACGCAATAACCAAATCAAACATGTTCGATTGATAGCATCTGACAACTGCCAGTCCAAAAAACAATATCCGAACGAAAAATCAGCAACCGATGCCGCTGAATTAAAAATGCTAATGGATATGTCACTGGAACTATCAGTCTACAAATGTGAACGATGCTGCAAATGGCATCTAACCCGCAGCCAATCTACAAATACAAACTAGTCATGAACGGGCTAGGTACATATAACGGAACAGGGCTATAGCTATATTTGATCCCATAGCCCAAATCGACTGGCATAGTCGTTACGCCTAATTGCAAATAATCATTGTCGCCCCAACAATAAATCAATCCGGTGGAGTCCAAAACACAGCTGTGGGTATCACCAGTATCAACAGATGACAATGTTATGCCATTTAATGCGCCCGTAGGTATAACTGCCTGTGGCGTTATATAGATGCCTCCCGTTGGGCTAGCAATATACAAACTATCTTCTGGCTTATTGGACCCTAGTACTCCATAAGCATAGACATTTTCCCCATAAAGATCAACTAAAGTTGCGTGACCAGACCAGATTTTATTATAGCCCCAACAATAGGCCTTGCTGGCAGTATCTATCGCACAAGTATGATTACTGCCAGCTGAGATTGAGCTATATTTTGTTACTCCAAATACGATTGACGGCAATACACTGTAGATTACATCATTTGGGGGCGTACCATAGCTCGTCTTATTATCACCCAATTGACCGGCACCATTATTGCCCCAACAATAAGCCTTGCCATCGTTAGCAACATCAGCAGCTATCGCACAAGTAT
>JBAXFD010000025.1:0-10350 GCA_037140095.1 Candidatus Saccharimonadota bacterium
TCAATCTAACTGGATTAAGAAAAGACAAGGTGTTCAGAAATTTGGTAGCTTGACATAGTGAGCGTCGGCCACGAAATGATAAACGCAAGCATGTCCGAAGCGGATGGCATGTATTTTGCTTTTGCACGAACAAAAAAATTAAGAAAATCAGCCGATAAATATTGGGCTGGTACTTTAAAGGTGAAAGCACGTCAATATTCCGACAATAAAGACAACCTAAGGAAGCGTGCTCGCGCGTCTAAATTCGAATTATGAAGATTAGTGCGGAACGTATTAAGAGTCTACAGCTACTTCTGAAGGAGCTCGGTTTAAATTATACCGAAGAGCAGACCCAGGATGCTGGTTTGGCTATTATGCGTTTCGCACTTGTAAGGGCACAACGAAAATTTATAAATAACGATAATGAAGGAGAAAAATAATTATTATGGGTAACAAATTAGCACCCTATAAAGATCCGATAGCTGTTAAGCGTCTTGCTAGATTCTTGACAGTTGAAATAGGCGCAGAAAATTATAATAAAAAATATGAGGATCCACTAACTGATATTTTCTCAGAATATCTTAAATGGGTATTAACAAACTCTACACAGACAGAGATACGACAGACTCTAAATTTCCAGCAGTTTTTAAAAACAATTCTTATTGCAGAAATTACAAGTAATTTAACAATGAAAGGAGCGAATCATGAATGATGACCCAATTAAGAAGTTCCGTGACAGATCTGACAGCGACAAAGAGCATAAAATGGAGTCTGGCGAGATTACACTTGATGATGTTGCTGAGGTGCTATCTATGACAATTAAAGATGACGACAGCAATAAGAAAATTATATTTCTATGTATGCTGTCTACTTACACGGAAGATAGTCAAATTAACGTTAGTTTAAATGCCCCGAGCTCTACTGGTAAGACATATCTCGTTAGTGAGGTCGCTAAATTATTTCCTAAGGAAGATATAATTGGGAAAAGTGGTGCTAGTCCAGCTTCGTTCTTTTATGGCGAAGGTGAGATTGACCCGGAAACGAATATAAAAATTATATCACTGGAACGTAAAATATTAATCTTTTATGAAATGCCAAACCCATTATTACAAGAAAAACTTCGCGCTTTAATGTCTCATGATGATAAAAATTTGAATTATAGTTTCGTTAATAAGAATAAAGGTCGCAATAAGACCGACGATATTATTCTAAGGGGATATTGCGCAACAATCTTTTGTTCTGCGGGTCTGCGTCTTGATGAACAGGAAGCTACACGTGCAATACTACTTAGTCCTGAGGCAACTCAAGAAAAGATATTACAAGGTATTGAAGTACGAGTAAAGCTAGGAGCTAATGCTAAGAAATTTAATGAGGCTGTTAAACACGATTATGATCGTCAAATGTTAATTTCCCGCATTATTTCTATTCGAAATGCGAAAGTCGATAATATTATCATTCCTAATGAGGACGAAATCAAAAGAAAGTTTTTGGAGATTGTAGGTGTTTTAAAACCTAGACACCAACGTGACGTTGCTCACTTAATGGAACTAATTAAATCCATTACGCTTTTAAATGTCTGGCATCGCCAAGATGAGAATGGTCGCATTATTGCAAAGCAATCTGATATCGATCAAGCATTCAAATTATGGGAGGATTTTTTCGAAAGCCAAAATCTCAATATTTCGCCCACTGTTCTGGATAATTACAAAAAGTATATCTTACCTGCCTATTTAGAGAAATTTGCTAAAGCTCTAAAAACCAATAAGGACTTATGGGAAGACATGAATCTTCATAAGATTGGGCTTACGCCTCAGGAATTAAATACCTATCATCGGAGCATTGAAGGCATTTCGTTGAATGGCGATCAATTACGTAAAGAAATACTCCCGCAGCTCGCTAACGCAGGCCATATCGAATGGGAAAAACCACAAGCCGAAGATGAAGATAAGCGCACGCGTCATATCTTTCCTATGGTACTAACAGATGAAAATAAAAAGTATATAGGAACGTATAGGGTGGAGAAAATCCCGCTAGACCCCAAATGGTAAGGCAAAATATGGTATAATTAAAGAGTTGGCACATCCGGTATATATACACAAGATATTTTAATTTCTGACCCGTAAGGGCGGCTCGATATCGGAAAGTTATCTTTGTGTAACTGGACGTGTCAACAATCGAGTCGCCCTTTTAGTTAGGAGAAATAAATGAATAAATTACGTTACATCGGATATGTTCGTAAATCTACAGAAGATGAAGAACGGCAAGTATTATCAAAAGAAGCGCAGCGCGATAAGATAAGCGAGCGATTCAGTGACTTAAATATTGTAGATGTACTTGATGAGAGTAAAAGTGCGGCCGAGCCAGACAAGCGACCAGTATTTGCTTCAATCCTCAAGATGATTGATGATGGCAAGATTGACGGTATAGCTGCATGGCACCCAGATAGGCTTTCACGAAACGAAATGGATGCTTCGGCTATCACCTACCGCATCCGCAAAGGTGTATTGAAAGATCTAAAGTTTGCCAGTTTTACATTTGATAATTCGCCCGAGGGAATTATGATGTTGCAAATGACTATGAGCCAGTCTCAATATTTTTCTTCGAAGTTAAGCAAAGATGTTAAACGCGGTAATGAAACAAAGCGCAAGAACGGTGGCTTAACAGGAGTGGCTCCACAAGGCTATTTAAACGACCTTATAACAAAGCGTGTAATAAAGGATCCGGTACGATTCCCTCTTATCCGTCAGGCCTTTGATCTATTTTTGACGGGTGAACATAGTGTGCAGGATATTATGCGCACAATGAATAATGATTGGAAATATCGTACGGTTGAACGCAGTAAAAGTGGTAATAAGCCACTTTCAAGATCAACCTTATATCAGATATTCAGAAATGTACGTTATGCGGGCTTGGTGCCTGATCCATACGATCAATATAGGTTCTACCCTGCGGAGTTCCCCGCAATGATTACGCAGGATGAATATGACAAGGTTCAGACTATACTCGGTACCCGTGGTTACCCGCACTTAGCTACGCGTAAGGAATTCGCGCTCAGGGGCTTTATGCGCTGTGGTGAGTGTGGTTGTATGATTACCGCACAAGCGAAAACCAAGAAGCTTAAGGATGGCGGTGAGACGGTACATCGCTACTATCACTGTACCGGCAAACGGGGCGGATGCTCGCAGGTAAAGACCTACAGTTATAAAAAGGAAGATGATCTATACGACGAATTAAATGTGTTACTAGATAGCTACGAACTTACGCCACAACTTGAAGAATGGGCAATGCAGTCTTTTCGTGAGATGGCTGATGAAGAATCTAAGGATAGAACAAGCGTCAATATTATACAGAGTGCTACAGCTATAAGTGTCGAGAGCCAACTCGATAACCTCCTTGATATGGCTAGTAAAAAACTGATTGACAATAATGAATACGAACGCAAAAGTAAACAATTAAAGGCAGAGTTGAAAGAAATACACGAAGGCCAGGCTGATACAGCAAATCGTGCTGAGAATTGGTACGAATTTGCCACTAAGACGTTTGAACGGCTCACTAATGCAAATGATAATTTTGTCGCTGGCGGTATTTTGGATAAAAAGTACATACTGCTCTCAATTGGTCAGAACCCGATATTATTCGAAGGAAAACTGCAAATAACACCTTTCGAGTGGCTTGAGCCAGTGAGACTGAACATAAAGTCGATACGAGAACAACTTGATATGGTTAGAACCTTACCTCAACAGATACAAAAAGCCTCCGAAGAGGCTGTCCGTCTAAATTGGCAGGGGCACACGGAATCGAACCATGATCTCAGGTTTTGGAAACCCGCATACTAACCGTTGTACTATGCCCCTACGGTTTGTTACGTTTGATATTATAACAGATTGTATTATCAGGTAAAAGCATTGTAAAAACACAAGCATAATTCTATAATTAAATAGATATGAATATACTGATGCTCGGGTGGGAGCTTCCTCCTCATAACAGTGGCGGACTGGGCGTAGCTTGTTACAATATGTCCAAAGCATTGGCGCTAGAAGGCGCTGTGATTGACTTTGTCGTCCCCTACCAGGCTGAACATACTGGGATTGATTTTATGACCGTTCATGGTGCGGTCGATTTATCACCGTTACAGCGGTTTAATTTAGGCGCATACGACATCTACACTAGCAAAGATATTAGCGGTCTGGATAGTATGCGCTCCGTCCAGCAACGATATACCAAATTCGTCGAAAAGATGATCCAGATTACAAAACCAGATGTAATTCACTGTCACGATTGGCTGACGATGGAAGCCGGTATGCGAGCCAAGGAATTGACTGGTGCCCCACTGGTCGCACACATCCACGCTACCGAATTTGACAGATCGGGTAATCACCGCGGCAACCAATTGGTTCATGAGATTGAATATAATGGCCTGATGATGGCAGATCGTGTAATCGCGGTCAGTGGAATTACTAAAAATATCATTATCGACAAATATAAAATCCCAGCCGATAAAATAGAAGTCGTCCACAACGCTATCGATACAACTGAACTAAACGACGGCTACAAATATGACAATCGAACCTACAAATACTTAGAAGCATTAAAATCTGAAGGCTACACGGTTGTTTCGACTATCACCCGGTTCACTATCCAAAAAGGCCTATTCCATTTCATCCGCGCCGCAGCCCGCGCCTGTGAAAAATATAGCAAATTAGTATTTCTACTGGCTGGTGATGGTGAACAGCGTGATGAATTGATCAAATTGGCGGCCGATTTGGGTATTGCAGATCGAGTGTTTTTCACCGGGTTCGTCCGTGGGAAACAATGGCGTGACGCATACAGCGTATCGGATATATTTGTGATGAGTTCCGTCAGCGAACCTTTTGGACTAACGGCACTAGAGGCTGCCCACCACGGCAACGCACTAATAATCACCAAACAATCAGGTGTTGGCGAAGTGTTAAGCAACATATTCAGATACGATTTTTGGCAAGAAGACGTGTTGGCCAACCAAATTATCGGTATCGCGACGTCTGATGCACTGCGCGAATCATTACAGCAAAATGTCCACAACGAATATGCCAGATTGTCTTGGGATGATGTGGCGCAGTCTTGTAATCGTGTCTATGGCTTGGCCCAGAAAGGCATTGTCGTATGAACACTGATAAAAAACGCGGCATAGTCCTATATCTACACGTTCACCAACCTTATCGGGTGCGTAATTACAGCGTATTTGATACTGCGACCAACCATGATTATTTTGATGACGTGGCCAATAAACAGGTGTTTGAGAAAGTCGCTGACAAATCTTATCGCCCAATGAACGCCTTGTTACAAAAATTATTAGACAAACACCCGGATTTTAAACTGTCACTCAGCATCACAGGTACATTTATTGAACAAGCGACCAAATGGGCACCAGATGTAATTGCGTCTTTCAAAAAACTAGTAGCTAGCGGCCGGGTTGAAATCGTGGCCGAAACTTATAACCACTCACTGGCCTTTTTCTACAGCCGTAGTGAATTTGAATATCAGGTGAAATTACATCAGGATAAAATCCGCGAGGTATTCGGTGTGGAAACGAACGTGTTCCGCAATACTGAATTGGCGTATAACGACAAATTAGCCAAATGGGCCGAAGAATATGGATTCAGCGGCATTCTAGCCGAAGGTTGGGACCCTATATTGCAATGGCGCAGCCCAAACCAGATGTATCGCCCAGCTGGCACTACAGATATATCGTTATTACTAAAAAATTATAAATTGAGTGATGACGTCGCCTTTCGTTTCAGCGACCGTGATTGGAATGATTGGCCACTAGACGCCGATACATACAATGATTGGGTTGGGATGTCGGCCGATGGTAATTCTATTGTTAACCTATTCATGGATTACGAAACATTCGGCGAACATCAATGGCACGATACGGGTATATTCGATTTTTACGAGAACTTTGTTGGCAAATGGTTAGGTGCGCCGGACAACACATTCTACACTGTATCGGGTGCAATTGACGCATTTCCACCTGTTGCTGAGATTAGTATGCCCGTAACTGTTACTTGGGCCGATACTGAACGAGATTTGACGGCCTGGACTGGTAACAGCATGCAACAAGAAGCTTTGCGTTATATCTACGCCATGGAGGACGACATATTACGTACAGACGACGTTCAATTAATCGCCGATTGGCGCAAACTGCAAACTTCAGATAATTTCTACTATATGTGTACCAAATGGTTCGCTGATGGTGATGTTCATGCCTATTTCAGCCCTTATGATTCACCCTACGACGCGTTCTTGTTCTATCTGAATGTTATCCGTGATTTGCGTTGGCGATTGCATCAGGACCACCATACTGGAGGTTTGAATGGCTAGACCAATAGTTCTCAGTAACGGCGAAATGCATGTCGGCTTGAACGGGTTTGGTATGGTTCATGATTTTTATTACCCATATGTGGGGTTTGAAAATCATTCGGCTGGTAGTAATCTGCGCCACAAAATCGGTGTTTGGATTGATGGCGCCCTTAGTTGGCTGGATAACCCAGGTGAATGGGCATTTACGTTCAAATATCCCCATAGCGCATTGATCGGCCATATAATCGCAAAAAACGACAAATTAGGTGTTGTCCTAGAGTTTGACGATTTCGTTGATTCGCATATGAGTGTATTTGTGCGAAATATCCAGGTAGTTAACCTATTTGATAAACCCCGCGAGATACGATTATTCATGCATCAAGCATTCGTAATTGGTGATTCACGCAGTAATACCGATACAGCGCAATACCTACCTAACGACAATGCGATTTTACATTACCGAGGGCGTCGTGCATTCGTGGTCTCGGGAGAATATGACAAAAAGCCTTTTGACCAACATACAGTTGGCTTATTCGGTATTGAGGGAAAACAAGGTACTTACTGTGATGCCGTTGATGGTGAATTGACGATGAATAATGTAGAACATGGTCGTGTGGATTCAACTATTAGATTCAGATTAAGTATCGGCGCACACAGTTCCGAGCGCGTCCATTATTGGATAGCTGCTGGTAAATCTAACCGCGAAGCTATTTATATCCATCGCCAGATGCAACATGACGGCGCACTGTATTATATGAAACAAACGGCTGATTGGTGGTATGAATGGCTGAAACCGGCCTATAAGGCGCTGGAAAATATAGATCCCGCACACCGCAGTACTTTCTTGCAATCTGTCATGATAATCAAATCTCAGATAGATAAACGCGGTGCGATTATTGCTAGCACCGATACGTCAATGTTAAATTATTCGCGCGATGCCTATGGTTACAGTTGGCCTCGGGATGGTGCATACACTTTGTGGCCGTTAATTCGTATGGGTTACTATGACGAGGCCTATAGATTCTTTGAGTTCACTAAACGTGGGCTGACGATGGATGGTTATATGATGCATAAATATCGTGCTGATGGTGCGTTGGGTAGCAGTTGGCATTCGTATGTTCATGATGGTGTAGTTACCCCACCGATTCAGGAAGACGAGACAGCACTGCCGTTATATATGTTCGCGCAGTTTTATCAAATGAATCCTGATCCAAAATTATTGAAAAACTTTTATAGCGAAATGATTATACCAATGGCAGATTTTCTGGCTGGGTTTATTGATAAATTGACTGGTCTGCCACGTGCCAGTTATGACCTATGGGAACAGATATTCACTACTAGCACTTATACGACGGCCGTGACTTATGCTGCACTGCTAGCGGCTTCAGACCTAGCCGTAGCGGCTGACGACCACGCTAATGGCGTACGTTGGCGATCTGTGGCTGATGATATCAAAATAGCAGCACATAGGTACCTGTATAATCCTGACAAAAAGGTGTTTTATCGTGGTCTGAATATCAAAAACGGCCGAATTATCAAAGACGACGTTATTGATTGTTCAGCCGTATTCGGGGCGTATATGTTCGGATTATTCGATGCTAACAGTGACGAGGTATTATCGTCAGTTGGTACGATTAAACAATTATTTGGCATCAATAACGGCGTTTTGGGTCTACCTAGATACGAAAATGACGAATACCGCCGGGCTAGTGCCGATATAACTGGTAATTATTGGTTTGTGACTTCATGTTGGTTCGCCCAATACTGTGTTGCCACTGGTGACGAGGCAAAAGCTGTTGAGGTATTAGATTGGGTTAAAGAAAAATCTCTCAGTACGGGTGTTATGGCTGAACAGGTAGACCCAATTACTAACGAGATAGTGTCACCTGCTCCATTAACCTGGACACATGCGGAATATATATCTACATTGCTAGATTTGATTAAACCAGAAGACAAACCCGCCAAAATTTCCAAAGGAAACTTAGGAGGGCAAAAATGATAAATACTATCCATTCTCATATAAAACGCCTGACGTATAATGTTGGTCATTTTGTGACAAATAGTCGGACACGGCGACATATCGTATCAAAATTTGCCAACAAGGTTGGTCTGGTTTATTTTGGTACAGTTAATCAACATACAGATGATCACGGTGTAGTCCGAGGCTTTACGGTATCTCAATCGCATCAAGACGACCATTACAGTGTCGGTACAATCGGTAAGTATAACGTTTCATTAGTCGATCGCAGTGATGCCTTGTGGAATGCTGATGGTCAGGTATCAATCCAATCTTGGATGATTATGGCTTTTGAATTGCATACCAAACAAGACCTGCCGCATTTTTTCATCAGTGCACGTGGTCACGATGACAAACCTTATCGCATGTTTTTCACTACTTTCCCTACTATACATCAAACTCACCTAGGTACATTTGAAGATTACAGCCCAGAATTTACTAGTCGGTATTCATTATATGCTCGGCCTAATATGGCTATCCAAACCGAACGTTTGATTCCGCCTAGTGCGGCTAGAGTGTTATCTACGCATTTTTGGCCATTATCTGTTGAGCAGAATGAGCATGTATTGTATCTGTATTCTAGTAGTCAGCACGTTACATTGGGGTTGCTAGAAACGATGTTAGAAAATGGACTGTGGTTAGCAGCCCATTTGGATCGTCAATCTGAATTGATTTGAGATTATTTGCGATTCGAGATTTGAAATTTATACTATAATCTAAAATCCAAAATCTATAATCTACTCTATCCTAGCCCTTGCGTTCTTTGACTTCGTTACGGCCAAGGTTTTTCTTGGTTTCAGTATATGTCGCGTGTTTGCGAGCGATTGGATCAAATTTTTTTAATACGATTTTGTCAGGAGTATTTTGGGTGTTTTTGGTCGTGTAATAAGTCCTATGACCTGACAAGTCACTGACCATTCCGATTAATTTGCGCTTTGTATTACTTTTTGCCATTTATCCTCCTAAATTTACCTTTCAAAAATAAATTATTCGTTGTTTTATTCTGTTTCTTCCATCCATATCCTTTTTTAATCTAGTCAAAAAATTTTGGCGGATGAATTCCTTTTAAAATTTGTGAAACGATTAAGCTAGATTATAGCAAGATAAGAGGTAGATAGCAAGCCCCGAAGGTTATTTTTGTTCTTTCTTTTCGTAAAGAACCAAAGACTAGTTCCTTTTTGGGTAGCAAAAAGGAACCGAAAAACATTTGGGACGGCTTCGAATCCGCGGATTGGCTATTTCATTAAACAATCTTGGGCGTCTGCGGAACTCGCCGCCTTAAAAGTCGGCTCAAACAGTCCTCGACGCTCCAGGATGTTCAATTCATAACCATCCGGGGTTCTGCAGATGTCCCACCGGGCTACAAATCTCAAAAAATCTGTAGAACTCTATCTATAGTTGTTGAAACTGACTGGGAAATCTAGGTCGGCAGATCGAACTAACGTCATTGCTGATTGTAATTCGTCTTTGCTGTTGCCGATAACTCGCACGGCTTCGCCTTGGATTTGTGGCTTTAATTTGGGTAATTGTTCACGAATCAGTTTTGTAATCTGTTTTGCTTTGTCCTGGTCCAATCCAGCGATAAATGGGATTTCTTGAGTAGCTTTCATATTGCTAGTCACGATTGTCTTCGTTAAATCTAATGATTTACTACTTTGTTCGCGACTAACTAGTTTTTTACGGATAATATCAACGATGCTTTCAATCTGCCATTCATTGGCGCCTGTGACCTTGAAGCCATCTTTATCGCCTAGCCAATCAATCTCGGCAGGCGTGCCTTTAAAATCATAGCGATTTGCTATTTCTTTGACCACCATTGCCAATACATTGTTCATCTCGGCCTTGTTGTATTCGGAAACTATATCAAAACTAAATGTTGCCATATTGTTATTATAACAAAAACTGCCCTAGATGGGCAGTTGAATGCGAATTTGGAGCCACGACTGGGATTTGAACCCAGGACCTCATCCTTACCATGGATGCGCTCTACCAACTGAGCTATCGCGGCATAT
>JBAXFD010000026.1:0-8304 GCA_037140095.1 Candidatus Saccharimonadota bacterium
GGCATATTAAATTTCCTAAAAAATCATGATGACCGTTCTGCTTACTTTTTAAGTTCTCTAGTTTATATTGATGCTGACGGCAAGGAACATGTTTTCGAGGATGAGCCATATAGAGGTGTTATAGCCGAGCAGATTGTTAATGTCGATCATAAAGGTGCTTGGAGCGATTTGCATAAAATATTTATACCTAATGGCAGCAATAAAGTGCTAGCAGAATTGACTGATGAAGAACGATTAGCACTTGATACTGCTGGAGATTCGTATTCCTCTTTCTCGCAATGGATAAAGACAGTGAAAAACTAACCATTCAAATAGTATCCGTTGACCCCAATTGATACATTTGGGAAGTAGTATAATCAAACCATGAATAAAACTATTGAGAAAAAGGTACGATCAAAGTATTTCACCGAGATTGAGGCTGGGCGCAAGACTTTTGAGTTGCGTTTGGCAGATTGGGATTGTCAGATGGGTGATACATTGATATTGATTGAAACGGATAATGAAACTAACACGCCAACTGGGCGAACAATGCGACGTACGGTCGGGGATATTGCTAGGACAAAGGATATTGATTATTTTACCCCTGAAGATATTGAAAAATACGGTTATCAGATAATCTCGCTGATAGATGAGAAATAAATTGCTTTTTTGTAGTTATGCTATAATAAGCTTATGATTACAAATAAAATCAGCGGGGCGAATATAAAAGGCGGTTTTGGGCTGATTTGGATGCGGTTTGTGATGGCGGGATTTTTGATTTTGGCGTTATTATTAGCAATGGCCTTTGGGTTGATTGCGGCGGTTTTGGTATCAGTGCTAGTTGGTAGTTTTGCGGCGGTTCAAGGTGTGAAGTATCAGCGCAGGAATCGATTACTGAACATACAACATCAAATTGCGATGGATCGTATGTATAATGGTGGGGCTAAGGCTAAATTTTGGAATAAATTATTGCGAATTTACTATCAGCAAAATCCTAGTGATAGGCCAGCCGTGAAAAAAGCCGTTGTACGGCAAACGATTGTCAAAGAGACTAAGATGGCTAATCATAAATTACGCCTGGCGACAGCTAAATAGTATATTTTTGTTATACTGATGGTATGGGACCAAGGGAAGCAAAAAATGAATAAAAAATCTAAAAATGCAGTTGATATTGTTCGGGCGGCGGGGATTTTTGATCCTGGGTATTTGGATGGCCTGCGCGTTGTGACTTTTGATGGTAACGAGCCCAGTGATGGGGTTAGCAATCTAGAAGATTTTATATATGGACGGACGACTGATTTTGTCGGGATACACAGCCGGGCGGGTTTTGAAGCGATTGACCCTAAACAGGTCGATGATCGTCGTGCTGTTGCCCTAATACTGGCAGAACTGCCAACATATGATGAATCTGTGGCGCACGAGATAGCGCACAATGTGTTTGACATAGAATATGCGAAACGATTCGGTGGGTACGTAGATGATGGGGGCATTCCCGAGATATCGGCGGAATATAGCGACCAGATGCGGGCAAAATTGTCAGGTATGATCAAGGAACAATACCCTAATTTGGATTTAAACAAATTTGAATTTAATCGCCAGCAGGTTTGTGAGATATTTGCGATGTTATATGAACGTGAGTTTGGCAAACGGCAAAGTGATAATAACGCGGCACATGAGGCTGTTGCTGGTAATTGCCAGAGGTTTATGGCCGACCCAGAGAGTGAATTAGCCAGGTTTAATGCCGAAACTGGCAGGAATTGCACGATGGAAGATTTTTATTCCGAAAACCATGTATTGTCACTAATCGCGACTCCGTTGATTGAGGAAAGATATCCTGATTTTGGCGATCGTTTAGCTGTTTTTTGGGAATAATTTGGAGGATGGTAATGATTGAGAATAAGGCAGTAACTAAAAGTTGGTATGACCGCAATGCGGCTAATTGGGTTATAAAAAAGGCCAATCTAGAGTATTGTCGTCCAGAATTCGAAGAATATCAGAAATTATTGCCTGGTGGTAAGGTTTTGGATCTGGGATGTGGTACTGGGCGGGATGCGCATTTGTTCGTCCCAGCGGGCTATGATTACACTGGCGTCGACCTGTCAGATGGCATGATCGGTGAAGCCGAAAAATTGTTTCCAAGCGTCAAATTCCAGGTTATGGATCTGTGCGATTTGAAATTTGCAGACCAGTCATTTGATGGCATATGGTCGTTCGCAGCATATCTGCATATTCCTAAAAAGGATATTGCCGGGGCTATAGCCGAAGCAAATCGTGTCCTAAAAATGGGCGGTATCGGGCTGATTACTGTCAAAAAAGGTAGTTTTGAAAGCTATCTAGGTGAGGGTGAGGCAAAGCGTTATTGGGCGTTTTATGGTAAAAACCAGTTCGCCAAAATCTTAAGCGATGGTGGGTTCGAGATTATTAAATCATGGGAAGATAAACGAGAATACAACCCACCGGCCGATGTTTCGGTGTTTCTATGTTATATTATTAAAAAGACAAGTAAAAAGGCGTAAAAAATGGATTTTATCAGATCAAACTACACTACCGAACAAGCATGTGATGTTCTAAAAGATAGATATGCATTGGGCGATATTGTTAGCTATGGAAAATTAAGTGGCGTAGCCAATGATAACTATCGGATTACAGGCGCAGATTTTGATGTTGCGCTAAAGATTTACAGTCATGGTCAATCTAACCGGGATAAAATAGCAAAAGAAATTGAAGCGGTTAAATTGTTCATGGCGGCCGGCATTGATATCCCAGAATTTGTTTTGGGCAAGGATGGTCAGATTTTGCAAGAATACGATGGCTTTAACGTTGTAGCAACTAATTTTATTGATGGCCCGGTTTTGGATGAACTGGAGTTTGCACCTGAATTGATGAAACAGGTTGGTCAAGTTGTCGCGACTATCGATCAGACCGCACAACAGATTGACGTTTCGCAGTTTTCGGCTATGAATTTTTGTGAGGAGTTTGACTTTGTCTACGGTAATATTGACCAGGAGATGGCTAATAAAGGTTTGCAATTCGATATGTCTGAATACAAATCTAATCTGCCGCGAGTTTACGAGATTATAGATAAATTAGATTCCAGCAATAATCAACAGTTTCTACACAAAGATATATGGCCATGGAATTTGATTCAAAATGGTGGAAGATTGTATTTGCTAGATTTTAACGATTGGGCGATTGGCGATCCGATTATCGAGATATCAGTGGCACTGGTAGAGTTTTCTATGTTCAAATCGGACAGGTTCAATGGTCAAGTCGCAGCAGCAATAATCGATGGGTACAAGAATAAAAAACAATTTAACTTTACAGCCAGTGAATTATTAGACGCGATGTTATTTATTTGTTACCTGTATTTCCCTTATAATGTTATCCAAGCAGACAGTGAGGAAGAATCACGGATATATCTAGAACGGATTCATACGTTGTTGAATGAAGATATCGGATTAGATAAATTAATAAAAGGAGAGAAATAATATGGCACCGATTACAGAATTTATTAGTGATGGTAGGTCAGAAAAAGTAGGTGTGAATAATGAAAAATTGTGCAAAGATATCGGCACTCTCTTTAACACGATGACAGGAGCTGAGCTTTGGGATTCAGAGGTTGGAGAGACGATAAGCGTGGAGTCTGAGGATGAGGGCATTAAAATAGCATGTACGGTTGGGGATAATGAGTATCCAGACCGCCCAGACCCATCATTTAGGCCTACTGATGAGACCATTGATGCGACAGGTGCCGCGATTGTTGATCTGATAAAAAAGTCTGGTGCCAATGTGCCTAAATTGGTGGTTGAGAGATGGTCCGATACAACTTTTATGGGATATGAACAATCTGAAGTTGAAGCCGACGAGTTGCAAGAGCCGGAAGACTTGGTGCAGAACCCGGTTGAAAAATTTATTGATAAACCAGTGATGAAGGTAGTGGTGACTTCGACAGCTGAATCGATTGCTCAATCTGGTGGGGATGTCAAAGAGTTTGAGAGTGGTTTTGCGGCAGAGTTCCAAAAAAAGTTAGTTGGCATATCGCCAAATGCAAAAGCCTTTTTTGAAAACGTCCCAGTTGTCGTAAAAGTTGTGGTTATGCGCGAAGTTGATTTTTCAGTTGAGTTTGATGGCGATATCAAAGGCGACAAGATGCCCGAAGAGATTAGAGAATATATGGCTAATGCCGCGCTACATACGATTAATGGGATAAAACCTGATTGTTCTGGTGAAGTTTGGATTCGCCAAGGTCAACCAAATACCAAAGTTTATCCTGTATAATAAAGGTATTCAATTAGATAAAAGGAGAAATTCAGTATGCCCCCAATTGCAATAGGCGGTTTTCCAGAGAATAAAAAGAACGGCGAGCAAGAGGTTCTCAAACAAAAGAATCTGTTAAATGAAATTTTGGGTATTTTTAATGCCGAATTAGGTGCACCTGAGGATGATAAGGAATTTAGAGTGATCAGCACCGGTGCCGAGCCAGGTCAGATTAAAATAGCTTTCGGTACTAGTGATAATACATACCCAGAACGCGAAGATCCGTCATTTTGGCCAAGTGCTGAAAAGATTGATGCTGCGGCCATCAAAATTATTGATTTGATCAAGAGGTCAGGTGCTGATATTAACGAATTAGTTATTGAATCATGGACTGATGCAACTTTCAGAATGTATAAACCAGATGAAATCAAAGAAGATAAATTGCAAGAACCTGAAGGTTTAGTCGCTAGCCCGATTGAGAAATTTGTTGATAAACCAGTGATGGATATTATTGTTTCATCATCGTCTGAATCGATTGCGCAAGCCGGTGGTGATGTCGCGGAATTTGAAAGCGGTTTTGCCGCAGAGTTTAGGGAAAAGTTGGTCGGGGTATCACCAAATGCAAAGTCATTTTTTGATAGTGTATCTGTTGTGGCTCATGTCGTGACATTGGGTGAAGTTGATTTTTCAATTGAGTTTGATGGGCAGGTCAAAGATGCCAACGATAAAATACCACTGGAAATTAGGAAATATATGGCCAATTCAGCATTGCATGTACTAGGCCAAGTCAAACCTGATTGTTCTGGTGAGATTTGGGTTCGACAAGGCACACCGAATGCTAGCCAAACTTATATAATCGAATAGTCTGAAATTAAAATACCTGCAGACGAATGGGTCTGCAGGGCTTGGTGAAACTAATACTGATCAATCGGACGAAGAGCCATCATAGATGTAGCGAGTTTTTATCTGAGAATCTCCGATATTAATCTCTAGCATCTGTGATACATGGGAGCCGTTTAGAAAGATGTCCGTAGGCATGCCTAGTTCTTCTGCTAGATGCTCGGGGAGGTGCTTTGGCAAATCATAATTGCTTTCGCAAACGATTATTAATACCTGTGACCCAGCGTCTTTTAATATCTTGACCATACGTGCTACTTCTGGGAATCTAGCCGGGTTCTCTTCGGTTGGCCAGTTGCCTGAAAATTGCTGTTTGCCCAGATGGATATCGTGTTTTTCTGACAAAAGCATTGTGACCATACAATCCATAGGTACCGAATTACACATAATTTGGAACTCTGGGTATGGTTTTGTTTCTGGCATTCCGATTTCTTTGATGAGATTATACATTTTTCTGTATTCCCAATCAGGTAGTTCTGCATAACAGTACCTAGAAAAGTTCAAGATATAAACCTTCAATTTCCTCACATCCTTTTCATTTGTTTGATCAGCTATTAGGTTCGGTTTATTTAAAAAATCAATAAACTATTAGGTATGATAACATCGGTGGGGGTTTTATGCGAGCATAAGGGGGAAGTATTTGTTCTTTCTTTTCGGAAAGAACCAAAGACTAGTTCCTTTTTGGGTCACAAAAAGGAACCGAAAAATTCTTGGGGCGGCTTCGAGCCCTCGGTTTGGCTATAGATAAAATATCTTGGCCGTCTGCGGAAACTCGCGCCTCAGACATGTTCTGAGGGCTCAAACCCTCCGTTGCTAAAGCTATGGAGGACAAGCAGTCCTCGCCGTTCCAGGATATTTGATCCATAGTCATCCGGGGTTCTGCAGATGCCCCCATGGGCTGCAAATCTCAAAATTTCAGGATGGGGTGTTCGGCAGGGTTTAGATAATTGGTGTTGATTTTGTATCTGTTATTTGTTATAATTATCAGGTAAATAAATTAATGAAGCACTTTGTGCAATAACTCCTGTTAATCTCAGGTACACAAAGGAAGAAAAAGGAGTTACAAAATGACAGCAAATGTCGATATTAAAGCTTTATTTGAAGCTGGTGTACACTTTGGTCACAAGACCAGCAGCTGGCACCCAAAAATGGCGAAATACATTCATAGTAAACGCCAAGACAGCCATATTATTAACCTAGAAAAAACTGTTGAAGGTTTGGAAGCAGCATTGCCTTTCCTGACTAAAGTTGCCGCTAGCGGTAAAAAAGTTTTGTTTGTTGGTACTAAAAAACATACCAAAGACATCATCCGCGCAGCAGCCGAAGCTATCAATCAGCCGTTCGTCACTGAACGATGGTTAGGTGGTATTCTGACCAATGTTGCGACAACTACTCAACAGATCAAAAAACTAAAAGATCTAGAAAAACGAATGGCATCTGGCGACCTAGAAAAACGCTATTCAAAACTAGAAGTTCAACGATTCCAAGAAGAAATCGATGCACTAAATCTAAAATATAGCGGCATTAAAGATCTAAATGGCCAACCTGGCGCAGTATTTGTTATCGATGTAATCGGTGATTTGAACGCTATCAAAGAAGCAAATGTATTGGGCATCCCAGTAGTTGCAGTTGTTGATACAAACGCTGATCCATCACTAATTGACTACGTCATTCCTGGTAACGACGACGCAATCAAAGGTGTACAATTGTTATTAGATTATGTTACTAGCGCGGTCACAGAAGGTGCTGGTACAGTTAAAAACACAGAGGAGAAATAAGAGATGGGCGTATCAATTGATGATATTAAAAAGTTAAAAGAATTATCAGGCATCGGCCTGACTGACGCCAAGGTTGCGTTGGTAGAAGCAAACGGTGATTTTGACAAGGCACTAGAAGCACTGCGCAAAAAAGGCGTAACCAAAGCCGAGAAAAAAGGCGACCGCGAAGCCCGCGCCGGCCTAATCGACAGCTATGTTCACGGTGGACGAATCGGCGTTATCGTAGAAGTTAACTGTGAAACAGATTTCGTTGCCCGAACAGATGGTTTCAAAGAATTCGTGCACGAAATTGCATTGCAAGTTGCATCAATGTCACCAATCTATGTTAGCGAATCCGAAATTCCTGCAGCGGAATTGAAACGAGTTCGTGAAGAATGTATGGAAGTGGCAAAAACTAGCGGCAAACCAGCCGAAATGCTAGAAAAAATCGTTGATGGCCAAGTCAAAAAGCATTTTGCTGAAAAAGTATTATTGCAACAGACTTACATCAAAAACGAGAAACAAACTGTTGAAGATTTTGTAAAAGAGAATATTGCGAAGACAGGTGAAAACCTGATTGTCCGCCAGTTCAAACGAATTGAATTGGGCGTTACGGAGTAACCGCAAGTAGATTTTAGATTTTGGATTTTAGATTATAGTATAGTCTCAATCTCAAATCTTACTGGAATAGGCTCGCTGGAAGGCGGGCCTGTTTTTATGGGATTTATTAATTTTATGTTTTTTGTAATTCTTCTAAAATCTAAAATCCAAAATCTATAATCTACTTGCATTATATCTCTGATATAATAGTTACATATGTTTGATACAAAACCATTCGAAACGAAATTTAGTACAGTAATCGCTCATTTTGAGGAAGAATTAAAAAAAGTCCGAACTGGTCGGGCGCATCCCAGCCAATTGGACGGAATCAAAGCCGAAGTTTACGGATCAATGATGCCGCTAAATCAAGTGGCTAATATCACCGCGCCAGAACCACAAATGTTGCAGGTTACACCGTTTGACCCTAGCAATATTCAGATTATTTGCGCTGCAATTCGTGCCGATCAAAGCCTAGGTTTTAACCCTAGCGACGACGGTCGTGTAATCCGTGTACCAATCCCAGCATTGACCGAAGAACGCCGAAAATTAATCGTAAAACAGACTAGCGAAAAGGTTGAAGAAGCCAAAATCGCATTGCGAAACATCCGCCAGGACGCGCTAAAAGAAGCCAAACGCAAAAAAGATGCCAAAGAAATGTCCGAAGACGACATGAAACGTGCCGAAAAAACGATTGATACGTTGATGGCAACCGAAAACAGCAAAATTGACAGTATATTCGTCGCCAAAGAAAAAGAAATTTTGACAATTTAATTTAGTTACGGGGGTGTGAATGCAATTATTTATCGGGGTATTG
>JBAXFD010000027.1:0-8165 GCA_037140095.1 Candidatus Saccharimonadota bacterium
TATTGACAAATAGTCTCTCACATTATAACCAACATATCCAGTATAATCAACTATAAGGAGTGCTTAAACGTAAAAAACACAATGATAGATGAGATGCTGTCAACCATAGCTCCACACCACTGTTGTGGGTGTGATAAAATCGGCTGTTTGTTATGCGACAATTGTAAAAACAACATCACATCGGAATCAAAACCCATTTGTGTGGCCTGCCGTCGCCCTACCGCTAATATGTGGCTGTGTAGCGATTGTCGGGTGCCGTATACGCGGGCTTGGGCGGTTGGAGAACGTAGCGGGGTTTTACAGCGGTTGGTCGGTGATTTTAAGTTTCAACGGATGAGGTCAGCGCACAAGATATTAGGAGAATTGTTGGCGGGCGCCCTGCCTGACCTGCCGCCCGACACGGTTATCGTCCCCGTCCCTACTACGTCCGGGCATATTCGTGAACGGGGCTATGATCATACGTTGTTGATTGCCCGGCATGTGGCCAAATCTAAAGGCCTGCAATGCAATCAATTGCTGCAAAGAGTCACGAATACCAAACAGCGCCAGGCTTCTGTCAAACAGCGCGAGACGCAAGCCAGGCAGGCTTTTACCACCAAAGGTCCAATCGATGGTAACGTGCCGTACCTGTTAATTGATGATGTCGTGACAACTGGCGCCACGGTCAAATACGCCAGTCGTGCGTTGATACGAGCCGGGGCAAAGAATGTCTGGGTGGCAGTGGTCGCGCGGCAGTTGCTTCAGTAGATTTTAGATTATGGATTATAGATTATAGTATGGGCCTGTGAGCAGAATTTATGATTAAATTTCGGCCGGGGGCTGTCATTAACACCTATAACATGCTAAAATATCACATAGATTTATATTTGTGATTGAGATTTATACAAAAATCTATAATCTATAATCTATAATCTACTCCCCCATGGAGAGGTGCCCGAGTGGTTTAAGGGAACAGTCTTGAAAACTGTCGTGTCAGCAATGGTACCGCGAGTTCGAATCTCGCCCTCTCCGCCAAATTAAAAATATGACCCCTGTGGTCATATTTTTAATTTGACTGAGGCGCGAGATCCGAACTCGCGGGCGCCGTGAAACGGCGTGACCGCGGGTCGGCGAAGTAAATGAAGCGAAAAAGTGTTTACATTTTTTCGCAAATGAGCGTAGGAGCGAAGCGATATCTCGCCCTCTCCCCAGAGGAGATGCTTTCGCTTCCTTTTATCGCTTCGCCAAATCTCTTCTGAATCTCAGATTAACAAACGGAGGAGCGAAGCGATATCTCGCCCTCTCCGCCCCCTGTTTAGCCTTGACAATATATCCCGCTTGTGCTAGTGTAAAATTAATAATAAATTAAAACAAAAAACAAAAAAGGAAAAAATAAAATGAGCGAAACAATGCCATCATTTTCAACTCCTCCGCCAGAAAACATGGACATGGTCGAAAAACCAGTGGCGGAAGCCATGGCTTATGAATCAAAAGATGCCGAAGAGGCTGCCTCTGGATATGGTCAGAAAGCAGAAAATCTAACGTTTGATGCTATTGAAATGAGTAATAGGCAAGAAATTCAGAAAAGCCTTTTGGAACGAGGAGCTGCTGTGGATGGTAAGCTAATCGACGATCAACGAATATTAGAATCGCTGTCTGGCTCTGGGCAAGCTCTAAAGGATGAGGCCTATGCTCGGCAGAGAGCTAAAGATATAGCCGACGCTACAAAGGCCGCTTACGAGAAAGCGCAATAAATACCTAAATTGTTCATAAAGCTCCCCTGTTCGTCTAGGGGAGTTTTAAATTTTGTTAGACGTTCGTTCCGCCACTGCTACCATTCATGCCAGGCATCAGTGTAGTTAGGACGAAATTGATCGCTGCATATGCCAATACTGCCACGACTAGACCTATAATTGCATATAAAACAGTGTTTTTTGCCTTGTTGACAGATGCTTCTTTGCCGCCCGATATCACGTAACGGATCCCGCCGACGATAATCATTAGGACGCTAATGGCGCCGATTGCGAATAGCAATGTGCTGCTGATGATAGTGAACACGCCGTTCAATCCGAATAAGGTATCAGGCTGGTTATCAGCACGAGCCGCCAATACTCCTGTTTCGATAGCGCTTAGTGCCATAGTCGGTAGTGTTGCGACCAAATTCAAAACTGCGACTGCAACCGCGCCGATAGTTATTTTTGATCTGATTTTGTTGGAAGTCTTTGTCATGATTATTTGGCTATTAAACCATATAGAGATATTATAGCAAGCGTTCTAATAAAAAACCACCCCCAGTGGGATGGGTAGGAGTTAGATTTTGGATTTTAGATTATAGTATGGGGCTCGGCAAAATTTATAATTAAATTTCGATTAGGGGCTGTCATCAACACCTATAATATGCTAAAATATCACCTAGATTTGCGTTTGCGACTATAGATTTATACCAAAATCTATAATCTATAATCTAAAATCTACTTGCCCTACGGAGGGGTACCCAAGTGGCTTAAGGGGATGGTTTGCTAAATCATTAGTCTGGGGAGACCTGGAGCGGGAGTTCGAATCTCCCCTCCTCCGCCAATAAAAAATACTCGACCAAAAGGTCGGGTATTTTTTATACCGAAGGTGGGGAAATTCGGACTCCGCGCTGATTTTTGCGACGTGGTCGCAAAAATGCGGGAGTATCGCTCCGGCTAAAGCCTTCGCTCCTCCGCTTGCTTGAAAATAAAATACCCGCTGGGGCGGGTGCTTTATTTTCTTCGCTGCGCTCCGCCGAATCTCCCCTAAATCTCGGGCGGGAGTCGGCGTAGCGATTGAAGCAAAAGAAAGCGCCGCAGGCATTTTCTTTTGCGAATGAGCGGAGAAGCGGAACAAAGTGGAGCACTATCTCCCCTCCTCCCCAAGACGGTTATATTCTTGTCCGTCCCTGTCCCATCTTGACAATTCATGACGCTTGTGCTAGTGTAAAAGTAATAATACAAAAAATAAAAAAAGGAAAAAACAAAATGAGCGAAAAACTGAAACCTTTCGGACCAAATATCGGTTCATCAGAAGCAAATGTACAAGAATATCAGGCATCATACCCAAATGCTGTTCTAGATGAGGGCCAAACAGAGGCTATGGCTTACGCATCAATTCCTGCAGAAGAAGCTCGGGTACAGGCAGAAAAAAACGCCAAGGCCGTTGTCAACTCAGAGGCATACCGTGAAGCTGGTGTAAAATCTGGCGCTAATTGGGCAGGTCCATCAGGTGATGAAAATAAGGATAGAGAAAATCAGGAGATAGCATCTGAGGGGGCAAGTGAACTTCATGCGCTACATCAAGAACAACGCGCTCAACTAGTGATTGCTGACAATGCAAAGCGAGAAGCTGATCGATTAGCTACTGACGCCGCCGAGACTTATAGCAAGACTCAATAATAGGATAGGTCAGTTTATGATCTAATAGCCCTCGCCTTTCCGGCAGGGGCTATTTTATCTTCCCCTCTTTCTTCAAATCCTCAGTTTTCTTCGCGCTACAGCTTTCGCACCTAAATTCAGGCGTGGCGTGTGATTTGTCGTAGTTTTTCGCCCGTACCAACCGATAGCCGCGAAAAACAGGTTTGTGACAATCAAAACAGACAATATTGTCGGCGACTTCCCATTGGGGTGCGATGACCTGCGATGTGAATATGAATCTATCAACCCAAAAAAATATCAATCCCCCGATCAGATTGGCGGCAATCGTGTTCCAAGTCACCCCGAATTGCAGATACATTAGACAGAATGCTAATATTGGCGCCGATAGCTGCCATCTTAACAGATACAGCGCATATCTTTTGATCATGAACCCTCCTTTGTTTATCAATTACTACTATACATCCTAATTGCGGTCATTGAAATGTAACTGTGGTAGAATATAACAGATATGAACATACTAGGAATCGAATCCAGTTGTGATGAAACCGCTGCCGCGGTTGTTTTAGATGGCCGCAAAATTCTCAGCAATGTCGTCAATTCGCAAATCGACATTCACGCCGTCTATGGCGGTGTTGTTCCCGAGGTGGCTGCTCGTAGTCATATTGAAGTTATAAATCCGGTGATTAATCAAGCGTTAACAGATGCGAATTGCACCTGGGACGATATTGATGCGATTGCCGTGACATACGCCCCTGGGTTAATGGGCTCCCTATTAGTTGGCACTCTAGCAGCCCGAGCGCTAGCGGTATTGAAAAACAAGCCCCTGTACCCTATTCACCACGTTGAAGCTCACGTCTATGCTAATTTTTTGAACGAAACGGCACCTGAATTCCCGTTGTTGGCACTAATCGTCAGTGGTGGGCACAGCCAATTGGTATTATTCCGCGATCACGGCGATTACGAGTTACTGGGCCAAACTTGTGATGATGCAGTCGGTGAAGCATTCGATAAAGTCGCCAAGATACTAGGTTTACCATACCCCGGTGGGCCCTCAATCGCCCGCGCTGCTATGAACGGCGACCCGTTAAAATATAAATTGCCAAAGGCAAAGTTGGATGGTGCTTATGATTTTAGCTTCTCTGGCCTCAAAACAGCCGTTCTAAGGGCCGTTCAACACGAAGCAGGCGTTGACATTGGTTTCCCATCAGGCGGCCTTGCAGCGCGGCTAGACGCGTCACAGCAAGGTGACTTCGCTGCCAGTTTCCAGCGCACCGCTATTGAAACACTAGTGGATAAAACAGAACAAGCCTTTAATGACCACAACCCTAAATCTGTTGTTATTGCCGGTGGGGTCGCCGCCAACGCCGAACTGAGGCGAATCTTATCTGAACGACTGCCGATTAACATCGATTACGCCCCAATGAATCTATGTACTGACAACGCCGCAATGGTCGCTTCGCTAGGCTATTACCAATCTCAGTGCCAATCCCCTGTTGATCCGTTCGAATTAGAAGTCCAGCCTAGTCTATCAATGACCCGATAAAACCACTAGCACTTCCCTACTGCGCAGATTAAATCGCAGATATTTGGCGTCCGTGTAATCAGTTGTGATATAATAATTGATGAAAACAAACACGGGTAATTTGGCAGAATTACAAGGGTTTCGGTGGAAGACCTTGATAAGTGTAGCCAAAGTTCCACGTGAAAATATTATAGCCAAAAGGTCAAATTTAATTCAAAATGAAATTAGCAAAAACTTACGACCCCAATCAGTATGAGCCCAATATATACGCGATGTGGGAACAATCTGGCGCCTTCCGCCCAACAGGGGTAGGGGAGCCTTTTTCGATTGTCATGCCACCACCAAATGCCAATGGCAACCTGCATATTGGGCATGCGCTGACAGTCGGGTTGGAGGATATTTTGGCTCGATACTACCGCATGCAAGGCCGAGATGTGGCCTATATTCCAGGGGCGGACCACGCTGGGTTCGAAACATGGGTTGTCTATGACCGCCACCTAACAGGGGAGGGCAAGAACCGATTTGACTTCACACGCGAACAGTTATATAACCAAGTTTGGAATTTTGTCGAACAGCATCGCGGCAATATGGATCTGCAATTACGAGCCTTGGGTGCCAGCTGTAGCTGGAAAGATCTAGTCTTTACATTGGATGAAAAAGTCATCAAAACCGTTCATAGCACATTCAAAAAAATGTGGGATGAGGGATTGATTTACAGGGGTGAACGTATCGTTAATTACAGTACCAAATACCAGACCAGCTATTCGGATATCGAAGTCGATCACAAATTAGAGCAGGGGACATTATGGAATATCGCATATCCTACATTTGACAGGCTAGGCGAGGTGATAGTCGCGACTACCAGGCCCGAAACGATTTTCGGCGACAGTGCAATTGCCGTCAACCCTAACGATGATCGTTACAAACAACTGATTGGTACGCGCGTTTTCTTGCCATTAACAGATAAGGAAATCCCAATTATTGCTGATGACTACGTCGATATGAACTTTGGCACAGGTGTGTTAAAAATCACTCCGGCACACGATCCTAACGACTTTGAAGTAGGGCAACGACATAACCTAGAACGAGTCCAGGTTATTGGTTTTGACGGCCTGATGACTAATGTACCAGATGAATTCATGGGGTTAAATGTTACTGATGCTCGTAAAAAGGTATTGGCTGCATTAGAATCCCAAGGATTCCGCAGAGGTGAGACAACCATAGAACACTCCGTAGGATATGATTACAAAAGCGGTCTGCCAATCGAACCGCTAATCAAAGACCAATGGTTTGTCAAAATCCAGCCACTGGCACAGCGCGCTAAACAGGCAATTATAGATGACCAGGTGACATTTACACCAGCTAGCCGCAAAAAAGTTTTGATTCAATACCTAGACAATCTGCGTGATTGGAACCTATCTCGTCAGATACCTTGGGGTATCCCGATTCCGGCTTTTCAATCTGTTGACAACCCTGATGAATGGATTTTTGACGAACGTGTAGACGAACCGACTATTGAAATTGATGGTAAAACTTACAAACGCGAAGAAGATACATTCGACACTTGGTTTAGCAGTGGTCAGTGGCCGTTCATTACGACAGATGCAATTGATGGTGGCGACCTAAGCCGTTTTTACCCTAATAGTGTTATGGAAACGGGCAGTGACCTGTTAGATCGTTGGGTTGCTCGTATGATCATGCTGGGACTATACGTTATGGGTGACGTGCCTTTTAGACATGTTTATCTGCACGGTATGGTATTGGACGAACGTGGACAGAAGATGAGCAAAAGTAAACAAAACGTGGTTAATCCGATGGATGCCATATCCGAATATGGTTCGGATGCCCTGCGACTAGGGTTAATTGCCAGCCGTAGCGCCAACCAGAATCAGGCCTTTAGTTTGAATAAAGTTATGGCCGGGCGTAATTTCTGTAACAAGCTGTGGAATATCGCCAGATTCATCGAGAACCAGATAGGGGACGGTTTCGAATACACTGGGGCGCAACCTACGACCATGGCCGATCATTGGATTGTCCGCCAGCTAAATGATGCGATAAAAACAACACAAGAACAGATAGAACTGTACCGATTCGCCGAGGCTAGCGAGACTGTCTATCACGCCATCTGGGATGATGTTGCCGATTGGTATATCGAATCCAGCAAATCTCAGGATAGCCCCCAGATGTTGGCATGGGTTCTAGATACTTGTTTGAAAATAGCGCATCCGTTCGCACCATTCCTAACAGAGACGATTTGGCAGACCTTGCCTTGGTATAAAGACCTGCTGATTACTGCTAAATGGCCAGTTGCCGCTGGATATGACGATATTGCCGCTAGCGAGTTCTCGCAGTTAAAGGCTCTGATTGGTGAAATCCGTTTTGTCACCGCTGAATTACCTGGCAATAAAAAATACGGTTTGTTATACCAAGACGACAGCCTGGTCGCAGATAACGCCGATATGATTAAACGCCTAGCTAAACTATCCGAAGTCACTGCTACTGATGCACCACGAGGATTACGCCTAGCTAACAGCGGTAGGGCAGCTTGGTTGGACATCTCGGCCGAGACTTTGTCCGAACATCAGACCAACCTAGAAGTCCGCTTAGCCGAGGCTCATGCCCAGATTAAAAACCTGGAATCACGCCTGGCTAACAAATCATATATCGATAAAGCCCCAGCCAAATTAGTTGATGAAACTCACAATCAGTTGGACGAAAAAAAGACGCTAGTAGAGCGCCTGGTTCACGAACTAGAAATCATCAAATAACAGATTAAATAGACGGCCACACATAATCGCTGTCACTGTCGTTACTAACATGACGGCGATTTGAAACATATTTTTTGTCGTTTTCATTACGGGGTTGGATAGAAGTTTGAGTGCTGGTGTTCGTAGATGAATAATTGGCTGCTGCAACATGAGTATGGACTGAAGCTTTGGCTAATAATCGTACTTCGTCTGGCTGAATAGATTCGATGTTCGCATGTTTACTAATAGCAACTTCAGCCAGTTTTGTTAGCTGCGCATCATGCAATACAACTCCAAACATGGCCGAAAAGGTCATGAAGGTTGTTGTCATAGGTGTTAGAAATATTTGGAACATATATTTGTTTTTGATTAGTTTACAGATATGATGATAGCATAAGCTTTGTAGATTGTCAAGAGAGTGTTGTTATACATTCTATCCTCCAGATAGACAGGGGAGTTAATCTCTCGTTCTTTCTTTTAGTAAAGAACCAAAGACTAGTTCCTTTTTGGGTCACAAAAAGG
>JBAXFD010000028.1:0-7811 GCA_037140095.1 Candidatus Saccharimonadota bacterium
ATTCACCAAGGAGGTTATGAGTCGTGCCAACATCGAATAAACAACAAAAACATGGTTTGGGTCGTGGTTTTTCATCATTAATCCCAACCGATTTATTGGACGAATCTTTTGACCCGACTGCATCCCAGGACCAACAAATATCAGAACTACGCCAGGTCAAATTAGATCAAATCGTTGCTGATCCCGAACAACCTCGCAAAGCGTTCGAACAAGACGCCATGGACGAATTGGCGGCATCTATCCGTGAACACGGCGTATTGCAACCAATAATTGTCATGCCCTACGAAGGTGGTTACCAGATTGTAGCCGGTGAACGGCGTTTTCGCGCCTCTAAATTGGCCGGGTTAGACAAAATCCCTGCATTGGTCCGTACACTCAGCAATCAGCACAAACTAGAGCTGTCGTTGATCGAAAACTTGCAACGCCGCGACCTAAACGTCATGGAAACAGCCACCGCGTATCTAAAACTACGCGACCAATTCAATATGACATTGGAACAGATTATGAATCGTGTCGGTGTCGGGTCAATCAGCGCCGTCAGCAACAAATTGCGCCTATTAAAACTGTCTAAATATGTTCGTAATCTGATTGCCGAAGACAAATTGACCGAAGGTCAGGCAAAACCACTAGTTGGTATGGACGAAGAAATCGTTAAAATCGTTGTGCCAAAAATTTTGGCCGAAGGTTGGAGTTCACGCAAAATCGAACAATTCGTAGTCGATTTAAAGAAGAATCGGGAACTGGGCGAAACGTCCAAACAAAAACAAGCTACCGAGAAACCATATGCCAAACAACTAGCCAGTATTCAAAAACGATTAAACGCTGATGTTGCTATATCGACCAGTTCGCGCGGCAATGGGTTTATCAAGATTAAATTTGCCGATGAAGCCGAATTCGAACGCCTACAAAAGTTTCTCAGTTGATTAGCCCTTCGATAAACTCAGGGTTAAAAATACGGGCTAGGCCCGTATTTTTAGAAAGTTCTAATTTTATCGAATGGGAACAGTCGTAAACTGACTGGGCCGACGACGTCATACAGTGGGATTGTGCCTAGGCCGTTGCGTGAATCGTATGAATAGCTGTCTTGGCGGTGGTCGCCTGATACGAATATTTCGCCGTCTGGTACGATTTTATCGACAGTGCCGCTGGTCGGGCTGCCTGGTTCGCCGTTATTCTGGTCATCGGGATTGAATCCATTAGGGTTATCGTTGTTATACACGACATAATGGCCGTCGCGCAATGTGACTCGTTCGCCAGCGAATGCAATGACGCGTTTGACGATGTATTCGTCACCGATTCCGGCAGAGTATTTAGGATTTTTAAAAACGATAACTTGTCCGCGCTGGGGGACGTAGGTTTGGCCTTGGATTTGTGACCATGTGACGGGCAATCGGCTGACTATTAGGCGGTCACCGGTATACATTGTTTTTTCCATGCTGGCACCAACAACGCTGAAACTACGGAAAACAAAGGCATTAATCAATAATGTGCCGACTATGACACAGACGATGAATATGATTATGCCAATCGAATCTTTTAGAAAAGGATGACGTTTGAAAAAACTTGCTTCCATTACTTGACCACTATACATCGTTTTTGGATTTTTAACTAGTTATGTTTATTGTTCCAAAATCGTACAAAATCAGTTATATTAGTATGAGTATTTATGAAAAAAGAACGAAATTCTGTTGACGGTTTTATCCCTAGACAGCCCGGCGATCAGCTGGGTGGTTTGCACCGGTCTGACAAAAAAATTATAAGCAAAGGTGCTATTTCGCTGGAAAAACCCATAGGCAAGTCTTTGCATACCACAGGCAGTGAAATTACTCGCGAATTAGGCCAATCTGATCCAGGGCGTGGCCTGGGGCGATCAGATATTGATGAATCTTTGCGTGAAATAGACAATTTAATCGTTCCGGTTCAGAAAATGACACGTCGTGAACGTCGATTGTTGAAAAAACAGAACAAAGTTAAAATTCCAAAACCACTGTGGTCACGGATAGTCAAATGGTCAATTATCGCATTACTAGCCGGGTTATTGGCGTTTGGTGGCTATACAGTATACAAATTTATCGCGGCTGGCAATAATATATTCCAGGGCAGTATCCTAGATATATTTAGCAACCAGGCTTTGCAACAAGACGCCAATGGGCGCAGTAATTTCCTAGTTCTAGGCACATCCGAAGACGACCCAGGACATGAAGGTTCGGATCTGACGGATTCTATAATGGTGGTCAGTGTTGACCAAACCAAACAAGACGTCTATATGTTCAGTATCCCGCGCGACCTGTTAGTCGAATACGGCCAAGCGTGCCCAGAAGGATATTCGGGCAAAATTAATTCGTATTTTAGTTGTATCAGTGATGGTTCGACACCCGAACTAGAACAACAGCGCATGTCAGCTATGCGCCAAATGATAGGCAGTGTAGTTGGGATGGATATACAATATTCGGCACATATTAATTGGAAGGTATTAATTGACAGCGTTGATGCAGTTGGTGGGGTTGACGTTGACATCCAAGGTAGCGCCGGCGCCCCAGGTGTGTTGGACCGTAATATGGATTGGCGATGTGGCTATACCTGTTATTACGTCAAATATGACAATGGTATTAATCATATGGATGGTGAACACGCACTGTATTTTGCAATGGCACGAGGTCACAGCGAGCCGACTTATGGTTTGAGCCGATCTAATTTTGACCGTGAGATTAACCAGCAAAAAGTTTTCATTGCATTAAAAGACAAAGCAACCAGCACGGGTCTATTAACCAACCTGGGCGCGATAACCAAAATCATAGAATCACTGGGCAATAATCTGCGAACTAATATCCAAACTGGTGAGATTAGGACTTTGGCACAACTGGCTAGCGAGATAAAAACAGGTGATATCCGCACATTGAATTTGATTGATGGCGATACGGCGGTTATGAATGGTAGTGGCAATCCAAAACTAGGTAATTTTGAGTACGGTGACCTACAAGAATTTATTAAAAAGAATTTGACCAGTAGCCCTGCATCTCGCGAGGCAGCGCCAATAGTAGTATTGAATGGTTCTAATGTTGATGGACTAGGTACGGTTGAGGCTGGCAAATTAGAAGACGCCGGGTTGAATGTCGTTTCTATTGATACTGCGCCCGAAGGTGAATATGGCCAGGCGACTATTTACCAGATAGGTACCGGCAATGAGGCGACTGCTCAAAAATTAGCCGAACAATATGGGGTCGCTATTAATACATCAACACCCCCAGTAACAGTCAACGGCAATGTCCGTTTCGTAGTTATTGTTGGGGCAGCTACTAGCTAGACTGTGATGTCAGTCGTGGTATACTGGTAACAGATATGGAATTTTTGAAACTAGTAAAACGCCGTTCGTTTTTGAATGAAGCTGTTTATGCATCTTTGAACGTCGCATTGGCGATTGGTTTGATGATAATTATTCGATCGACTGATTCGTTATTACCAGCGTTTGGTTTGGTATTGTTGTCTAAATGGCGAGTGCTAGCAGTTCGTCCACGTTATTGGTTCGCCAATATCCAAGGCGACCTAGTTAGTGTCATCGTCAGCATCAGTTTCGTAGTATTCTTGTACGTCGCTAACACCGCTAATATGGGCGAATTAAAGACTTTGATAGTGCAATTATTCTTGGTGGCGCTGTATATGGTCTGGTTGTTATTCCTAAAATCTCAATCCAAACGCAAATTTGTTGTCATGCAGGCCGGTGTAGCGCTGTTTTCAGGCATCACGGCTATTTATATGATGGCATATGGCTGGATATCATCGATTGTCGTGTTATTGGTATGGTTGGTTGGTTATGCGACGGCTCGGCATGTTCTAAATAGCTATGACGAAGAAAATCACACTGTGTTGTTAAGTCTGGCGTGGGGATTGGTACTAGCAGAAATCGGTTGGTTGGCATATCATTGGACGATCGCCTACAGCCTGCCGATTATTCAGAATATGTTATTGCCACAGGTATCAGTGATTATAACTTGTTTGGGTTTTGTGGCTTACAAGGCATATAATTCGTACTATCATTTCAAAAAAATCAGGATATCTGATATTTTGTTACCATTATTATTCACCGTAGCGATTGTCACTGTGTTGGTATTGGCGTTTAACAATATCAATATCGGCAATATCTAGTCTGTTAATTGCAGGTGGATTATAAAATCGTTGGTTGCGCAGTGTACGTAGCCATATTTTTTTGCGTAGGCGATTAGGGTGATATGTTGGCGGGGGTCGGCCTCTAATATCAGATGGCTGGATGGTCGTTGCAGTTTGCATGATTGGCGGATCAGGGCTTTGATTAGTTTCATGCCGCCATCGGCTGCGAATAGTGCGCTAGATGGTTCGTGAGCGGTTTCGGGTGAGGTCTCCCAATCTTTATCAACGTATGGCAGGTTGGCAACGATAATGTCGGGGCGTTCGTTGTGGTTGTCTAATAGGTTACTTTTAGTAACGGTGATTTCGGCACCTATTTGTTTGGCGTTGAACGTGGCAACTGTCAGAGCGCTGATAGATATGTCTGAAACGATGACATTTAGACGGGGGACTTCTAGTTTAGCGGTAATGCCCAGGCAACCGCTGCCGGTACCAATATCGGCTAGGACGATGTCGCCGTTTTTTAGATCTAGTTTTTTGCAAATTGATTTGACAATATCTATGATGTTTTCAGATTCGGGGCGGGGGATTAACACCGCTCGATCTGTAAAAAACTTGCGTCCATAGAATTCTTTGTATTTGAGGATATAGGGTATGGGCATGAATTTTAGACGTTTTTTCAACATAGAATTAGCCAGTTTTACCTGTTTTGTACTAATTATGTGTTCGGGGTGAGCGTGCAGGAATGTCCGCTCAACTTCTAGTATATTGCCCAATATCAATTCGGTGTCTAGACTAGCCGTGATGATTTTAAGGTCTAATAATTGGCTGATAGCCTGATCAGACCATTGTTTAATTGTTAGCGTTTTTGGCATTGATTTCGCGTTCATATGATTGTAATTGTTCGACCAGGTCATCAATGTTGCCGTTCATGGCCGCAGGGATATTACTGCGGGAATAACCGATACGGTGATCTGTTATGCGGTCTTGCGGGAAATTGTATGTGCGGACTTTTTCGCTGCGATCGCCAGATCCGATTAGGCTGCGGCGTTCGGCGGTTAGTTTGGCTTGTTCGGCATCGATTTTCTGTTGTAATAGACGGCTGCGCAGGACGCCCATGGCTTTTTCTTTGTTTTTTAATTGAGATTTTTCGTCTTGGTTGATGACGACCATGCCGCTAGGGATGTGGGTGATACGGACGGCGCTGTCAGTTGTATTGACGGATTGGCCACCGTGGCCACCTGATCGATAAATGTCGATTCGCAGGTCATTTGGATTGATTTCGATGTCGGTTTCTTCGGCTTCGGGTAGGACGGCAACTGTAACGGTGCTGGTGTGGATGCGGCCCTGGGATTCGGTTTCGGGGACGCGTTGGACGCGGTGAACGCCAGATTCAAATTTCAGTTTGGAATATGGGGCGTCTCCCTTTACACCGAAAATGACTTCTTTGTAGCCGCCAGTGTCATTGGCAGATTCGTTGATTAATTCTGTGCGTAGATTGTGAGTTTCGCAGTATCGCAGATACATTCGGTATAATTCGGCAGCAAATAGGCTGGCTTCGTCGCCACCAGCGCCGGCGCGGATTTCGATGATGATGTTTTTCTCGTCATTAGGATCACGAGGTGCTAGCATGACGAATAATTCGTCGTCTAGGGCTTGTAATCTATCTGTTATTTCTGCTGCCTCAGTTTTGGCCATTTCGGCTAGTTCGTCGCTGCCGTTTGCCATTTCGCGGGCTTCGACTAATTGAGATTCTAGGTTTTCGCGCAAGGTTTGTTTGTCGATTAGGTTGGAAACTTCAATCAGACGTTTGTTTTTGGCGGTATATTCAGGGTTGGAATAGGCGTTAGGGTCGGACAAAAACGAATTTAGCTCGTTTTTCTCGAGTTGTAGGTCGTTTAGATTTAATGATATTTTTGCCATATCTAGGGTATATTATAACAGAGTGGAGCGCAGTTTATAACTGCCAAGTAGCGAATCTCTTGTTCTTTCTTTTAGTAAAGAACCAAAGACTAGTTCCTTTTTGACCGCAAAATAGGAACCGAAAAACTCTCGGGACTGGCCTCAAAACCGCGGTTTGATTATAAACCAAGTTTCTTGGGCATCTGCGGGAACTCGCGCCTCAAATATGTTTTGAGGGCTCAGACAGTCCTCGATGCTCCAGGAAACTAGGTTTATAATCATCCGGGCTTTTCGGATGTCCCAAACCCTGAATCTCAAAAAAGGGGTGTATAATAAGCATATGAAGTTTATAAAAAGACATATATTAGCATTTATCATATCAACAGTAGCTGTGGTTGTATTGGCCACGGGGGTCCTATTTTGGTGGGTTAATTTTGGCAATATAGTATATGTTGACAATGGCGGATCGGCTCGTTTAGAAAAAGGTCAAATTTTGAAAATGCGAGGCGTGGATGATGTTTCTGCAATTATAACTGAATTTCACGGTGAAGGTTGTCCTAAAAATGCTTATTGCATTTGGTCCGGTTTGAAAGTTGACTATGAATTGGTTGAGGGCGGCAAAAAATATACGAACAGTGGCATAAATAGTTCCGTGGATGGCGATAACTACAAACTGTCTACAGTTGAAACAGATTACAAGACTTATTCAATTGTAAGATTGCAGCATAAATAGAATATAAAAATCGCCCCGTTATGGGGCGATTTTTTGAGATTTCTTCTAAAATCTAAAATCCAAAATCTACTTTAAGGCTTATTTCAAAGCCTTCTTGGCTTTGACAGCCTTAGCCTTAACAGCTTTGCTGGCCAATGCGACTTTGCGGGCTTCGGCAGCGGCGAATTTAGCCTTGAATCGGTCAACGCGACCTTCGGTGTCGATGATTTTTTCTTCACCAGTAAAGAACGGGTGAGATGCAGAACTAATATGCATTTTGATCAATGGATATTCGTTGCCATCTTCCCATTTAATTGTTTCGTTGGTCTGCGCAGTTGACTGTGTCAAAAATGCAAACCCAGCCACCTCGTCGCTAAATACGACAGGGCGATATTCGGTTGGGTGTATCTTTTGTTTCATAATCTGTATATTGTATCTGTTTTGGGTTGATTTGTCAAAGACAAAATTAGATGTTTGTTCTTTCTTTTGGTAAAGAACCAAAGACCAGTTCCTTTTTGACCGCAAAATAGGAACCGAAAAACTCTCGGGACTGGCCTCAAAACCGCGGATTGATTATAAACCCAGTTTCTTGGGCATCTGCGGAAACTCGCGCCTTAGATATGTTCTAAGGGCTCAAACAGTCCTCGATGCTCCAGGAAACTGAGTTTATAATCATCCGGGCTTTTCGGATGTCCCAAACCCAAATCTCAGGCTAGTAGGGCTTCATAGGCCCAGTGTTGAGTTTGTTATAATGACAATATGAAGAGTATTTATTTTGCGACAGGTAATATAGGTAAAATAGCCACACTAAAGAGGCATTTCAAACAACACGGTGTTGATATTTTAATAAAACAGGGTTTGGTTGATATTATAGAGCCTCAGGCTGATACTGCTACAGGAGTTGCCATAGTAAAAGCTCGTCAAGCATATGACATTTTGAAAAGTCCTGTGATTGTTGATGATAGCTTATTCCATATATCTGTTCTGGGTGGATTTCCTGGGCCATATATAAAATATATGCTTTCGACTATAGGTGTTGACGGCATATTAAATTTCCTAAAAAATCATGATGACCGTTCTGCTTACTTTTTAAGTT
>JBAXFD010000029.1:0-7702 GCA_037140095.1 Candidatus Saccharimonadota bacterium
TGCGTGATAGCGCTGGTCAAGAATGCCAGATATATACCGACAGCGAGTTTTGGGTTAACGTTTTAACCAAATGGGGCAAATCCTGGGAAGCTAACGGTTGGAAGAAAAAAGGCGGTGGAATTAAAAATATAGAATTAGTCCAAGAAGCGCATAATCTGTATTTGCAATCCCAGGCGCAATTAGTTTGGGTCCGAGGACACGTTGGTAACGCCAGTAACGAGATGGCTGATGTTTGGGCTAACAAGGCGCGCGAACAAAAACTTGATGGTGCAATAATAATTTAATTTTCAAAGAAAGAAACTTTATGGAAAAGACTGATGATAAATTTGACATTTTTTTGTGGGCTAATGGTATTGATGGGGTTAAAAAAGAATTGGACGTGGAATTCTTTCTATTCAATAAACATTTCACACCATACACGACTAATTTCAGTAGTGAGCTGAACTCACAGATAAAACCGTTGTTTTTGTATGACATGATTAATTTTGTTAGTATGGGTGCCGGAACCGGTTTGTCGGTGCGTGATTTTGAATTGTCTGATGGCGAAGATAATGTGCTGCTGAGAACAGATTTGGAAAATGTCGGTACAGCTGAAACATTATTGCATTTAATAGAACACCAGCGCAGCGACATAGTGGAGTTTAGCGAGTCTGAGCATGAGTTCAAGCGCATAAAAGGCATCATGGCGCGATTTACGCATAAATCAGCACCAGATAAACCTTTCTTTGTATTCAAACAGATATCTCAGGCTAACGTATTAAAAGGTTCAACTGCTTGGGAATTTCGTGACGGTAAATTTGGTGCATTCCAGGCTGAGATTGGGTTGAAAGTTCCAGTGGATAATCAAGTGCTAATTATCGAAAAAAATATCTTTGCATTTAACGAGAGTAAATTTACGCGAATTTTCAATTATGATTTTAAAAAACAGGCACTAGCAGATAAAAAAGTCGCCGAGATAGAAGCGCAATATAAATTGAGTTTTGTTGACGGTATGGATTTGCAGACCATGGTTCGTGATTGTAAAAAGGTTGTTAACAAATTGCAAAAGCTGGAGATCGGATTAATCTCGCAAGAACAAGCGATTGAATATTCGGATAACATGCAGTTAGAGCTGATGACAGATGACGCTGGAAAAATTATTATTATGGACAGTGGTGATTTGAGTACTTTTGTGAGTTTGATCAATGAAGATTTTGTGACTAATGAGGTTACCGGTCGTCGGTTTGAAATTAAATCAAAGAAATTGTTAGATGGTCCTGAAGGCGAACCGCCAAGAGGATAAGGCGTAAAATATCTGTTCTTTCTTTTCGTAAAGAACCAAAGACTAGTTCCTTTTTGAATAGCAAAAAGGAACCGAAAAACATTTGGAGCGGCTTCGATCCCTCGGGTTGGCTATAAATACAAATATCTTGGTAGTCTGCGGAAACTCGCGCCTCAGACATGTTCTGAGGGCTCAAACAGTCCTCGCCAATCCAGGATATTAGTATTTATACCCATCCGGGGTTCTGCAGATGCTCCACCAAATCTCAAAATCTAAAATCTAAAATCCAAAATCTACTGTTCGGCTGTTATAATGGATATTAATGAAACAGGGGATGGCGCTCGAGATAATGCTTTCGGGAGAAAGTGTACTACTGACTGGTCCAGCGGGGGCCGGAAAGACTTTCGTATTGAATCAGTTTATTCGTATTGCTAAGAACGAGGGTAAACATGTGTCTGTGACGGCCACAACCGGCCTGGCAGCCACGCATCTGGGTGGAACGACTATTCATTCGTGGAGCGGGATTGGCATCAACGATGACCTAGAACTAGGCTTCGTCGAACATATGTCAAAAGGCCGCGTAGAAATTATTGAAAAAACCGATGTATTGATAATTGATGAGGTCAGCATGTTACACGATTATCGATTGGATATGGTGGACGAAGTTTGCCGTGCGGTACGTAAAAAGGATGAGCCATTCGGCGGCATCCAGGTTATTATGAGTGGTGATTTTTTCCAGTTACCGCCAATTAACAGGGGAGATTCGCGCGCCGGTGGGTTCATCGTCAATAGCAAAGTTTGGCAGGAACTGGATCCAACGATTTGTTATCTGGCTGAACAGCACCGTCAGGATGACGAGATATTATTAGATATTCTAAACGCCATGCGAGCGGGGGAATTGAAACGTAACCATGCCGAAAGCCTATTGGCGCGAGTTGATACCCAACCTGACACGGACGAATTATTGACAGAATTACATACCGTTAATATCGATGTAGATAAATTGAACGAGGCCAAATTAGAGACCCTGGAGGGTGACGAAGTTTTTTATACACAGACCACAAAAGGTGGTAAAAATTACATCGAGAACCTACAGCGCTCAGTTTTGGCGCCAGCCGTTTTAAGATTGAAAAAGGGCGCATTAGTCATGGCGGTCAAAAATAGTTTGGACAAAAAATATGTAAATGGCAGTCTAGGGCAGGTAGTAGATTTTGAAGCTGTGACTGAATACCCAGTCGTGGAATTTAAAAACGGCAAGGTCGTTACGATGACGCCAGACACTTGGGAACTACGTGATGGCGAGAAAAAACGTGCCAGTATAACCCAGATTCCACTAAGGTTAGCGTGGGCAATCACAGTTCATAAATCACAGGGGATGACATTGGATGCGGCGCGAATTGACCTGCGCAAAGCTTTCGTTGAAGGCATGGGATACGTGGCGCTTAGCCGAGTAAAAAATTTGGACAATCTCTATTTGTCGGGAATAAATCAGATGGCGCTGCGTGTCAGCGAAGATGCCCAAAATATCGATGTATTATTGCGCGAAAGAGGTGCGCGGGATAAAAAACGCTTTGCTCACCTGGAAGAAGTGGCAAAAAAACGTAAAGACGAACTGCCAGTTAAACAAAAGAAAAAGGCTAGCGGCTGGACAGAAAAAATTGCAAAGATGCGCGAAACGTATCCAAATGCTTATATGCCGTGGGAATCTAAACAAGACGCATTATTAAAAGAAAAATTCCAAAATGGAGCAACGATCCCAGAATTATCTAAATTACTAGGTCGCCATGAAGGCTCAATTACGATGAGGTTGCAAAAACATTTTGGCGAAGATGTAGTGCAATCCTAAAATGTGTTTATAATGGTTATTAGAATATGATAGACAATAATCCAAAATTTGATTTCCCTAAAAATTTTTTATGGGGTGCGTCAACTTCTGCCCATCAAGTAGAAGGTGGCACGCATAATCAATGGACTGTATGGGAATTAGAAAATGCCCAGGCACGATCTGTGAATGCCGAGTACAAGATGGGCCATCATGATAATTGGAGCAAGATTAAAGATGAAGCCCAAGACCCGAATAACTATGTGTCCGGTAAATTAGCTGACCATTATCATCGCTACAAAGAAGATTTTGACTTGTTGCAGAAGATGAATATGAATGCATATCGTTTTAGTATCGAATGGTCTAGGGTTGAGCCTATCGAAGGGCAGTGGGATGAATCCGAAATCGAACATTACAGGCAGTATATAGACGAATTGGTTAGCCGTGGGATTGAACCGATTATGACGTTATTCCATTTTACATTGCCGTGTTGGCTTGTAGACAAAGGCGGGTTCGTACATCGCAGCAATGTAAAATATTTTATACGCTTTGTAAAAAAGGTGATGGGCGAGTTTGAATCAAAGGTTAAATATGTGATTACTATCAACGAGCCTGACATATATACATTTGAAAGTTATTTTAACAAAAATTGGCCGCCGTCTGAACATAACTTTGTAAAGTTTTTTAGCGTGGTTAACAATCTGTTGTATGCTCACAAAAAAGCTTTTTTTGCTATTAAAAGAATTAATATGGATACCAAAGTTTCAATTGCAAAAAGTTCGGTTTATTTCTGCGCTGATGATGGCCGGTTTATTAGTCGTGCCGCTAGGGTTATTATGCAATTCATTCAAGACGATTATATATTGATGAGTGTCAGAAAGTATTGCGATTTTATAGGGCTGAATTATTATTTTAGTACTGTGATCGAGGGGTTGGCGGTATATGATTATCAAGAACATCCTAGTGATTTGAATTGGGGTATGCCACCAGCCGAGATCCAGTTCATATTAGAGAGATTAAATAAAAAATACAAATTACCGATAATTATTACGGAAAATGGCCTGGCTGATGCGGCGGACGAGCATCGTAAATGGTGGCTGACGCAGACTATTATGGGCATGGAAAAAGCTGTAAAAAACGGAGTCAAATTACATGGCTATCTGCATTGGAGCCTAATGGATAATTTTGAATGGGCGTATGGTAAATGGCCAAGGTTTGGGTTGGCGGCAGTTAACTATAAAACAGGCGAGCGCAAGCTACGGCCTAGCGCAGTCTGGTTCGGCAGCGTGATAAAGAAATTGAGGGGATTATAATGAATGATCCATTTACTAAAAATGACATAAAGATTGCCGTAATAGGCGGCGGGACGGGTAGTTTTACATTATTGTCGGCGCTAAAGAACCATACTAAACAATTAGTAGCGATAGTAAATATGGCCGATGATGGCGGCAGTACAGGAATATTGCGCGATGAACTAGGAACTTTGCCGCCAGGTGATGTTAGACAGTGTTTAGTGGCGCTAAGCAATTCGCCAAAGATTCGCGACCTGTTCGATTATCGTTTTGAAGAAGGAACATTCGGTGGCCATTCGTTTGGTAATATATTGTTAACAGCGCTGGAAAAAGTCTGTGGCAGTTTTAGTGAAGCAGTGGCCACGGCATCAGAGATTTTGCGTGTCAATGGCATGGTCATACCAGCAACTTTGGATAATGTACGGCTAAAAATGAAATGGCCAGAAGCCAGTATTGTGTTGCACGGCGAACGCAAGATTGACGCAAATTATTTTAAATACGACCCACGTAAGGCCGTGCTGTCATTGGTGCCAAAAGCGACTGCCAACCCAACCGCGCTAGCTGCTATTGAGCAAGCGGATATGGTGGTGATTGCACCTGGTGATCTGTATACTTCGTTAGGCCCATTGATGTCAATTGGTGGCATTGCTGATGCGCTAAAAAAGACCAAGGCTGTCTGTGTGTATGTGTCGAATCTGGTGACCAAAGAGGGTCAGACGACTGGTTTTACAGTCAGTGACCATGCCAGTGAGATTGAGCGATTTGTAGGTAGTAAATTTTTAGATTTTGTTCTATATAATTGCCAAAAACCAGACAAGGCTGTAGCACATAGGTACCGAGAAGAAAAAGCTTATCTGGTGCGGGCTGATGAAGCTGTAATGAAAAAGGCTTCATACAAAGCCGTGCCTGGTGATTTCCTGGGTCAGATTGCAAATCGCAACAAGGCTGATAAATTATTAACCAAACGTTCTTTGATCCGACATGATGCCCAGGCAGCTGCTAGCGCATTGATAAAACTATATGAATGTTCGGGTGGGGATTAGTATATGCCGAAGGTTGCCATAGATAGATTTTTTGTAGTTGATTTTGATAGATGTATCGGTAACGTGGATGCAACATTCGGGTTATTAAAAGATGTGTTAGATGACCTGTCGATTATGAGCCGTGAAGATATTCAACAAGCCAGGTCGCAGGTTGAAGAGCAAGATAAATCATTTGATGCCATAGAATATGTCGCCAGTAGTATACCGGGGGTTGATTTGTTGTTAGTCAAAAGAAGATATATCGAGTTGGCCGCTCAGGATCAGGGTAGCTTATTAGAACCGGGTGCAAAAGAATTCATAGACTATCTAAAAGAATCTAACAGTAAATTTTGCATAATGAGTTATGGTAATGATTTTTGGCAGAGGTTAAAGATTATAGCGACGGGATTTGGCGATGAATCAGTAGCTATAGTTGGTAACAAATATAAAGCTGGTTTTATAGCTGGATGGAAGAACTCTCAGACGGGATATTTTGATATACCAGGGTCTTATTTTGCGGATGGTAAAGGCAGGACGGCGCGGGAAGTTATATTGGTTGATGACAAACCGATTGCTTTTGAAGGTTTGCCAATTGGCGCTAGGGGATATTTAGTCCAAGGTTCGGTCAAGATTCATCAATCAGATGTTTGTGAATTGCCGCCGTCTGTTGAACAGGTTGTCAGAGTTAATGAAATTATAAAAAACTTATCATAGACTTAGTAATCTGATAATCATAGACAAAAATACTACATCACCGTAGTTATTTTTTTGTTTTTGCCCCTGTAAAAACTGCGGTTATCCACAATACAGTGAATAACTATGGGTTCGGTGGGTGAAAATCTATAAATTAGGTATTGTAGTGGGTAATAGTGGGTAGTATAGTAGGAACCAGTGGAAACCGTGGGTCACACCACCAAAATAAACAAACACCACTAAAATTAAAAAAATAACCTAAGCGGAGCCAAGAGAAAAACAATAACATGGCAAGTGTAGATTATTTCGAACGAAAGCTTGACGACAAGCATCGGTTAACAATACCGACAGAAATTCGAAGTGAACTAGCCAGCGGAGTTGTTATCACTCGTGGTTTTGGTCAATACTTGCATCTGTATCCTAAACAAGTTTGGGATAGAGAAGTTGAATCAGCATTAGGCGGCAGTATTCTCGATGAGAAGGTAGCCGATCTAAATGTAAGGTTTCGACGAGGCAAGACCGAAGCGGAACTGGACCAGAAACAGGGTCGAGTTACAATCGAGCAGCACCTGCTAGATTACGCTGGGATTGACCGTGAGCTGGTCGCAGTCAGGGCAGGCGCGTATTGGCGCATTTTACCGGCCGGGGCACAAGTTTAGGCAACAATTCGTTCTTTAACAAATTATTGATTTTAAAGACAAACTCTCGAGATCAACTATCTGGTAGTTAGGCAGTGGGCTACGAAACCACATTAAAAAATTCGCGTACCTTATTCAAAAAAACACCTCCCAAATAAACTCCACCTCACACATAAGTCTCTCAACCGAATGATGAACAGAATCTGATTGCCTTTGGCAACTACTGCAAATCGTTCGGAACTTATTATAAAAACAAACACATGCGAAAACAAACAGCCTCAATTACCAGTTAGGTGATCTCGAAAATCGAACCTTATGTTATCATAAGAGGCGATGAGTATAAACGAACATCCACCACAAATACTACATGTTCCAGTCTTGCTAGAATCTACGCTTGAATTACTAAACCCGGCCAAGAACGAGAATTATCTCGATCTGACAGCTGGTTACGGTGGTCACGCAGGTAAGATTCTGGAAATCACAGGTAACTACCACGAATCTGTTTTGGTTGATCGCGATGAATACGCTCTAGAGCGTTTGAAATCGTTTTCAGACAAAGGGACCCAATTAGTTCACAGTGATTTTGTTAACGCCGCCAGGCAGTTAACGCAGGACAACAAAAAATTTGATATTGTATTAGTTGATTTGGGGGTGTCATCACCACAGCTCGATCAGAGCGACCGAGGGTTTTCCTTTACAAATAGTGGTCCACTGGACATGCGAATGGACAGAAGCCAAGCATTAACGGCCGAGAAATTGGTCAATAACGCTTCGGTAGATGAACTAACGCGTATCATTAGTCAATATGGTGAAGAACCAATTGGACTGGCGCACAAAATCGCGAAAGCGATTGCGATGAACCGACCATTATCAACAACAGGGGAACTAGCCGATCTGATAAAGCAAAACTATCGTGGCAAATGGAAGAAAACTCATCCGGCTACGCGCACTTTTCAATCACTCCGTATAGCAGT
>JBAXFD010000030.1:0-7585 GCA_037140095.1 Candidatus Saccharimonadota bacterium
AAATGTTAGAGTATATGCAATGTGTTTTTAGGGTAGACTACCCTCCATCCCTATAAACTTTGGTTCGACCAAGCAGCATTGTATATATACTAATCCCTTTAACCAAGTCGGGCCTGCGAGATTTTCGAGGCGCCGAACTTACCCTCGGGTGGGTTAAAGGGTAAAATACGCCCACAGCGATGCCCACCCTTGCTGCGGGCGTTTTTTAGTGGTTTGAATTATTTATTGATTTTATGTTTATAAGATGGTATTATACCACCACACTCATTTTATGCATGTTGTTTTATGAGTGATACATCGAAAAAGGGGTTGATTGCATGAAAGCATCAGAGTATGTTTTTGTGGTTGTAGTCTTGGTCGCTAGTGTTTGTTGGTTCGGGCGGTCATTTGCAAGATTATTAATCGCTCAACAGTTACAAAAGACAGCACGGATTTTGACATTTATATTATCGTTAGCCATAGTCTGTTTGTCCTCGGTATGCTTTTACCAGCATATATTGATGGGTTCAGCTACCTGGCTAGGTGATATTGTTGTGGGAGGCATGTTCGCCGCGACAATATTTATGATCATAGTGACTATTTCGGTAGCATTATATTATAGATATAAATTGAGTAAAGCTAGAATGTCTAAAAAACCGATGAAGGCTGGTAGTCCTGTAATCAGGAGTATCATGCTGAACTTTTAAACAACTTGCGTTGTGGGATGGCAAAAAGGTCACTGCACGTTGCGCTCAGTCGCGCGACCGCATTGATTGCCATCTCACTATTCCTCCTGTAACAGGGAGGATTCTTTTTATTCTAAAGTTTTATGACTGGTTTTTTCTAGTGTCCCGGCGCAGAAATGTTGGGTTAGTTCGATAGCGCGTGGGATGATGTTGTCGGCTAGTTTAGCTGATTCGTCAGCGCTGAATTTGCCTAACACGAATGCGGTGTCATCCATCTGTTCGCGCAGGTCGTTAGACGTGCCTATACGGATGCGGACGTAATTGACGCCGATATGGTCGTTTAGTGATTTGATACCGTTATTACCAGCGTCACCGCCCTGTCCGCGGACGCGAATCATACCAAATGGCAGTGCCATGTCGTCGTGCAATACTAATAGATCGGTTGCGGGGTCGGATTTGTAAAAATCTGTGATTTTGCGGGCGGATAGGCCGGTTTCGTTGTAGTATGTCGTTGGTTTTACTAATAATAACTTTTCACCGTTAATATCGGTTTCGGCGACTACGGCGTCAAATTTGGACTTGTCAGCCCATTTTGCGCCCAGTTCTGTTGCTAATTGATTTAACACAGCAAATCCGACGTTATGTCGGGATCCGTTATAGTCTGGTTCTGGATTGCCTAGGGCGAGGATTATTTTCATTGATATCATTATAGCACTTAGGGTATGAGTAGATTTTAGATTTTGGATTTTAGATTTTAGAAGAATTACAAAATTCAATGCGATTAGAGATTGAGATTTATACTATAATCTATAATCTAAAATCTGTAATCTACTTGTTAGCCTTTGCTGCCTCGGCAGCTTCTTTTTCACGATTGGCTTTGATTTGGTTTTCATCGCGGAAGCTGAATTTGATCGGCGTGCCGGTGTAATTATAAGTTTCGCGGACTTGGCGTTCTAGATAGCGTTTGTAGCTCCAATGTAGGAATTTTAGATGTGAACCATAGATGACGAACCAAGGTGGTGTTGTATCGGTTTGGACGATATAGCGCAGTTTTGGATGCGTATTTTTCAACCCTGCTGGTGGGTGGCGTTGGATGCTTTTTTGTAACAAATCGTTTAGTGCACGAGTTTTGGTCGTTTGTTTGCGACGAGCATCAATATCTAGGGCTAGGTCAAATAATTTGGTCACATTCTGTCCAGTTACGGCGCTGGTGAATATCAGTGGTGCCCAAGGCGTAAAATCAAAGGTCCTGGAGATTTTAGGTGCTAATTCATCACGAGTATAGGCGTCTTTGCCTTCGACACTGTCCCATTTGGTAATGACAATGCCCATACCTTTGCCAGATTCGTCGATGATACCGGCGATTCGTTGGTCTAATTGGGTGTTTAGTTCGTTGACATCCATTAATAGGAAGCAAATATCAGATTGTTCAATGGCAGCCAGGGTTCGCAGGACGCTGAATTTTTCGATTCCTACCTCTTGTTTGCCAGGTTTGCGCATACCGGCGGTGTCTAGCAATTCGATGTCACGGCCACCATATTTGACGGCTACGCGGTTAACATCGCGGGTTGTGCCAGCAATATTGGCGACAATCGCCTGTTGTTTGCCAGCCAAGGTGTTAAACAGATAACTTTTGCCAACATTTGGGCGGCCAATCAACGCAACGCGCAATATATCGTCGGCAACATACTCGTGGGCGGCTGGTATTAGGTCTGTTATGGCGTCCAGAGCGTCAGCAATGCCTTGATTGTGTTCGGCGCTGGTTCGGATGATTTCTTTGATTCCTAGGCGTTTAAACTCGTCTGTGGGCAGAGATTCTTTTAGATCTGATTTGTTGGCCAATAGAATTACGGGTTTTTTGCTGCGTAATGCTTTTTTGGCGACCAAACGGTCCTGGTCAGAAACATATTGGCTGCTGTCGACGACGACCAATATGACATCGGCGGCTTCGGCGGCTTCGGTAATCTGATCTTGGATTGAGGCTTCAAAATCGTCGTTAGGGTCTTTTAATCCAGCCGTATCAACCAGCCAAAAACTGTGATGGTGGTATTCGACGCGACCCAATACGTTGTCACGGGTTGTGCCGGCTTCACGGGCGACAATCGCCTGTTGCGTGCGCAACATACGGTTAAAAAGCGAACTTTTACCTACGTTCGCTTGACCGATAATCGCAACTGTTGGGAGTTTTGAAGCCATGATTGATGCTAATTATAACAGAGATTCAACAGATAGGCGAGCATAAGCGTTACGGGGCGTGAAAAAACCACCTCTGGGGTGGCTTTAACTAAAAACTAGACTACATAAACATGGCTCCAAAAGTACGGTGCACGCCTTTTACGAATTCTTTCGTATCCATAAGAGTAATACTGTTCCCCCATCCTCGTCCTAAGGATCCTATTATGCCAGGGTCGTGATTGAAAATTTTACGTTCAATGCTCCGCAAAGTATCATCCATGTCAAAATTGTCCTTATCAACCATAGCAATTATAGTTTCAAATTGTTCTTGGAATGATAGTATGTGGTCGGCTAATAATTCTGAAAGTGACGGTTGGGGCTGGTCCGTTGATGGATCAAGCTTTAGGTCATATTTTTCAATCTTGCATTTTAGATTACTACTGATAAACGTAGCGAGAATACTGTCATCTAACCTGGTTGGTGCATACAAAACCAATATCTTGTCTGGTTCGGTAGTGATAGTACAGCCGTATCGTTCTTGGATATCCTGGTTATATTCGTCAAGATCATACCAGACTTCAAAGCTTTCTTCTCCTTGGTATTCTGGTGGTGCCTCTGTTCTGGATGTAGACTCAAAAACTATTACTTCTTGCAAAATACTGTTTGGCATATTTATCAACTCCCTTTTTTTGTATCACTGGGCAGCAATACATTTTTAAAGCTTAAAAATTTTAAGCCTTAAAAATGTATTGCGTAGCGTTACATATAGGGGGTTGGTCTTTAGTTTTTAAGTTACAGAATATACCACTCAACCAATACGGGAATGATAGACTCATCACTATTATACTAATTAGCCAGACTCACTGCGAGCATAAGCGCTTTCAAGGTAGATTATAGATTTTAGATTATGGATTATAGTATAAATCTCAATCTCAAATCTCATTGTATTTTGTAATTCTTCTAAAATCCAAAGTCTATAATCTACCCGAAACCTGGAATTTGCCGGGTTTTAGGTCACCTAGAGTATAATTGCCAAAATTGGTGCGGTGCAGTTTGTCTACGGTGTAACCTAGTGAGCCAAAAGTTCGGCGGATTTGGCGGTTACGGCCTTCGTGCATGGTGACAACCCAAGATTTGCGGTCCGTGTCGTTCATTCGTTCCAGTTGCAGTTTACTGACGCCGTCTTCTAGTGTGATACCGTGGTCACTAATCATCTGTTGATGTAATGGCGCTAGGTCGTTTTCCAGACGGACATTGTAAACCTTGGTTTTGTTGAAACTGGGATGTGTCATTTGATAAGTAAAATCACCGTCGTTAGACAAAATGATAATCCCGCTACTGTCGCGGTCCAATCGTCCAACTGTTTTCAGATTGTAAAACTCGGGTGGCAATAATTCGTAGATAGTCGGATGTTCCCCCTGTTGGCGGCGCGAGCAGACGTAACCAACAGGTTTGTTCATAACCAGATATTGGTATTCAGTTTTAGCGGCGATTTTATGACCGTTAACAGTGATGATATCGCCGTCACTGAACCGGGCGCCTAGTGTTGCGGCCTGGTCATTTATCCGGACAGAGCCTTTGTCTATCAGATTATCGGCTTCACGTCTAGAAATGCCCATAGATAGGGCTAGGTGTTTGTTGAGGCGCAATAAATTCGGCGATTGTTCCATTACGCCTATTATAACAGAGATGAGGGTAGATTATAGATTATGGATTATGGATTATAGTATGAATCTCAGTTTCTAATCGCATTCTATTTTGTAATTTACTTTGGTCCCATCGAATGATGGGACTCTAAAATCTAAAATCTAAAATCTAAAATCTACTGAGCAACCGGTGGTTGCGATTGTTCGCCACTGAGTTCTTGATTAATCATAGTAGCAACGTCTGGGACTGGGGTGATAGCTGGTTCAGGTGTCTGGTTATAATCAATCGTTGGCTGAGGTGGCATAGCAGGTGTTTCGGCCATGATTGGTTGAATCGGTTCGTTCATACTGTTGACCATTGAATCTGGTGCTGGAGTCGAAAAAGGTGCTGTTGGCTGAGGCATGGTTGGTTGCATGACAGGTTCGGGCATAGGTGCTGGTTGATCAATTGGCTCAGTGGCCATAATTGGTTCTGAGACTGGCTCTAGCGGCATCACAGACTCTGCAACAGGTGCAATTGGTTGTTGAGGTATAGTTGGCATAGGCGCTGGTTGAGCGGGCGCAGGTGCTGCAAATTGGGTTGGTGCTGGTGTTGCTGCGACAGGTGCGTCGATTAGTACGTCATGGATAGTTCGGACGACGTCTTCGATGCCGACTTGAGATTTGACCAGGTAGCGGTTAGCGCCTAGTGTTTCGCCACGAGCGCGTTGGTCTTCGCTGGATAATGCGGTCATCATGATGACTTTGATGTCTTTGGTTTCAGGGGTAGCGCGCAATATATCTAGCATATCAAAGCCACTGATTTTAGGCATCATAACATCGGCCAAGATTAGATCTGGGCGTTCTTTTATGGCCATAGCCAATGCTTCTTCACCGTCACCGGCAGATTTGATTTCGTAACCTTCGGCTTGCAAGCGTACGCCGTAGATCTCGCGTAGGCTCTTGTCATCTTCAACTAGCATTATCTTTGTCATATTGCCCCCATTGTACTATAGTTATGGTTTAAAATACCATAGTTCTTGTGTTTATTATTTTACTTCCACCCTAGCGGGTATTTTTATAGATGTTGGTCGAGCATCTGGTTGATTAGCTACAGGCTGGCTGGCAACTGGTTTTACACCTTGTTCTTGGGCTAATGCCCGTTGTTGGGCTACGTAGGTCGCGATTTGTTCTGGCGTCAACGCTTCACCGCGTGGGACTTGTTTGGCTGGTTTTACGGCTACGGGGGCTGGTTCGGGTGCGATTACGGGTTGTTCGGCTATTTGTTGTTTTGGTGGCTGTAATTGTTGTTGATCGGCGATATTAGCGGCTTGTTGGCTGTCCATTCTAGGCAGTTGGACATAGAATGTGCTACCAGATTTGAGGACACTTTCGGCCCAGATACGACCGCCCATTATTTCAACCAGACGGCGTGACAGGTATAACCCTAGGCCGGTGCCACCTATTTCGTTGGTATCTTTGCTGGCGACACGGTAGAATTTTTGGAACAAATGTGGCATATCTTCGGCTGGTATACCTATACCACTATCCTGGATGCTGATAGTCACATGGTCATCATCACCGGTGACATTAACTGTTACCGTGCCTTTGGGGGTGTATTTTATGGCATTTTCGACCAAGTTATCTACAACTTCACGTATATGGTCTCGGTCTAGGTTGACCAGATAAGCCGGTGTGATGGTACGTTCGTTACCATGTGATGTGTCTGGGATATAGTTTATCTTTAGGCCTTTTTCTGTGGCTTTGGGGGTTAGGCCTTGTAATATATCTTGGACAAAGCTAACTACATCAACGATGATTGGGTTATTGGATATGCGACCATCATCGGCTTTGGATACGTCCAGTAGGTCTTGGAATAACCTACCTAGGTGTTCGGCAGCGGCGTGGGCTTTTAATATGAAATCACGGGCTCGATCGTCTATTTGGGCCGTTTGGGGGTTTAATGCTAGGCCCATATAACCTTCAATTGAAGCTACGGGGGTGCGCATTTCGTGGCTGGCGGTGCTGATAAATTCGGCTTGTTCACGTTCTTCTGCCTTTTCCTTGGTAATGTCGCGGAATACGACAATTACGCCGGATGCTGTGGCACTGACTGGTGATGCTACTAATGAAATCATGACTTTTTTGCCACTTTTGGTCATTAGTGTTAAATTGCTGGTCCGGACTTCGGTATTGGTGTTGATAGCTTGGCTGATTGGGTCGTTGGCACCTTCGATTGCATCGCCTTGCATATTGACCAGATGAATGACTGATTTGTAATTCAATGTTAATGCGTCTTGTTTGCTCCATCCGATAGCGATTTGAGCGGCGGGGTTAATCAGTTGGATTATGCCGTTATTATCAATGGCTATGACACCGTCACCGATGGCGTTAATGACGACTTCAGATTTGCTGGCAACCTCGCTAAGCTCACTGGCCAGATTACGGTATGATCTGGTATCATCACCAGTCAGACTATTGTCAGATGGGTTGGATTGTCGGCGCCACATGACAAAGCTAATAATCAGCGGCAATAGTAACCCGCCACTGATCACGGCTATCGCTAGTGGCGTTAAATCACCTGTTATATACAGAAAAGCTGAATAACCAATGGTTGCTAGCAATATTGGCAGTAGGCCTAATAATCCGAATACACCAGCAAATATGGTCATCACTGATACTAATGGCGTAAACACCGAGGATATTGCACCACTATCGGCTATCAATGCTATTGATGAAGCCAGAGATAGCATGTAGATTGGGAAAGCCGTTGGCAGGAATATTTTTTTAGGTGTAAATATGCACATTATCAGGCTGAAAATCACTGTTACGCTAGCGACCGCGGGCGGTAATATTGTCAATATGGGTATGCCTGGTAATTTGATTACCCCGGATACTAATAGCCAACCATAATACCCTATGATTGACAGCGCAACTAACAAGGCTGCTATGCAGATACGACGATACCAAAAACGATTTAACGTGACTGGTTTGATGTTGCCTCCCTAATCGCTTACGCTAATCTGGTAACTATTATGACGATCATAGTTATTTTTTACAATAGCGATTAGCCGTTAGTATTGTATATTCTATTGATTGTGGTATAATAATATATAGTAC
>JBAXFD010000031.1:0-6889 GCA_037140095.1 Candidatus Saccharimonadota bacterium
TTATAAATACAATCAGTAGGTGATTATAGGGCAAAGTCATCTGTTTGTAAAGAGTAGGGTATATTTTGTTGACGATACCAAACCACTTATGGTATAGTGACATCAAAATCTAGGCAAAATAAAAATAGGAAATAATGTATGAATGAAGCTCCGGCCAAGATCAAACAACAAATTGTCGACAAGATAAAAGGTTCGGCTAATATATTGATTACCGTCAGCCGTGATCCATCAGTTGATGACCTGTCAGCTGCATTGGGTTTAACAGCGATGTTGAACAAGATAGGCAAACACGCAACAGCTATATTTAGTGGTGCAATACCTCCGGCTATTACTTTCCTAGAGCCAGACAAGACTTTTGAGAACACAATTGATAGTTTGCGCGATTTTATAATTGCGCTGGATAAAGAAAAAGCCGACCATTTACGATACAAAGTTGATGGTGATGTTGTAAAGATATTTATAACACCTTATCGAACTACAATTACCAGTAATGACCTAGAATTCAGTCAGGGTGATTATAATGTTGAATTAGTCCTAGCATTGGGCGTAGAAAACCAAGAACACCTAGATATGGCATTAGCAGCTCATGGTCAGATATTGCACGATGTTACTGTAGCTACATTCAGCGCCGGTGACAAATCTAGCCAATTAGGGGCTATGGACTGGCACGAAGATAGTGCTAGTTGTCTAAGCGAGATGGTTACATCACTGAGCGATGCTCTAAAAACCGATGCACCATTACTAGACAAACAGATTTCCACGGCGCTACTGACCGGTATAGTTTCTGCTACTGATAGATTTAGCAATATCAAAACGTCTTCGGCCATAATGGCGTTGGCAGCTCAATTAATGGCAGCCGGGGCTGATCAGCAGCTGATCGCTGCAAAATTACAAGAATTCCACGATGTTAATCCCGTGACTGGGGTAGTGAATAGCGCGTCCGAAGGTGCAATGCCAGAGGGTGCGATAGTTAATCTGAACAGTGATCAATCCGCATCGACTTTGCCCCCAGACAGTCTAGTGGTTCCTCATGAGCCCGAGGCGGTTGCAGATGAAGCACCAGTTGTCGCAGAGCCAACCACAGTTGTTTCTGAAGTCACTGATTCGGCGTCTACATTGCCAGCATCAGATTTCCCACCAATCATATTAGATAGCCAGCCAGAAACGTTACCTGATGTATTACCTAGTGCGGCGATAGAAAGCACTTTGGCTCCAGAACAAGAACAATCACCATTGGCGCCACCAGTTGATACGCCAGAACCTCAGGTTGATGGCGAAATTTTGAGCCATTCTTATCTAAGTGGTGCAGGGTCTGAGGCTAGCGCCCCAATAAATGGCAATGCATTACCCCCACAAGACGCTAAATTGATAGATATATTTAATGGTGATTCTGACACAGCCAGCGAAGCTTCAACCTTGCCACCATCTACTGGTGGAGTTGCAGCTACAGATATGATTAGTTCACGAGATAGTGACGAAGCTAGGGCAGCCGTTGATGCAGCGATAGGGTCACAGCCAGTTGCGCCTATGGCAGCACCTGCCCCAACAACTGGTATAGATTTGCCTATGCCGCCACCAGTTCCTGATTTTTCAGCCATGGCGCCTCCTCCGGTACCAGAATTTGTAGTTCCCGAGCCGACGACTGTCGCTCCACCTGCAGATGATGGTGATCCAGCTCAATTTAGAATCCCTGGGCAATAGAACTTAGTAGATTATAGATTTTGTGCCCCTCTGTTATACTGTTGTGTATGCAAGATAGTGTTATTTTGGTTGATAAACCGGCTGGTATGACCAGTTTTGGCGTTGTGGCCCGCGTACGGCGTGTCCTGTCACGCCAATTGGGCAAAAAGGCCAAAGTAGGCCATACCGGTACATTAGATCCGTTCGCAACTGGGTTAATGATATTAGTGACAGGTGCAGAATGTAAAAACGCTGGTAACTACAGCAAATTAGATAAAGTCTACGATACAACGATTGAACTAGGCCGAACTAGCACGACAGGTGACCCAGAAGGTGAGTTGACTGTCGTTTCTAATGCCATTCCGACAGAGGACGAGGTTAAAGATGTTCTGAAAGGTTTCGTGGGCGATATCGTACAAACTCCGCCGATATACAGTGCAATTAAAATTGATGGCCAACGAGCGTATAAATTAGCACGGGCAGGTAAAACTGTTGAAATGCCGACGCGTAACGTAAAGGTATACAGCCTAGATTTGGTAGAGTATGACTATCCTTATCTAAAAATCCGCGCCAATGTATCTAGTGGCACATATATCAGGACACTGGCCGAAGACATCGGTCGGGGATTAAAAACAGGGGCGTACTGCGAACAATTACGTCGGATCAGTATAGCTGATTGGTTGGTTGCAGATGCCAAAACTTTATCAGAAATGGGAATAGTAGACTAAGTTTTAAGAACAGGGGTTGAAACCTGTGCAAAACTTTGATACAATCTAGTACTAATGATTACAGCAGACAACAAATCCAAAGCAATTGCTTTGACACAGACCCACAAAACCGACGTCGGTAGCCCACAAGCACAGGCTTCTGTTTTGACGACTCGTATCAAAGAAATCACCGAACATCTAAAAACCAACAAGCACGACAACATGGCTCGTCGCGGTCTAATACAGATGGTAGGTACCCGTAAAAAGCTACTTAAATACCTAGAATCAAAAGATTTCGAAGGTTATAAAAAAGTCGTTTCCAAATTAGGACTCCGCAAATAATTGCGGAGTTTTTATTAATTGCCATTAGCTGTATAATAAATTTATGCTAGACAAACCCGTACTGGAAGTAGACGCAGTTAGTAAATACTATGGCTCTTCTTTGGCCATTTCAGATATTAGATTCATGATTTCTCGTGGTGAAGTTGTAGGTTTGGTAGGCCTAAACGGAGCCGGCAAAACAACGATTATTAACTCTATGATGGGTTTTTTGCGCACGTCGACTGGCAAAATTAGGCTGTTTGGTAATGTAATCACGCCCGAGAACGCTCACAAAGTGCATCCCCAGATTGGGTTCGCAACAGGTGATATGAGCTTGTTTACTAATCTGACAGGGCGACAGTATTTTGATTTTTTAAAACGTGCTTACAAATTAAAAGACAACAAACGCCTAGACGAATTGTGTAAACAATTTAATCCGGAACTAGGCAAAAAGATTCGTAATCTGTCACGGGGAAATAAACAGAAAATAGCATTGATTGGTGCATTTATGGCCAAACCGGAACTAGTAGTTTTGGACGAGCCTAGCAGCGGCCTAGATCCTTTGATGCAACAGAAATTCCTAGAATTGATTAATGCCGAGGGCGCCAAAGGTACAACTATTTTCATGTCTTCGCATTACCTGAAAGAGGTAGCAGATGTTTGTAGTCGAGTGATATTCATTCGTGATGGTAAATTAGTCCGTGATATTCCTCGCGCAGAATTAGAAGCCGGGCATGGTAAAGCCGTCAAAGTCTTGACTTTGAATTCCGTCAAACCGCCATTAAAATCAGTCCTGACTGGTCACCAGAAAACCACTAATGGCTACGAGCTGTCATTCATATTCAAAGGCGATCCCAGCGTATTAAAACAATGGATGGTTGGTTTGCAACACCTAGTCGATTTCACTGTTGAGGATCATGATATAGAATCTGCCTTTAGCGATATGTACACTAACGGAAAAGAGGAAATCTAGGATGTTTAATTTATTGCGCAAAACTATATATGACAAACGAGTATTCATTATTGGTTGGTCTGTCGGGTTGGCGTTTTTTGCTTTCCTGATGATATTGTTTTTCCCGGCTTTTAAGGATTCAGGGTTGGAACAATTAATGGCAGCATTGCCACCAGAGTTAAAGGCGTTAAAGGGTCTGATCGGTGATGTTAATGCATTATCTACAACTTCCGGCTATCTGGCCGGTCAGTTCTTTGATATTAGAATGCCGATGTTCATCAGCGTTTTTGCGGTGATACTGGCAGTAGGTTTGAGCGTCAAAGATGAAGATGATGGTTATATGCGAACACTACTGGCACTGCCTCTGAGCCGTATTAAAGTATTATTTGGTAAATTGCTAGCCATTGTCGCTATATGTGTGTTTACTAATTTGGCCATGGTAGCTGGGTTGTATCTGGGTGCAATAGCCGTGAATGTTAGTTTGGACATTATGGTAGTTCTGAACCTGAGTTTGGTAAATCTGTTGTTGTCAGTTTGTATGACAGCCCTGGTGTATTCCATCGGTCTAATAACAGGCAAACGGGGGATCACTATGGCACTGGGCGTTATTATCGGCGCTGGTAGCTTCTTGTTAACGACTTTTGTAAAATCAGTTGATTGGTTGAAACCTTATGAAAACGTATCGTTATTCCATTATTTTCCAGCTACTGACATAGTCAAAAACGGCATAAGTCTAATGGATATTGTCGTTCTATCGTCGGTTATATTAGTATCAATCGCCGTGGCTGTCATATTTTTCCGTCGCCGTGATGTTCGCTAAGGCATATATATGATATAATAATTTCATCACACGCAGCAGCGAATTAGTGGTGGATAGAGAGGTTCGTAATACGAATTCCTGTACCCGTTACTTATTCGCTTGAGATTATTAAAAAAGGCGAGTGTTAAAAAAGGAGGACAAATATGTCTACTATCAACCCTAATGGCAAGGAGATTTTCTCGCTAACGACTGATTTTTGTGGTCGCCCGCTGAAAATGGAAGTTAACCGCGTTGGATTTCGTTCAACTGCTAGTGTCATGGTCACTTATGGCGACACCGTAGTTCTAGGAACCGCAATGGTCGGCAGCCGACCAGTAGTATTGGATTATTTCCCATTATCAATTGATTATGAAGAAAAGTTTTATGCAGCCGGTAAAATTTCTGGTAGCCGATTCGTCAAACGCGAAGGTCGCCCTAGTGATGAAGCAATCCTAATCGGTCGTTTGATCGATCGCCCAATTCGACCACTGTTTCCAAAAGGCTATCGCCAAGAGGTCCAAGTTGTCGCTAGCGTATTGTCACTAGATCCAGATTTCCGCCCAGACACAATCGGCATGATTGCTGCCAGCGCTGCATTGATGTTAACTGGTACGCCATTTGATGGCCCAGTAGCAGGTGTTCGTGTTGGTCGCGTCAACGGTGAGTTTAAGGCTTTCTTGACCGCCGAAGAACGTGCAAATAGTGACCTAGATCTAGTTGTAGCTGGTATTTCCAGTGGTATAACTATGGTTGAAGCTGGTGCCAACGAAGTTAGCGAAGAAACTGTTGCCGATGCACTAGCATGGGCATTCAAAGCTTACCAACCTGCAATCGAATTGCAAAAAAAACTGGCTGCCAAAATCGCTCCAGTCGCTCAAGAATACACGTTAGTTCTACCAAACGCTGAAATCCAAGCCGCAGTTGACCAATGGGTTGATGGCAAACTAGGTGAAGCATTGCGTAAACCTTACCCAGAGCGTAATGAGTTGGTCTCAACACTACGTTGGGCGTTCCATGATCAAATGCGCGAAAAACTAGGTGAAGATTATGCTAAATTACACGACGAATACGACGAAGCTTTCACTAGCGCGTTACACAAAGATGTCCGCAAGGGGATTGTCGCCGATAATACTCGTCCAGACGGACGCAAATTAGACGAAGTTCGCCAATTGTCATCAGAAGTCGGTATATTACCACGAACTCACGGTTCCAGCTTGTTTACCAGGGGCTTGACTCAGGCGATGAACATAATTACATTGGCACCACTGAGCTTTGCTCAAATCGTAGATACAATGGAATCAAACGATGAAGAACGCCGTTATATGCATCATTACAACGCTCCAGGATACACAGTTGGTGAAGTTAGCCGATTAGGTAACCCAGGACGCCGCGAAATCGGTCACGGCTACCTAGCTGAACGCGCACTAGCAGCAGTTTTCCCAACTGCCGAAGAATTCCCATACGCAGTTCGCAGCGTTACCGAGATTATGAGCCAGAATGGTTCAACGTCTATGGCAGCAACTTGTAGTAGCTGTTTGGCATTGATGGACGCAGGTGTGCCTTTGAAGGCCCCAGTATCTGGTATTGCAATGGGTCTGATGATGGACGATGGCAAACCTTATGTGCTGTCTGACATTGCTGATGCCGAAGATTTTGCAGGTGATATGGACTTTAAAGTTACCGGTACTGAAAAAGGTATCACAGCCCTACAAATGGATATGAAAGTCCACGGTCTGCCAGTAGAAATCCTAAAAGAAGCTTTGGCAAAGGGCAAAATCGGTCGCGCGTTCATCTTGAAACATATGATCGAAACATTGGCCACACCACGCGAAACTCTCAGTAAATTCGCTCCACGTATCGAAAAAATCAAGATTAACCCTGACAAAATTGGTGCGGTTATTGGTAAAGGTGGCGAGACTATCAAGAAAATTACTGCCGAAACTGGTGCCCAGATTGATATCGGTGAAGATGGTTTGATAACAATTGCTGCTGTTGATACGGCTGCTATCGAACAAGCTATGAACTGGATCAAAGGTCTAACTGAAGAACCAGAAGTTGGTACAATTTACGAAGGCAAAGTCGTCACAATCAAAGAATTCGGCGCATTCGTAAACATTATGCCCGGTATTGATGGCATGGTCCACATCAGTGAATTATCCAAAGATCGCGTTGAAAAAGTCGAAGACGTATTGCACGAAGGTCAGATCGTCAAAGTTCGCCTAATCGGTATCGACGACCGCGGCCGCCTCAGTTTGAGCGTTAAAGCAGTCGACGAAAAATAATCTAGCAAGGTTGCTTGTGGTTGCAATTATCAGCCACAAGTGCTAGTATTAGATTACTGATCGTAATCTTGTAATAAATATATGACAAAAAACAAACAAGTGCTTCTTGAACAAATCAAGGCAGATATTATCAAAAATAATGTCTGCC
>JBAXFD010000032.1:0-6368 GCA_037140095.1 Candidatus Saccharimonadota bacterium
ACCCATCCTCGGATGAGTTATTTATTTTGTAAAAACATTATTAAACAATAAAAAGTTGAAATGCAAGGACCCGCCATCCGCTGAAGCTTCGGTGGGCAGGCAGGACCTTGCAAAGAGAGAGGAATAATCTGGTAAGCATAAGCGCTTACTGGTATAATTAATTAAATATGGCATTAATTTTTAAAAGAACAAAAATATTAGCAACAGTAGGGCCGGCGACTAATTCTCTGAAAATGATCGAGGAATTAATGTTGGCAGGGACGAATGGTTTTCGCCTGAATTTTAGTCACGGTAATTTTGAAGAGCGTGATCAACAGATTGAATGGATACGTTCGATCAGTGATAAATTGGGTAAACCAGTGGCTATTTTGCAGGATTTACAGGGGCCAAAAATACGATTAGGCAAACTAAATGTTGACAAGTTAGATGTTAAAAAAGGTGACGAATTGATATTGGATTTTGCGGCTGAACACGATGGCTTTACGATTCCGATTCAATACAATCTGGTTGACAAAGTAAAACCTGGCGAGCCTCTGTATATATTTGACGGTAAGGTGAAAACTACAGTTATCGATATTGCCAGTAAAACGGCATTAAAAGTGCGCGTCGAAAACGACGGCTTTTTGATGAGCAAAAAAGGCTTGAATCTACCTGATACTGATTTTGGTGGTGATATTCTGACTCCCAAGGACCTAGAAGACATTGCATTTGGTGCAACTAGGGATTTTGATTACGTAGCGTTATCTTTCGTTCAATCGGCCGGTGATATCAATAATCTACGCGAAATTATGAAAAGCCATGGTTCGACAGCGAAAATCATCGCCAAAGTCGAAACCAAAGCTGCAATCGTTGACGGTGTATTAGAAGACATCATCAAAGCCAGCGATGGTGTCATGGTTGCCAGAGGTGATTTGGCAGTTGAAGCCGGCGCTGAAGTAGTGCCATCAGTCCAACGACAAATTATCAAATTATGCCGTAAATATGGCAAAATCAGCATAGTCGCTACCCAGATGATGGCCAGCATGGTGGACGCACCAGAACCTACTAGGGCTGAAGTCAATGACGTATCAGGAGCAGTTGTCCAAAGCGCAGATACAGTAATGTTATCTGATGAAACAGCCAATGGTAGTTATCCAATCGAAGCTGTTGCAGCGATGAAAAAGGTTATTTTGTATACCCAAGATCATGATCAGATATTACCAATCAGTGGTGATCTAGCCGAAATCAAAAAAAGGCGTGACGCTATCAGCGTAGCCGCAATTGATCTAGCATCTAAATTGGATGCAGTTGCAATCATTACCGAGGCTAAATTTGGCGCTACGGCGGCCAATATTGCCAGTCATCGACCAAATATACCTGTAATCAGTGCAACTGTTAATCCCCGCGCTGCTCAACAGCTGTCATTGTCTTATGCGAATCGTAACTATATTCGCCCAGATTGCGAAAACGAGGGCTACAAAATCGCTCGCGAAATCAAAGACCAAGGTCTGTTTGGTCCAGATCCAGTCACTGTTATTATCGTTAGCGGTCGCAGAATTTATGCAGACGGCACCAACGACAGTATCCGTATTTGTACAATCAAATAGTTTTGCCGTAGAATAGAATCAAAAGGGGACCAGGGTGGGCTTTCATAAAAAAACAATTCGTGATGTGCCAATCGATAATCATACGGTTTTAGTCCGGGTTAATTATGATATCCCCGTCAATAACAGTGGTGAAATCAGCGATGACCTGTGGATCAGGTCTAGTTTGCCAACCATTGAATATCTGTTGAATAGAGATTGTAAAGTTATAGTGGTCAGCCATCATGGTAAACCTGTGGGCTGTGACGCCAAATACAGTCTAGAGCCAGCTGCTGCCAGATTAGCGCGATTATTACGTCGTGATATTCGATTTGTCAGCGAAGTAGTAGGGGATAGGGTATTGCAAGCGATTAAAAAATCACCTGGTAAAAGTGTAATTGTGCTAGAAAACCTACGTTTTTATCCTGGCGAAGACGCCAATGACAGCGATTTTGCACGGAAATTGGTCCACAGTACAGGTGCACGATATTTTGTCCAAGATGGGTTTGGTGTTGCTGGTAACAGATCTGCCACGACAGATGTAATAACTGATTTTGTCCCCAGTGTCGCCGGATTGGCGCTGGAACAAGATTATCTGACAATATTAAAAGTGGTTGATCTAACTGGTGCAAAAAACAGACTGGATCTGCCCGGAGTTGAAGTATTACTAGACGTTGGGCGGTAATTAGAGTAAACTAAAAATGATTAAACATAAGTAGTATAAAGATGGCAAACGACAAAAAAATCATAATTGGCAACTGGAAAATGAACCTCAATATGCATGAGGCCAGTTTGTATTTGCATCAATTGGCCGGAATGGTCAAAACTCGCCGAGATGTTGAAGTCGTCCTGGCACCAACAGTTTTGACGTTGCAATCACTGAGTTTACAGGTTAATTTGCGACAATTTAAATTGGCAGCCCAGAATTTCTATTGGCGCGATCACGGTTCGTATACTGGTGAAGTTTCGGCATCACAGCTACGCGGTATTGTCCAATATGCGCTGGTGGGTCATTCTGAACGCCGTCATATCTTTAACGAAACCGAAAAAGACATGCGTAACAAAGTTGCCTCGGCAATCCGTAACGGTATTAGACCAGTCCTATGTGTAGGTGAAAATGCCTGGGAACGAGCCAATGGCGAGACTAGGGATGTAATCCATGATCAATTGAATTCAGGACTGGCTAATATCACTAGTCATGAGCTACCGGACGTGATTATCGCTTATGAGCCTGTCTGGGCGGTTGGTACCGGTGCTAATGCATCGCCTAGCGATGTTACATCGGCTGTAAAGGCTGTTCGTAGTCAAATCGAACATTTGCACGGTGAGAAGCTAGCGCGGGCTGTAACGGTCCTATACGGCGGTAGTGTAACACCTGACAGCGCGGCTGAATATCTGTCATTACCAGGTGTAGACGGATTATTGGTAGGGAATGACAGCTTGAATGCATACACGTTTAATGAAATAATTAAAAAAGCACATAACGGCTCGGCGTTAGCCAAAAAGGGTTAGGGGTAAAAAATGCAAGATTTAGACTTTGATGAATTAGATAAAGCGGTAAGCTCATTGATGCCACCATCGGAGCCATCTGATGCTGCATCTGCACAGCCAACGGTTACTCCTGCAGTGCCAAGTCCTGCCCCAGTTGTAAATGTTGTGGTACCTACAACACCTGTCGTAGATTCAGCCCCTCGTCCAGCTACTGGCCGATTTATGGATGTGGTCCATCCGTCATCTGATATGCGTTCAACTTTGAATATGCCTCAACGTCCCGCGACACCTGTACCGGCCCCAGTTGTAGTTGCGCCACCGGTCAGACCAGCGCCAGTTACTCCAATAACCCCTTCACCATCTGTCCCAAATCCTGCCCCAGCGATCAGTAATTGGTCGGGTGCAGTTGATTACCAAAGTCCAAACCCTGCTCCAGAATCACCATTTCTATCTGGCGCAAAGGTCGAAAAACGACCGCTAGGAGCTTTTTCAGATGATATCCCAACACCTGCAGTTGAACCTGAACCAGTTGTTGAGACGGCGCCTGTTGAACCTGCTGAACCAGAAATGCCCGAGAACACTGGCAACAGATCAGATCTGCCAGATGAACTAGACACTTCGTTACTAAAAGTAGAATCCGACAGTTCGACCAATCCATCAGGTATTGGCGCATCGTCAGACCCATTCGTACAATCGACCGGTGCTACGTCTATCAATCAACAATATACTGAAAAGCCTGCCTCTGTTGAACAGACTGCTGGATCGATTTATGACACCAGCTCATACAACAAAGTTGCCAAAAACCAACCCAAGAAGAAATCTGGTTGGATGTGGGTATTGTGGATTGTGTTATTACTGATTGTTGGCGCCGGCGCTGGCGTAGCGTTCTATTATTTTGCAATGCCTAATTTGCCAGGGCTGAAACTACCTTTTTAAGCTATAATAGATAACAGATGAATTTGATTGAGGGATTGAACCCGGCACAAGCCGATGCTGCGCAGACTGTGTCTGGGCCATTATTGATATTGGCTGGAGCTGGTAGTGGCAAGACAAAAACGCTGACGCATCGCATTGCGTATCTGATAGCTAACGAATCGGTCAAACCTAGTGAGATATTGGCGGTAACCTTTACTAACAAAGCGGCGCGTGAAATGCGTGATCGATTAGGTGTATTATTGGGACAGAATGCGAATAATCGCGGTTTTATGCCTTGGATGGGGACTTTTCACGGTATTTGCGTGCGAATGTTGCGTATCGATGGTCCGGCGATAAAAATCGGGCATAATTTTGTTATTTATGATGAAGATGACCGATTAGGTTTGGTCAAACAGGCAATGAAGACGTTGTCGATTAGCGATACCGAGGTCAAGGCTAAATCTGTTAGCGCGGCGATTTCCAGTGCCAAAAACGAAATGGTTGACGTGGATGAATACGAATCGACCGCCCAATTTCCTTATCAGAAAAATATCGCCAAAATCTATAAAAAATACGAATCTATGCGCAAAACTGCTGGTGCATTGGACTTTGACGATCTGTTATTAGAAGTTGTGCGATTACTAAAAGACAACAAAGATGTTAGAAAAAAATGGCAGAAACAATTCAAACATATCCTAATCGACGAATATCAGGACACCAACGCGGCACAATATAGCATTATCAAATTATTGGTCAATGACCATCAAAATATCTGCGTAGTGGGGGATGACTGGCAATCAATTTATAGCTGGCGTGGGGCTGATTTTACGAATATATTGAATTTTGAACGAGATTTCCCAGGGGCAAAAGTTATAAAATTAGAGCAAAACTACCGCAGTACCGGTAATATCCTAGACGCGGCTAGTAATGTAATTGCCAAAAACACTCAACGAACAGATAAAAAACTATGGACAGCGGCAGGGCCAGGGAACCCGGTACAGGTCCATGAATTGTATGACGAATCCGAAGAGGCGAATCTGGTGGCCAGTCGGATTGCATCGCATGTTGCAATTGGTGCGCGAAAATACGGCGATTTTGCGGTGCTGTATCGCACAAATGCACAAAGTTACACATTGGAAAGGGCATTCCTGCACCTACGAGTCCCCTACCAAATTATCGGGGGAGTGCGGTTCTATGATCGTAAAGAAATCAAAGATATCATTGCGTATTTGCGATTAGTTTATCAGCCCCAGGATAGGATGAGTTTTAGCCGTATTGCAAATGTGCCGGTTCGCGGAATTGGCGCCATGAGTTTAGAGAAGTTTTTCCAGTGGCAAGCGGGAAGTGGCATGGATATTATCACTGCCCTGCTGAATTTGGATCAAACCAGCATTATAACTACGCGGGCCAAACAGGCGATGACTGACCTGGGCAAAAAATTACAATTAGTTCAATCAATGTTAGAAACCGCCAGCCCTAACGAGCTGATTGAGAAATTATTGTCACTAACTGGATATCGTGAATATATAGCTGACGGAACGCCACAGGCAGAGGACAGGGAAGCCAATATCGGATCGCTGCTGTCTGATTCACAAAGTTTTGCGTCACTCCCCGACTTTCTAGAAGAAGTTGCGTTGATGTCCAGTGCTGATTCTAGTAGCGATGACCAAAAAGTCACGTTAATGACGTTGCACGCTGCCAAGGGCCTAGAGTTCCCTGTTGTATTCATCGTTGGTATCGAAGAAGGCATATTGCCACACGCGAGGGTGTACGAAGCGGGGATATCGGAATTAGAAGAAGAACGTAGGTTGATGTATGTCGGTATGACTAGGGCGCGCGAAGAATTGCATATGACGTATGCGCAAAGTCGCATGCAATTCGGTCAGCGTTCATATAACCCAATGTCACGATTCATAACAGATATGGGCGACCAGGTTGCGATGGCTGTGGCGCCGGTATTGCAGACACGCCAAGAACAAGAATTTTTCAGTGATGAACCATTCTCTATCGGTGAATGTGTCCGATCAGCTGCCTTTGGCACTGGCAAGATTATTGAAGTCGATGGATTAGCCCTGACAATCTGTTTTGACGACGGCCGAACGAAAAAGCTAAACGCCGAATACGCCCGCCTAGAAAAAATCTAAAAGATTACTACAACACATAAACCTCACTTGCAAGGTCCGTCCTTGCAAATGAACTTTTTATTGCATAATAGGTTATTAAAACATAAAAACCACCATTGCAAGGACGGACCTTGCAAAGGGTGGTTTTATGGTGTGGTAGGTGTTGTTTTTTTGATTGGTTTTTACTAAATGTTGGATTGTTTGCTATAATTGATATAACCATTTTGTGGGGTATACATGCGAGAACTGCGAGAAAATGAGTAATCTTATCCGTAAA
>JBAXFD010000033.1:0-6181 GCA_037140095.1 Candidatus Saccharimonadota bacterium
AATTTGATTCGCATTTCAGCCAATGTTGCCTCGGTTAGACCACCTGGGAAACCTGAGTGTTTGTAATACATCTTGTCAGTTTCTTTGGCACCAGTTACTTTGACCTTGTCAGCGTTAATAACAACTACATAGTCACCTGCATCAATGTGCGGGGTGTATGTAGGTTTGTATTTGCCGATTAGGTATTTGGCGATAGCAGTTGCTACGCGACCCAAAGTAGCAGATGAAGCGTCAATCAGAATCCAACGACGATTAACCTCGGTTGGTTTTTGTGAATAGGTTTTTGAATTAACAACCATTATTTTGTCTCCTTTTTAACAGCTTTTTTGGCAGCTGGTTTTGGAGCAGCTTTTTCAGCTTTAATTTCTGTAGCTTCTACTGATTTATTAGCAGTTTCGGTAATTGTATCAACAAATTCGATTGTAGCCATCTGAGTACCATCACCGATACGTAGTTCTGTTCGTTCAACACGAACATGACCACTGGTGCGTCCAGTTAATTGTGGGGCAATAACATCAAACAACCTGAAAGCTGCTTCTTGAGTTGATAACCCTGCAATAACCATACGACGATTAGCTAGACCACCTTTTTTTGCTTTTGTAATCAATTTTTCAATATAACGTACTAATTCCTTGGCTTTTGGAAAAGTCGTTTCGATTTTGGTATGCATAACCAGACTTGTTGCCAAGCCTTTGATTAGCGCGCGTCGCTGATCGCGTTCGCGACCAAACTTGCGTCCTATATATCCGTGTCTATGCATATTAAATTTCCAATTCCGCCAATTTTTCTTTGACTTCGTCTAATGCCTTTGATCCGAAACCTTTTAGTTCACGTAGATCTTGTTCACTTAACGTGACTAGATCGTGGACTGTGCGGATATCGTTGTTGATCAATGCGTTTGCTGTTCGGGCTGTTAAATTCAATTCCTCGATTGGAGTATTCAATTCGCTAGCTTCGTCAGCGTCTTCTTGGCCTAGTGCAGGAGCAGCTTCAACGATTGTTGAACCAGCTAATGCGGTATATTGATTGACTAATATTGCAGATGCTTGTTCAAAAGCGTCACGAGGTGACAATGAACCATCAGTTTCAACATTTAGAATCAATTTGTCTAGGTTTGTTTCTTGACCGACACGAGTGCCTTCAACTTTGTAACGGACACGTAGTACTGGGCTAAAGATAGCATCAACAGCAATCATATCGCTGTGTAGGCGTTTTGTGCTGCTGGTTTCAATAGTTTGGTAACCACGGCCAGCTTCAACTACGAAATCAATAACAATAGATTTTTTAGGATCATCGATGTTACAGATGATTTGGTCTGGGTTGACGATTTCTACATCGGCTGTTGTTTTGATATCACCAGCAGTTACAGGGCCGGCGCCTTTTTTCTCTAGGCGAACTTCAATTTGTTCGTCGCTGTGGACGTTCAAACGAATGTTTTTGATGTTCAACATGATATCAACTACATCTTCACGGACACCAGGGACAGTTGTAAACTCGTGTGTTGCGCCTTCAATCTTGAATGCAACAACTGCTGCACCTTCGATACTTGATAGCAATACGCGTCGTAGGCTGTTACCTAAAGTGTTACCATATCCAGCGTGTAGTGGTTCGATATTAAATGTTGCACTAGTAGCACTGTGCTCGTCAATGTTTGATAATGCGGGGTTGTGAATAACTTTTGTCATAGTTTAGGCTCCTTACCCTTAGCGTGAGTAATACTCAACGATTAATTGTTCTTTAATATCTACTTCAGCTTCTGATCGCTGTGGTAGTCCAGTAATAGTGATAGTTAGTTTTTTGTCGTCAGCTTTCAACCAGCTTAGTGGTTGTTGGAACGAATTTTTAGCAATTTCGTCCATTTGGCTGAAATAACCGGATTTAGTGCTTTTTGGACGAACCACAATCTCATCACCGGCTTTTAGGCGGATTGATGGAATATTGACTCGGCGACCATTTAGCATTAAATGTCCGTGACTAACTAATTGTCGGGCAGCGCGTCGGCTAGTTGCAAAACCAGCACGATAAACTGCGTTATCGATTCGTCGTTCTAGCAATTGCAGTAACAATTCACCTGGTAGTTGACCGTGACCACTTGCGCGGCTGGCTTCATCCATCAGTTTTGCAAATTGTTTTTCTAGTAATCCATAAGTTCGGCGAACTTTTTGTTTCTCACGCAACTGGGTTAGGTATAAACTACCTTTGCCTTGTCGTCCGTGAGCGTGTTGACCAGGAATACCGGTCTTTTTAGCCATGATTTTGTGAGCTTTGGGATGCAATGCATACCCTTCGCGTCGGCTTTGTTTGACAATAGGAGAAGTATCTCGTGCCATATTATGCCCTTCTCGCTTTACGCGGACGGACGCCACCATGTGGCACCCCTGTTACATCTTTGATACTGTCGACTGAAATTTCATAGCTGCTCATTGCGCGAATCGCTGCATCACGTCCTAGGCCTACGCCTTTGACGAATACATCGACTGATTTTGCACCAAATTGAGTTTTTGCCATTTCAGCGACTTTTTCGGCTGCAATCTGAGATGCGTATGCCGTGCCCTTTTTGCTACCACGGAAGCCACATGCACCAGCACTACCAGTAGTCAATACATTACCTTTTTTGTCGGTAAAAGTGACGATAGTATTGTTGAAAGTTGCTTGAATGTGAAGCTGACCAGAAGGAACTGATCGGCGTTGCTTTTTCTTTGCTGTAGTTGATTTAACTGTAGTTGTATTTGCTTCTGCCATATTAATTCCTTTCTACGTCTTGGACGCCGCTTTCTTTTGAGTTCCGCCTACTGCGACACCTTTACCCTTGCGAGTTCGTGCATTCGTTCGAGTTCGTTGACCGCGAACCGGTAGACCAGCTTTGTGGCGTAGTCCTCGGTATGAGTTAACTTCTTTTAGGCGTTTGATATTATTTGTTACCTGACGCTGTAAGTCGCCTTCGACGGTATAATTGCTGTCAATTATCTCGCGTAAACGCTGTTCTTCAGCCTCGGTGAGATCTTTCACCCGAGTGGTCGGCTCGATTTTAGCCGCCGCAAGGATACTCTTTGCATGTGTTGGTCCAATGCCGTAAATATACGTCAAAGCGACCTCGACTTGCTTTTCTGATGGGATTGTTACCCCAGAAATTCGAGCCATTCTTAACCCTGCCTTTGCTTGTTTTTAGGTTTTTTCTTGTTAATGATACGTAGGATGCCTTTGCGGCGAACCAACTGATCATCGGGACTAATTTTTTTGACACTTGCACGAACTTTCATAAGCGTTAAAAAACTCCTCTTACCTTTAGTTATTATTAATTAATCTTTTAGGCGGAAGGCGATTCTGCCCTTACTAAGATCGTAAGGGGTCAACTCGACTTCTACCTTATCGCCTGGTACAAGACGGATGTAATGCTTGCGCATTTTACCCGAAATGTGGGCGATAATACTGTGGCCATTCTCCAATTCGACCTTAAATTGAGTATTAGGCAGTGATTCCACCACCTTACCTTGCAATTTAATTACTTCTTTTTGACTGACCATAAGTTACAATATATGATTATACACCACAGAGGTGGTATCTACAAGGGTAAAATACAATAGAAATAAACGCTTTTTGTTCGCGTTGTTTGATATTTATATTATATCGCGGGTGGGGATTTTGTGTCAAATAGAAAAGTGCCTTTTTAGGGGCACTTCTTGATGTTCTTGTAACAAATATTGGTCATTTTTTTATAGGTCGCTTTGACGCTCAGTTTTATGTGCCAAATAGCCTAAACCCCTGGTGATTAACCAAACTAACGTGACTGCAGCGGTTAAAAAACTGATAATTCCAACTAGCAAAGATATTGCCAACCATTTGTCATCGTTTAGAATGACATCCAGTTTGAACTGCGTGTCAAACAATAAAACTCCAGAACTAATGAAAAACCAACCCCATAACCTGCCTGTATTAATTTGATATGTCTTCATGCTCATCACCGCCTTTTATACTTTTTCAAGACTATACTTTGGTATCTAGGTCTTTTTGATTGCAACAAGTGCACTCCAATACGCACAAAGAATATACGACTGGATCTCCTTTGGTGGATATGGTATATCCTCAGAGGCTTCCAGCTCAACGCTAAAACCAAGTTGAAGATTTGTCAGCAAGACATCAATAGCATCATAAACCGAACCACCATTTGCGATCAACTCTTCTGTTATGTCTTTCTTTGCCTTTTGTATATGTTTGTCCAACACATCTGGTCTAATCCTGATAAGAGGGTTTGCGAACAAAGGACCTACCCAACTTTTTTTATCAGGACTTACTAAAAGTTCCATCATTTTACTAATTCCAACACTTAGAAGTCTAAAAGTTTTGTCGAATAAAACTTCTTTTTCTTTCTCGGTTCTGTCGTTCCATTGTTTTGCAATATCCATATCTAATTCCTCCTCTTTGATTATCCCTAGAGTTTTACTAAACGACATACGTTTTGTTGCGCTCCTGTGGGATTTTTCAGGAGTAGCCGTTAGATAACCTATTAGATTAACTAGCGCGCCACTCCCGAATAGAGGGGAATTATATTAAAACCCGCCTAAATTTCTGGTGGAAACTTTGGAGGGTGAATGACCGATTTGTTAAAATTCAAACCACATCTAGCCCATTACAGCCTGATGTTTGATAGATGTAAATATAATGTAAAAATGGTGCAAAGTCAAATCAAAAGAGCCTGCGATGTACAGGCTCACCTCTAAGGCCCATGCTATAATCTACTGGCTATTTATAGTCGTCGTAAGTGACCATCAGCGCACGAGAGTTGATTTGACGTAGGGCTTCTAGGGCGACAGAAACAACAATCAACAACCCTGTACCACCAATTGACAGCTTACTACCGGTAATGCCGGCGATATTGTACATCAGATACTCACCAATAAATGGCATGATAGCGATTGTACCCAGTGCTAGTGACCCGAATAGTGTTAGTCGGTTCATTGTGCGGGTTAGGTATTTTTCGGTCTGTATGCCTGGTCGTACGCCTTCGATGAAACCACCTTGTTTCTGCAAATTCTCGGATATCTCATTGGAATTGAATACAATACCAGTGTAGAAATATGTGAACAATATAACTAGCACAAAATACGCTACTGGGTAGATAAAGGCTTGAATCGTGGCCCCAGTAAATGACCCTGGGCTGGGCGATTGGAACCAAGTAATCAGATTGTTAGCCAAACCTAGATAATCGGCATTACCAGTAGCTTTGAGCAATTGACCGATGAACGCCGGTAGCGACAAGAATGCGACTGCAAAGATGATCGGGATAACGTTGGCAGCGATTAATTTGACTGGCAGGATACTTTTGATACCACCATAGCTACTGTTACCATGGACACGTTTAGCATAATTAATCGTAATAATACGCTGAGCCTCGTTAATCTTGACCAGAATGTATAACACGATAATAAACGATACTAATAGCGCTACGGCTATCGCTGCTGACATTGGATCAACTGGGATAGTAAACCAACCAAACACATTTAAACTGCCGTTAGCAGTATTGAACAATGACGAACCTAGGTTGCCAATCATCTGTGGTAATTGACTGACGATACCGGCAAAGATAATCAAACTTATACCGTTACCAATGCCCTGTTCGGTAATTAATTCACCCAGCCACATCAACAAGATTGAACCAGCACTCATGGCTGCAACAGCGACAATCCATACCAATATTGATGAATCAGCCAACAGGGTCGTATTACCGGCTAGGACAGTCTGACGCAGGATATAGATAAATGCGATTGATTGGACAATGGCCAGCGGGACAGATATCATACGAGTCCACTGATTGATTTTGCGTCGTCCCGATTCGCCGTCTTTGTGTAATTCTTCTAGTTTTGGGATAGCTTTGGTCAGCAATTGAGTGATGATTGAAGATGTAATGAACGGGCTCATACCAACTAATATGATTGAAAAACTGGTCAACGCACCACCAGACAACAGATTGAGGAATCCACCAAAATCAGATCCGCTAATAACGCCATTGATAACTTCTTTTAATTGAGTAGGCTCGGCTAGGGGCACTGGAATATGAGCCAGAAAACGACAAGTGATAATAATACCTAGTAATGCCAAGATACGCTTTAGCATATCGCGATTTTTTAGTGATTTAAAGATTGTTTTCCAGTTCATCGTCTACCCTCTTTTATTTGATGTTGGC
>JBAXFD010000034.1:0-5991 GCA_037140095.1 Candidatus Saccharimonadota bacterium
ACCCAAAACTCGCTGTCGGTATATATCTGGCATTCTTGACCAGCGCTATCACGCAGCGCAGTGATCATTGCCATACCCTCCATACGGATATTAGTTGATATATCCTCGTGTCCTGCTAGTACCGGCTTGCCATCGCGTATCACTGCAAACCCACCAGGACCGGGATTAGGGCTGCAGCTTCCGTCTGTATAATAAATAATCATTACTAACCATAATACTACAAAATGACTTGATATTCTAAAGCGTAAGCGCATAATAGATATGTAGGGTGAACATCCCCGAGGAAAAGGAGTAAATTATGGCAAAGAACCAGGATAAAGGTGAGAAAAAAGTCAAAAAAGCCAAAAAAGACAAACTGCCAAAAGCAAAAAAATCTTACTAAGTAAAAAACGCCTCTACGGCGTTTTTTACTTATAGTCTACAAATATTTTTACAGTTCGCTAATAGCTACGCGCCTTTGCTCAGTCGTATCACGATCACGGATAGTCACAGTATCATTTTCTAATGTGTCAAAATCAATCACGACACAGTGTGGCGTACCGATTTCATCTTGGCGGCGATAACGTTTACCAATATTACCGTTGTCATCCCACATGACTGCACCATGTTTTTTCTTTAACATTGAATATACTTCACGAGCTTTGGCTACCAATTCTGGTTTGTTTTTTAGCAGTGGCGAAACAGCAAATTTAACCGGTGCCAAATGTTCCGGTAATTTCAAATAGATTCTTTTTTCACCGTTTACTTCATCTTCGGTATAAGCCGTAGATAGTACCGCCATCAACGCTCGTTCAACACCGAATGATGGTTCGATTACGTGTGGCACCAGTTTTTCATTTGTGCCTTTGATAACGTAATCCATATTTTTACCGGCTTCACGTTGAATATTACTTAGGTCAAAATCTGTTCTATATGCCAATCCTAACAATTCCTCGCGGCCAATTGGGAAATCAAACATAAAATCAACTGTACGCTTGCTGTAATGTGCTAATTTGTCGGCTGGTATTTCATCTTCGTGAACTGATTCTGTTGGCAGCCCAATTGCAGCACACCAATCCCAAACCAATTTACGCCACATATCAAATGCCGCTTCCCAATCGTTAGGGTTCACAAAATATTCAATTTCCATTTGTTCAAACTCGCGTGATCGGAATATAAAATCGCGTGGGCTAATTTCATTACGAAATGCCTTGCCCTGCTGTGCAATACCAAATGGCAAATCTGGATAGAAACAATCAACTATATTTTTGTAATTAGTAAAAATACCCTGTGCAGTTTCCGGTCGCAAATAGCTAACACTGTTCTCATCCTCAATCGGACCGACATTGGTTTTAAACATCATATTAAACTGTCGTGCTTCGCCCATCGTACCCTCGACGCCGCAAGTTGGACATTTACTGACGTCTATTTGATCAGCACGGAAACGCGCTTTACAATTGCCACATTCAACTAACGGGTCAGAAAAAGTATCAACATGGCCACTAGCCTTCCAAACTTTTTGGTTCATCAATATCGCCGCATCCACACCGTACATATCTTCGCGGTCTGATACAAACATCTTCCACCACAAATTCATAATATTGCGCTTCAACGCTACGCCCAGCGGCCCGAAATCCCAAGTACCACTTAGTCCCCCATAAATATCACTACCCTGGTAAATAAACCCACGGCGCTTTGCTAAACTGACAATTGCTTCCATTTTTTCGTTTTTAGTATTTTCGCTCATAATTAATACTAATTATATCACATCTTCGTTCGTCCAATAATTGACGCATATCTGATATAGATGTTATAATATAAATAAGGAATTATATTCATTGTTCTTTCAAAAAAATATTGAGGAGGTGGGCTTATCATGACGGTAAACCCCAATCAGGCACGCGAAGTATCGAAGCTAGAGTCTTTTAACCATTTCATCAAAGGATCAGACAAGATGTTTAACGAGGGCAATTTTAGTAAGGCGCTAGAATTTATTGATTCTGCTATACGCAAAGCGCCAGATGTAACAAAGGAATACGAATCCTACATCAAGAAAATAAACATCTTGGTAGAAAACGGTTCCCCATTATCAAATGTTGAGATTGTTATTGATTGCGCAAAAATACTGTTAGAGAAATGTAGCCCTGAATATGTCGCGTTCGCGGGATTCGAGGTACTACGGCTGGAAATTGTAATAATCACCAAAACAGCTGGCTATTTCCTAGAAGATGGTGAGCCAAAGTTCGCTTTAAAAGAGGCCCAAAAGGCACTAGACGCATTAGCAGCACAACCACACAACAGGTCCCGATGCGCAAAGGAAGAAATTTTACTGCTACAAAAACTTACAGAAATCAGGTTATCGTTTAGAGACAAGGACTCATTTGCACAAGCCCTGCTTAACATCAGCATAAGTGGTGAAATAATCCGGGGCCTAAACATCGATGTGCACACATTTGCAAAAAATCATTTACTGTTAGGCGAATGTCATTTCAAGCGCGGGTACCAAAAAATCGCGATTGATGATTTTCTGTTGGCAAAATCGATGTTGGAAGGCGAAGAAACGCTAGATACTCTTAACAGCCTAGTTTGGTCCATGCGTTGCTCAAAAATCTACAGAATAAGATTTTTTGCAAAAGCGCTAGCGCTAGCCGGCAAGGTCGACCCTCATCAAAGGAAGAAAATAATTGTGCTTTTTTTAGCAGGCAATTATTTATACCAACGAATACAATAACTTCAAAAAGACGCCGCAAGGCGTCTTTTCTCTACCCTTTTATCGCCGCGTGTTGTCGTGCGACAGATAAACAATCCGCCAACACATCTTGCGTCCCGCCTATCTGGACCAATACTTTTAATGGTCGTGTCGCAACTAATCTCAATAATTTAATATGCTCTGCGCCTAATGAACCATTAGCCGACAACCGCAACCCCCGCTCGGCTTCATCATAAATATATCGTCCATCCGCCACTAATTTTTCACCGTCGCTATCGTGCCACAGACTTAATTCATAACCCAATATGGATGAATATCGCAGATAAAACCATATTTGGACTAATTCCAGCGGTATCGAAACAGCATCTAGCCCAGCCAGCGTTTCGCTCAACACATCATACCAATCAGCCCCATCAACCATCTCGCTAGCCCCCGCCACTAGCTTCACCGACAGGTAACCAAACTGCATGCGATCATAATCACCCATGATATTTTTATAAAATTTAATCAACCGCGCCGAAGTTAGTACTCCCAATTCGCCCTTGCCATCACCTAACACGACATCACAAATCGCGAACAATTCTATACCCCCTGCTAGCCGGCTTTTTTCACCGCGCACACCTCGCGCCATAACCGACCGCTTGCCCTCAGGAGTTAATAATTGCAATACCCTATCTGTTTCGCCATAATTTGTTCGTCGCAGTACTATCGCTTGAGTATGTGTTGTTTTCATAACAACACCCTGCGAAGTGCCGTCACAATATCATCTGGCACCATTGTCGCCTTGTCTATGATCTGTCGGACGCCATAAGGCGCTAAATCATCTAACGACAAATCAGCTGCCAGATTTGTACATAGAATTATCGGAATTTCACCCGTATCACCATACGATTGCAATTCATGCATTAACGCAAAGGCCGTGTTGCCGGTTAACAAAACATCTAGAATAATCGCATCAGGAACCTCATCATCAACCGACTGAATCGCTTCAATTGCATTTAATGTGACTGTCGGTTTATAACCCGCACCATTTAGAATCCGAGCATGTTGCTGTGCCAACCACTTATCATCTTCCACGATCAGAATTTTGGGAACACTCATAACAAACTAAGCTGACTAGACGCCTGCAAATCCACATAAAAAGTTGCGCCATCTCGATGTCTAGTCACACCGACCTTACCATTCATTACATCTGCAAACTGCCCGGCAATATACAACCCCAACCCGCTACTTTGCGGCCTGGCATGAACTGGTGTCGTTGAATTAACTAGTTTACCACGCAGTGATCGCCACATGTCTCCAGAAAGTGCTGGACCAAAATCACGCACACCTAATCGAATGGTCTTGCCGGCATTCAACGCCCGAATCTGAATCTCTATTGCAGTGTTGCCATCTGTATAATGCAGCGCGTTATCACTAAAATTCATAATAATTCGACGCAGCAGGTCTCGATTTGCAACTAATAATAATGGGTGTTTCCTCGACACTAATCTAAAACCACGGCCGTGCGCATCAAACAAAGGCTTTAATTCATAAACTATATCCTCGCACAGCTGTTGAGGATTTATTGGTTCCAGTTTAAACATCGCGTCCGACAATCTAGCTGACTTGGTCAAATCACTTGTTAGACGCAACGCACGTTCACTGGTCAAACTAATCTGGCGCAACATTTTTTTCTGCTCACTAGCAGATACTTGGCCATCTTCTAAAGTCAATGACAATTGCCTGACCAACGCCAGCGGAGATTTTAATTCATGTGCTGCAGCAATAATCGACGGCAATCCATTCACGGATGCACTGTTAAAATCACTATCCCCTCGCACCATATCCATATGGTATATATTGTAACACGTATAAATTACTGATTGAATTTTATAGTGGCGATCAAGGCGTTGAAATCGGCCTTGAAAGTTTCAGCATCTGTACGAATAGTTAGCACTTTATCGCGAATTTTGAATATCACCATTGAACCGTGAATATCAGCCGAAAAAGCTCCATCCAACCTAGTCCCGGTTGTCCCGCTAGCTGACACACTGCTAGATTTTAATGCGCCATCAGCAACCAAAGGATTAAAACCAGCCAGTACAGCATCATAATCTTGTTGATCAATCGCTACACGTAATGCATATATCTGTTGAGTGCCACCAATCACTGGAACCGAAACTGGATTCATATACGCTTCATACGCACCACCGCTAGATGCATCTTTGTCGACATAAACACTCCACGTTTTTGGATAATTGAAAGTAACTTGCCCATAATCATCTGGGCCAACAAACTCACGACCTGGTTCTTTTTCGCGCTGTGCAAATTTGGCCTCATCAGCATCGGCTTGAGCCTTTTTGGCAACAGCCACAGCATCGCTAATCTTGGAATCTACATCTGTTTTCTGATCGTTATAATTAGTAAAAGACCATATACCGAATATAGCCAACCCGACCGACAGGACTATCAGCCCAATCGTAGCAATCATCCAATTATCAATTGACCCGATTTCATTAGACCTTTTGATTTGTATCATAGCATCATTATACTTGTGCTTTGTCTGGCTGTAAAGGACTGACCGTGTGTAAGAAATACGCGCCTGATTTTTTAACTAGTTTCAAACTTTCAAATTCACTACCATAGCTAATCAAACTTACCTTATGTCCCAGTCTATTTACTTCTGACTGCAGGCGTTTGGTTATACCATTGACATCACGAGTTACTGAAAAAACATAAATGACTGTAGTATCATCCGGCAATTTGGCACGCCAAAAATCAGCTAAATTAACCTTTATTTTTTTATATCGATGAGATAATAGCTTTGATATCACGACCAATAGCGGGTTAATCTCGTATCCCACAGCTCGGGCACCTAATCTGGCAGCTTCACGTAGCACCACACCGTCACCACTGCCAATATCGATCAACACGTCCTTGCCCGAAACTTTATATAATTCTGTCAAAGCCTGTCGCAAATATCTTTTTTGGCTAGGAACATACGGTGACCCACGAAAAACAACAACCCCAAAAATCAATACAACTGCTATGATGACCCAGAACAACATTGTTTACCTTTCGCTATCAAATTTTTGTTTTACGATTTGAATCTCATTTTTCAATGAATTCAAATCAGATTCAATTTCAATTGCTAATTTTTCAGCCTCTTTAAATTTATCTAATGCCAATTCCAATGTGAATTCATCACCATCAAACCACGAGACTAATTCGTTCAACTGAGCTGTTTTTTCTGATATAGTTTTACTTTTTACTGACATTTTTTACCTCTGCTTTCATTATAACCTTACTTGTTTCAATCT
>JBAXFD010000035.1:0-5985 GCA_037140095.1 Candidatus Saccharimonadota bacterium
TCAATCAAAACAGCACCTAGCAAGCTTTTTTCAGCATCTAGATTCTGTGGTGGAATTTTCCCTGTAACTACCTCTTTGACTGCCATTTTCCTATGCGGACTCTAATGAGACCTCTTCTCCTCCGCCCATAATAGCAGCAACTGCGGCTGCTTGGCTATCTTTTAACGGAGAGGTTGTGGGTATTGTGTGGATATTCAGTTCACAAATGCCGATGTCTTGTAGGCATTTATTGAGGAGTGGTGCGTATTTGGTGTCATCTAGTTTTTTCTTGTAAAATTTGTTGGCTGTGTAAAGGGTTAGCGTGTTGCCGTCCAGCTCAAAACTACATTTGGACAATACGCTATATAGGGCAATATAGTTCTGACGTGTGTATTCTACCAATTTATTCCAGTCAAAGGCTATGTTAATGTTTTTTTCTAAAATAGTTTTTGGTTTCTTGTCATGTTCGCCTTTTGACGAACTGCTGTTCACGGTCCTGCTTCTCTCCAGGTCCGAATCTGGCCCCGGCGTCGGTTCGGACTCGGGTTCCAGGGGATCGTTCACAGTAGATTCGTCAGCGGCTCTAGCGCTATTGGTGATAGAGGCTGGTTTTTGGCGTTTCATTTTTTCTACTGGTTTGTCTGTAATAGCTTGGGCTTCTAGCTCGGCGATAGATGCGCTGATTTCTAGGGCAGGGGCTAATAATGCGGCAACTTTGGGGGTGGTTTTCGGCGTTGCGGCCATTCCCAGGACGCTAATTAGTTTTAATTGTGGTTGTGGGCTGCGGGCTACATCGATAATAGAGTCCAATAATGGTAATAATTGCGGTTTGTCAGCTATTTGTTCACGAATTGCTTCGGTTAATTGGCCGACCAATACGGTTGGGCTGACGCCTTCGTCGTAGGCACCATTTAGGGTGGCGACTAGTGCCGGTATGTCGTGGGATTCAACCGCGTTCAAGATGTCAGCTATCATCTGGTGTGGCGCTAGGCCTAGTGTGTCTTCGATTAGTTTTGCAGTAATTGTTTTATCCCCGGCATCGACTAGGCTAGACATTTGGTCTAACAGACTGATACTGTCGCGGAAACTGCCGTCGCTGCGAATTGCAATTAGGCGTAATGCTTCATCGTCAATTTTGATTTTTTCTTGTTTGGCGATGTATGACAGATGTTTTACGGCGTCATCAATAGTAATTGGGCGGAAGCTGAATCGTTGAGTACGGCTGATGATAGTTGCCGGTAATTTCTCGACGTTAGTGGTTGCCAGGATGAATATGACGTGTGCGGGCGGTTCCTCTAGGGTTTTTAATAGCGCATTAAAAGCCGCTTTGGATAACATGTGGACTTCGTCGATAATGTATATCTTTTTGGTAGCGTTACTAGGGGCGATTTGGACTTTTTCGCGCAGATCACGGACGTCTTCGACGCCGTTGTTGCTGGCGGCGTCGATTTCAATAATATCTAGGTTGGTAGTGTTTTCGTCGTATGGCAATTTGTTAATCTCGTGCGCCAATATACGGGCTACGGATGTTTTGCCAACTCCACGTGGCCCCGTCAATAAATAGGCGTGAGACAGGCTGTCAGTCGCTATGGCGCGCGTCAAGATGTCAGTTATATGCTTTTGGCCTATCACTTCATCAAGCGTTTTGCTGCGGTATTTTCGGTACAATGCTTTTGACACTATTTTCTCCCTATCCACTGGCTCTCTTACATTAATTATACGCTGAGCAGGCCAGACTAAATGTTGTGGTTTAGTCTGGTTTTTTAGCGCAAGGTGTTATTCCTGCGTTGCTGTGCGTGCAGTTGTTTTGGTTGTTACGTTGATAGTACAGCCCTCAGCTGCAATATAACTGACAGTTAATTTTGTCATATATTTGTACCCCCTTGCCCACCTAATTTTCGTAGAAATTTTGGCGGGTAAATTTTTATGTTGTTTTTGTTTTCACCTCTGTGATGTCAATAGTATAGTGCTTTTGTTTATTGAATGCAATACAAAAAATCCGCAATTTTTGCGGATTCTTTATGCAACTATCATTGTTATCTGTTGTTTTTGTACTTGATTAGTTTTGTGATGATAAAAATCGATGTTAGTATTATGCAGATATCAATTACGCCCCTGATAATACCAATAACTGCTATAAAGGTAGATTGGTAACTGTTTGGGTCAAATAGTGCGCTTGACTCGGAAAGTATTTGCACTGGTATGGTAAAGGCCGTGTAATTAAGTAAATTCCAAAATAAACTTGTGGTTGAAATTACAATTAATATGATAAAAATAATTATTGGAGTTATTATTTTTTTAAGCTCGTTATTGTTTTCTGTTATTGTCATATTGACCTCCATCCTATTGTTTATATTGTCCTAATTGATTGGATATAATCATTTAGAGTGCTGCCTCGACTGCGGCCCAGGTGGCTTCTTCGTTGTCAATTGGAACAATGATTGTGACTTGATCGCCGATACTAATGTGGAAGTATGTGACGCTGGCTAGCAATATGCGGTATTCGCGGCCGTTGGCTTCAACGTAATATGCACCATCGTGTTGAACTAGTGTACCGATGATTTGCTTGCGTTCGGCTGGTTGAATCTGTTTGTAAATGAAACTGCCGTCATCGGTAATGGTTAGTTTCAGGATGTCACCTTCAACCAATTTAGATTTGCTGGCGTAATTGGCAGGCACTGGGTATTCTTTGCCATCTGGTCCGGCCATTTTCTGACCATCAAATACACCTTCGATGACTTTGCCACGGGCATCGTCCATAGAGCTGTGTTTTGGTGTGATGATAGCACCATCGTCGCCTAGGATGCTGATTAATAATTCTTTGGCTGCTGCTAGATTAGTCTCGGCCTCTTGGATTAGGCTGTGTAATCGTTTTACTTGTTTCTCTGGTAGTTCAGACATGGTAACTCGCAATTTCCTTTTGTCTATTTTTGTAGTGATATTACCTTATATATACCAATACTGGGCGAAATTGTCAATAACGTAACCGCCTAGTGTTACTACACTATCTGTTATTAGATTTTTTGGCTAAAAGAAAAGCGTCTAGCATTGGTGTCGCTAGACGCTTTGTCGAATTAGCCGAATCATCATAGTGACTGCTAGGCTATTTCGTTGGCCACTTTGGATAATGGTGTGGCCTATTCTCCATTCCTGATACGGTCTAATACTTGGCGGAAGTTTAGTATTAATTCTACTGTGTCTGGTTTGGCGTGTTCTTTCATACGTTCTGGGTCAAGATTCCCAAAGCTTAGGATGGTGCAAAATAAATTTACGACATCTTCGTCCTTGTCTTCGTATTCAAAGTTTATAAAACCTTCTTTATACTCTGTTTCTTGATTCATCCCAATCTTGCCATCACCTTCTGTTTTCGCCGGGGCCTCGGCTGTTGGCTCTGGTTCATCTTCGATCACAATTTCTTCTTGTGATTGTGACTCTGGCTCAGTTCCAGCTTCGGTTTCGACCTCTGGTTCGATTGGTGTATCTGGCGCTGGTTGTCCCTCTGTTGCAGTTTCCGTCTCGTCACCCAATTGCGAGATTTCTTCTGCCACTTCGGATTCAACCGGTGGTGTTGGTGTTTCTTGTTCGGCAGCTGCCGCTGCAGCTCGTTTGGCTAACGTTTCTGCGCTAGCTGGTCTGCCTCGATGTTTTTTTGGTGGTGGTTGAACATTGTCGCCACTAGGCTCGGCTTTTGGCGTTTCTTCAGGTTCAGGTGCTGGTTCTTCCTGAGATATTACGATTGCTGCATTGTAGATGTCTATTGCTGATTGTGCGTTTCTAATTTGGTCTACCATACTATCATCAGAATTGATGATTTTTTTCATGGCATCACAGTAGTCAATTACATGTTGCGGTAATATCTGTTCTATGAACCCCCTTTCGAACCTTGGACTTGCAGAGATAGCTTTAATTGCATCTCCTTTTAGTCCGAATTCTTGTAGCATTCTTTCGATAAGTTGCTGTACGTTCGTTGTGCAGTCAGTCAAGTGTCGTGACACATTGATCAACCCCTCTCAATTTTTATTAAAGACACCTTGGGTGGATGTCTTCATTGACTATTTATAGCATAATGTCGCATCAGGGGCAATAAGGTGGTGGGTAAATATTAATTAATTTCCGTTCTTTCTTTTCGTAAAGAACCAAAGACTAGTTCCTTTTTGAATAGCAAAAAGGAACCGAAAAACATTTGGAGCGGCTTCAAACCCGCGGCTTGTCTATAAATACAAATATCTTGGTAGTCTGCGGGAACTCGCGCCTCAGACATGTTCTGAGGGCTCAAACAGTCCTCGACTATCCAGGATATTAGTATTTATATCCATCTGGGGTTTTGCAGATGCTCCCCTGGGCTACAAGTCTCATACAGGTTGAAATTACACTGTAATATATGTGTGAGATGTTAAATGTCTCGCCAATTTAAAAAGCATCCGTATCGTTGACATAGTCATTGATACGAATGCTGTTGGCGTGGCAGTGGTTTACTGCCGGCCTTCTTCTTCGTCCAGAGGTGCGTCATCTTGATAATCTTTAGATCTCAGGATTTCTTTTACAGAATCTATTATCGAGTTCGCTTTTTCGCGATTCGCGTAACTGATTGCGTATTCTTCACCTCCATTTGCTGTTGGAACTAGGATAGACTCCGGGTAGATTTCTCGGATTGCCATTTTGATAGCAACTATATGCTGGGCATCCTTGATTTCTTCGACCTTAGCTGCCGAAATGCCTCCATCTTCGTACAGTACCTTTTCAAAGGCCTTTTGACCAAACTCGTTCAAATCAACATAGCAATTTGCCATGATGATCACCTCCCTGTGTGATTCTTAAAATACTGATTAGGTATTTATGTCTATATTATAGAACAAATTGGTTAGTAATACAATATAGCCCCAGTTTTCCACATCAAAATATGATACCGATGCGGAAACGTTGTAAAAATTATCTAACAAAATACCACCCCTATCGCTAGGGGTGGTATTGGTTGAAAACAATTGGTCAAATAGATTTAACTTACGCTAGTTCGACTGTTGCGCCAGCTTCTTCTAACAATTTTTTAGCAGCCTCTGCTTCTTCTTTGTTAGCTTTTTCTTTGACTGGTGCAGGTGCGCCGTCAACGATAGCTTTCGCTTCACCTAGGCCTAGGCCGGTGATTTCTTTTACTGCTTTGATAACAGCAACTTTTTGGACACCAGCATCTTTCAATGTTACGGTGAATTCAGTTTTTGCGTCTTCTGCAGGTGCAGCAGAATCAGCGGCAACGGCAACGGCTGCTGCAGGAGCAGCGGCGCTGACGCCCCATTCGTTTTCCAAATGTTTTACGATTTGGCTTAGTTCTAGTGCTGATAATTTGTTAAGTTCATCAACGATTTTTGCCTGTGCGGCAGATAGCTTGATTTCTTCAGCCATGATGTTATTCTCCCTTGCCCGCAAAAATTTCTACGAAATTTCGGTGGGTCGTTATTAAGATTATTTATAATTGATTGCGAATTAAATTGACTGTGCGCGCTGCGACAATACTTGCGCGAAGCTTCGTTGTGCGCCATTGGCGACACCCAAGAATCCGGTAAGTGGAGCTGCGATAACACTGACCAATTGACCGCGGAGTTGATCCTTGGTTGGTAGTGTAGACAGTGCGATAACTGTTGCAGTATCAAGTGTTGTGCCGCTGTTGTCAAAACCAGCAACCAGTTTTAATTCTGGGTGAGATTTTGCAAATTTGGCTAGTACTTGTGCTGGGGCAACTTCATCGGTGCTAGAAAAAGCATAGATTAATTGTCCAGTTAACAGACTGGTATCGGCAGCTTTGAATTTGTCGTTGCTACCTAGAGCTACGCGGACTAGGCGGTTTTTTGCCACCTTGATAACTACGTCGTTGGCACGAGCAGCTGCGCGAAGTTCTTGTAGGTTTTTTACGCTTAGGCCGGTGTAGGCTGCGCCTACTGTGCCTTTCGCTGTTGCGAATAGTTCAGTTAATTCTGCAACCAAAGTGTTCTTTTTATCGCGTGATATTGCCAT
>JBAXFD010000036.1:0-4817 GCA_037140095.1 Candidatus Saccharimonadota bacterium
ACTAAGCGCTAAAAAGAATCTCTTTTTAGAAACTGGATGGTACCTCCCTTAAAAATTTTGGGATCCAGTGACTAAATAGAGATTTTTTGTTTTTAAATAGAAAGGAAAACAAAATGAAGTTCAAATCAAATACTCGTCGTCGAGCATTAGAATACGAAAAAGACTTGGTCCAGCAATGGAAGGCAAACAAGACTTTTGAACGGTCAGTGCAAATGCGACCAATCACAGATTCGTATGTTTTCTATGATGGCCCGCCGTTTATTACCGGTGTCCCGCATCACGGTACATTGTTATCTAGTTTGGTCAAAGATGCTGTGCCCAGATATCAGACAATGCGCGGCAAACGCGTTGAACGTGTTTGGGGTTGGGACTGTCACGGACTACCAGCTGAAAATTATGTCGAGAAAAAATTGGGCATTACCGATCGCCACGCCATAGGTACGGAAATCAGTCTGGAAGATTACATCAAAACTGCGCGCGAAAGTATGGTATCTACTGGCAACGCTTGGGAATCTACTGTCGATCGAATGGGTCGCTGGGTTGATTTTACCGGTGGTTACAAAACTATGGATCGCGATTATATGGAATCTGTCTGGTGGGCTTTCAAACAATTGTACGAAAAAGGCAAAATCTATGAAGGCGAACGAGTATTAATGTACGACACCCAGTGGGCAACGCCGTTGTCCAAAGCCGAAGTCACAATGGACACAGGTGCCTATGTTGAAGTTACTGACCCGAGTGTGTTCGTAAAGTTCAAGTTAAAATCTGATCCAAAGAGTTATCTAATGGGTGTAGGCGAAGTCAGCGATGAATTGACTAAAATTGGTATTACTATAAATGGTCGTTCTGACAGTGGTAATTATAAACTTACAATTCCAACTGATAAATTAGAAGAATATGAAAAATTTGTCACAGAGAACATGTCACCAGAATATTGGAATGAATATGTGACTAATGATGAAATTGTCTTCAGCTTTAAACATACAGATTCAAAAATCGAGCGTTTGGTTTATGATAAAAATACCAATAAAGAAACAACAGATAGAATAATTGAACTTTGTAATAAGTTTTCTAATTCAGATGATTCCAGCGTAGAATATATTGTCTTTAATAATGATTGGTATAAACCAACTTATCTGCTGGCATGGACGACTACGCCATGGACATTGCCAGCCAATATCGCATTGGCCGTCAATCCCGAGATTGATTATGTTGAAGTCCGTGTAGGCGATGACCAGTTTATTTTGGCTGCAGCAACAATCGATACCGTACTAACAGATGAAAAACATGCAAAACTAGAATACGAAACTATCCGCGAATTCAAAGGTAGTGAATTAGTCGGCAAAACGTATGAACCGTTATTTGCCAAATGTGATGAACCAAATTCACACAAGGTCTGGGCTGCCGACTATGTTACGACTGATGCTGGTACTGGCATCGTACATACCGCACCGGCTTATGGTGAAGAAGATTTCATATTGGCGCGCGAAAACAAAATACCAGTCATCCACGTATTGGATGATTATGGTGTATATCTGGACGGCGAATGGGTCGGTCAGGAAATTTGGGATGTAAATAAATTGATTGCCAAAACGTTGCAAGAAAAAGGCATTGTTTGGAAAATCGAATATATCCGACACGAATATCCACATAACCCACGTACTGGCAAACGTTTGATTTATCGTGCACATCCCAGCTGGTTCTTTGACGTTGATTCACAGCGCACTGAAATGTTGGAACAAAATGCCGATATTAATTGGTTCCCGGCACATATCAAAAACGGTCGTTTTGAAAACACTATTTTACAGGCGCCAGATTGGAATATATCTCGTGATCGTTTCTGGGCGACAGCAATGCCGGTTTGGAAGGGCACAGACGACGAAGGCAACGAACATGTCAAAGTCATCGGCAGCTACGCAGAATTAAAAGAACTGAGTGGTGTTGAATTAGAAGATTACCATCGTCCATGGGTCGATGATATTACATTTGAAATCGATGGTGTCAGTTACAGCCGTATCGACAACGTGTTGGATTGTTGGTTTGAATCAGGCTCAATGCCTTTTGCTCAATTTCATTATCCATTCGAAAATGTCGAAAAATTTGAAGCTAATTTCCCTGGCGATTTCATTGTCGAATACGTTGGCCAGGTTCGTGCTTGGTTCTATTACGTTCACGCAGTTAGTGTTGGGTTATTTGGCAAAAACGCGTTTAAAAATGTGATTGTGACTGGTAACGTTGCTGGTAATGACGGCTCCAAAATGAGCAAAAGCAAAGGTAATTTCACTGACCCCGAAGAGTTAATGGATAAATATTCGGCTGACAGCTGGCGCTTCTTGATGTTGTCATCGCCATTGTTAAACGGCGAGGATTTCTCGTTACAGGACAAAGATGTTGCTGATGTCGCCAGAAAACTAACAATGATTTGGAACATGTACGATTTCTTCACAATGTATGCCGAAGTCGACAAATGGGAATTTGATGGCAAACTAGTCGACCCAATGCCAAATCTGACCAATCCACTAGATATTTGGGTTGTCAGCCGCGTGCATCAATTAACCGCCGAAATTGAAAAACATATGGATGGTTACGATATTCCAAACGCCCTAAAGCCCGTATTGCCGTTCATCGAAGACGCCAGCAACTGGTATGTTCGCCGATCACGCCGCCGATTCTGGAAATCGGGCGATGATACTGACAAAAATAATGCCTATACGGCCCTGCATTATGTCCTGGTCCAATTATCACAAATCCTAGCACCATTTGTACCATTCCTAGCCGAAGAGTTGTACCAAAAACTGACAGGCGGGGACAGTGTGCATCTACTAGATTGGCCAGCAGTTGGTCAAATCAACGAACTAGTCATGGACGATATGGAGACAGTTCGCGAATATGTCAACATGGGCCTCAGTATGCGTGCCCGTGCCCAGCAAAAAGTCCGTCAGCCACTAGCTAGCGTGACAATTCCAAAATCAGGCACAGCAATCGATTTTGCTGATATATTGTGCGAAGAATTGAATGTCAAACAGGTTATAGTCGGCGGTGAACTCGAATTAGATTTCAATATCACTCCAGCGCTGAAAAGCGAAGGCATCGCCCGTGAAGTCATTCGCCATATTCAATCAGCCCGCAAAGACGCCGGCCTGAATATTGATGACCGAATTGAATTAGTATTATCAACTAGTGATGACGAATTAAAACAGGCGATATCTGATAACGAACAGGTGATTACGGATGAAACATTAGCAACCAGCCTAGATAACAGTGGTGAGCGATCATACAAAACCGATGTCAAAATCGATGGCGCTGACCTGACGATATCGCTTCAAAAAGTTTAGATTACTATAGGCCAGCAGGTAGTTGACATTTTATCACACTTATGCTAACATTATTAGTGTAAGGTAATAAAAATAAACAAAATGTCACTATTAAACTATTTACAGCCCCAAAAAATCGATGACAGCGCCGATGATTTCTATGATGGTCGCATGGCCGATGATTCAATCGCGCTAGACGAACAAATCGATGAAGCTTCATTGGAAAACTTTTGGGACAAAGTAGTTGCTGACATTCATGCTGACCCCGAATGGTTTACGTTCGATAATAAATAAAAAAACGAGTCGCCCAAGACTCGTTTTTGATTGCCATGTAGGATATAATCATAACTGCAATGGCAGGTTCGATTGAAAGAAAAAAAATTACCCCCAAATCGTTTTTGGCAGTTACTGCTAGTGTAATAAAATTATTATTCATCCCACATCACGGTAATAATTATCGACCTCATATAATCCGTAATTACGGAATAGTTATACTGTTAACGGCGATTGTGGGCATGCAATTGGGCTATGGGTATTTGACGACTGGTGATGTATTGGGGCGACAGACCGATATAACTATCAATTCATTGTTAAATCAGACTAATGCCGAGCGTGCCAAATCATTAGAACCAGCATTAAAATTGAATGACAAATTGAATCAGGCTGCTTATTTAAAAGTTCAAGACATGTTCGCTGATCAATATTGGGCACATAATTCACCTGATGGTACTGCGCCATGGAAGTGGTTTGGCGATGTTAGCTATAATTACAATTCGGCGGGTGAGAACCTGGCAAAGAATTTCACCACGACTAGCGCGGCTATGGCGGCATGGATGGCATCTGACGGTCACCGAGCGAATATATTAAACGCGGATTACCGAGAAGTTGGCTTTGCGATGATGGACGGCGAATTAAATGGTCAACCGACTTCATTGGTTGTTGCATTGTACGGCGAACCAGCGAATGGCGCTGTTGCCGGTGCCAGAACACCTGTGAATGGGGCAGAATTGGCCAGTCCGTTAGGCATATTCGCACAGATGGGTATTGCAATCAGGTCTATGTCACCAGCATTATTGGTCGGGTTAGGTTTAGTGATAATCGCGATGTTTGTTGCGTTCGTATCGCACGGACACAGGCGTAAACTGCCTAAATTTATCCGCAATACTTGGCGTCGACACCATGGATTGTACAAAGGCGCTGGATTTGTAGTTTTGGCGCTAGTAATTATATTTATTAGCGGTGGTGGACAGATATAGGTCTCAAGTAGGAGATAGATTTTGGATTTTAGATTTTAGAAGAATTGCAAAATGCAATGCGATTGAGCCCGAGATCCATACTATAATCTAAAATCCAAAATCCAAAATCTACTCTCAGGCGTTGCATCAGCGACCCCAATCTGTTATAATCAACAATCGATTAGTAAAAATAATAAGGAATCATTATGACAAAAGCAGTCGTTAAGATCGGCGGAAAACAATTTATTGTTGCCGAAAAAGAGACCCT
>JBAXFD010000037.1:0-3709 GCA_037140095.1 Candidatus Saccharimonadota bacterium
TATTATGGCTTACAAGCACATAAACTCAAAAGGTATTACTTATTATTTGCACAGCACAGAGGTAACTCTACGCGGCGGCAAACAACAGACAATCTACTTTTTCGCAAAAGTAGAAAAAAATGCAAAGGGTCAACCAGTTGATCTTCCTGCAGACCGCATTGTCAAAGAAAACCCACGAAACGGCTTCTTGACAGTTTCAAAGAAAAAATAGTTAATTTCGCACTTGCAGCATAAGCGTGTTTGGTTATATAATCATAATCAAACAAACAGGTGCCATTAATCCCCGCTCCGGCGGGGGTTTTTGTTGGGGTCAAGTTTTGACTAATAATGTACCCTATGTAACAATAATTATATGAGTGAAAAGATTGGCAACGACAACGAGATACCTCATCAGATTACGCTTGAGGAAATTGGCAGAGATCAGATAAATGAGACACTAGAACAATTGAAGGTGCAGTATAGAATCTTGGCCCATAATAGAGATATGGCTGATGAGGACTGGGAAAATAAACATCGTCATACAACTTGGGAGGAATGCTGTAGCAGTAATGACTATGACCCTGTTGAGCTTGAAAATCTAAGAAATCAAATAGAAGAGTTGGAGAAAACGAAGAGTAGCTTGCCTGATGAGGTAGAGGCTACTGGCATATTTGATGACCTAGAGCCCCCAGTAGTTAAAAATGGAGTGAGCAAAGAAGAGCGAATACGACGTGGTAATTCTTTTGACCTTAGGTCTGATTTGTCTGAATCATGGGAAGATTTTTGCAAAAGGCATGGTTGGGACCCCAACGAACAAGAATAATTCAGGATTAACAATAAAATAGCCCCGAATTAGGGGCTATTTTATTGGTGGAGCATAATGAGCGATGTTAGAGCTTTATTGATATATCTGACAGGTTCTAAGGGTCTATTTTATGGGTTATAATATAGTTATGGCTAAAGAGTTTAATGGTAGTGAATTTGATATAACCAAAAACGAAGATGTTTTCAGAGGTCCTAATTCTAGCATCGATTCCGTCACTTTATCGTCCGGAGGACATGAATTGAATCTATTAAGAAAACAAGTCAATGGATATCCTAACGAATTTATGGATGGGCCAAAATGGCACACTTATTTAAAAGAAAAAGGTTATCCTGTGGTACCTACCTATAGATATGATGTCAAAAAAACAAACCGAATATTTAACTGATCTACGGCGGGACGGAACGCATCAAATCATCGATTTTTGCGGCCCAGCAGTCTATGAAAAAGTTTACGTATCAAATATGGAAGAGCTTGAGGGAGATATGGAAAAGCTTGCGGAGAAAGCTGCCGATGATGGGTTGATAATAAATGTGCCAAATGTATTCTTTGATATTGAATTGAGCACTGGAATTGCAAAAGTGCTCCTAGTTGATTTAAGAGAAATTGGGTATGAGCGTTTTTATGATGAGGAAATAGTGCCAAGAGAGCAAATCCTCCAACATGTCCAAGAAGTCATGAGAGGCCATATAGAACGTTTGAAAGCTATTGCACTGGAAGAGGCACAATCGTGATATATGGGTTACGCGGTTTATAATTGTTCAGCCTTTGCGTGAACAATAGATGACAATAAAATAGCCTCGCTAATGCGAGGTTATTTTATTGGTGGACAACGATGGAATCTGTTGGGATCATCTATATGAACAGCTTAAAAGTTTTTACAAACAGTTGTTAGGTTTGAATATTGCTAGGGTTATGGCACTACCACAGTAGTTTAGAATCTAATTAGCTTGTGCTTATTAGCTTAAACTGATTAAATAGGACTAACTAATTTTATTTATGAAAGGGCATCTCATGAAACAACAAAAACAGTCAGGTTTTGCACATCTAGCGATTATTATAGTTCTGGTTGTTGCATTATTCGGAGCACTAGGCTTTGTTTATTGGCAGAATTTTATGCAACCAGCTAAAGAAGTTGCACCGGCAGCCATAATTGAAAAGACAACATCTGTCCCAGCAGCCACAACTAACAAGTTTACAGTAGATACAGTTGCTCTCGCGGCACCAAAGAGTTGGACCGAGATAGAAAAAGAAGCTACTGACATACCCGTTAATGAAAACTTTATCGATAAAAAAATGTTTATTCCTGGCGAAAAACTAGAAGTAGTATATGGTAATGGCAAAAAGTATTTTTACATAGATGTCAGTGTCTATGGTAATTCTCGTGGGGTATCAGCTAAAGATTGGTTAGTTTACGATAGTGGCTATGGTTGGAAAGCTGGAGGCGGTAAGGCAGAAGCTAGTACTTTTGACGAAGAGTCTCTCGCAAAGATTAATGGGCAGGACGCTTATTTCAGAAAAGAAAAGGTCAAACGTGGCGAATCAAAAACTTTTGACGAACAGCTGAATTATGTAATCTCAGCCAATAATAAAATTGTATATATATATGCATGGACGTATGCACAATCTGAGCTTTATAATGACATATATCCATCGGGAATAGCAGATTTTAGAAAATTTGAACCTTATATTGCAGAGTTAGCACAATCAGTTATTATAAACAAATAATTTAGTTGCACAAAAAATAAATAAGAGGCCAATTGGCCTCTTATTTAGTGATATTTATACTTGGTGGACAATGATGGAATTTGTTGGGATCAGGTATGCCAATATCTGAAGGAGTTATACTATCAGTTCAGCAATTCAGTCATGTGCAAGGGGATTGTGATTACGCTATTTATTAAAAAATTTTAAGGTATTCTCTATAGCTTCATCAATTTTTTCGTATAGGGAATGAGACGCGTCAAGTTCTATATAATCAAACCCATATTCACTTGCGTATTTTTTATTGAATTCATAATCAACATTTCTGTCGTTTTTGCCTTGAATTACTAAAGTGCGTTTAGATAATTGTTGCAACGCTTTTTTGTAATCACATTCATCACATTGGTCTATAAAATCCTTAGATATTTTCCAGTTCTTCGATTTCCATAATACGTAACCGTCTTTTTCTAGACTACCGTTTTGTTCGGCTTCAAATATTTCTTGGTAACAAAATTCTTTTGGGTTTCTGAAAGAGCTACCTATTGGGTCAAGTGCTGGGCCCCATAAAACTATTTTATCAATGGTATCTTTTGTAGTGCACAAATATTGGCTAACCGCGAAGCCACCAAATGAGAATCCAAATAAATCGTATGTGATGTTTTGGCATTCACTACTTATAACGCAATTAAGGTCAGTTTGAAATGAAGTTGGGCATACATCCAAATCAATGCCACTACTTTTTTCGTGTCCACGCCAATTAAACCTAATTACTCTAAACCCATTGTCGCATAGCGTATTTGCTAATTGCAGAAGCTGTTGGTGGCCCCCGTCTATAGTACCCGTAAGCCCGTGGAGCATGACTATGGTCTGTTTATAGCCATTTTCAGGTGTTCTTATTTCAGTATATATATTAAAACCATCAGGTGTTTTTATAAATTTGTTTTCAATTATCATAATGTCATATATTATACCAAAAATAGAGGCAATTAACCTCTATTCTTGCCATAAGCATTCTGGTGGGGGCGGTTAGTCCAACGCAAGATGATAGACTATGCCTCCAGCATATTCCATCATCAACTAAATTCTGTAAAATCAATAGATTTGACAGAATTCGAACCGATCAACAAAGTTGATATGGTTCAATTCAATCCAACTCCACAAAATAAATAACTGAACGCAAGGTCCAGTTATTTATTTTGGTGG
>JBAXFD010000038.1:0-3610 GCA_037140095.1 Candidatus Saccharimonadota bacterium
ACGCATGAAACCGACAACGTTGGAGGATTACATCTGGCCAACAGATGGCCAAAGCCTTCAGGAGGCCTTTCTGGCCATCACAGACTACATAGTTTGGTGGTGGTAGAATATTGAATAACTCTGCCCAGTATTGGCTACTTTCGTATGGTACCCATACCCAAGTAATTACATAGGTAGTTGTTCTGGCTATTAGGCACACCATACATCCAACTCGTATACCGTCGACAATAACTGCATGATGGATTTCGCCCGTCAGGACAGGTTTTGGGGCTACGCCCCAGCACCAGACTGTTTGGTAACGGAAGGTACGAGATGACTGCTCTAATTCGTCCTGTGATGACTTTCCGAGTAGCCAAGATACGAACTTCTCGAGTACAAAACTACGGCTCAAATCTAGCCGTTTATGAATGGCTGTAGGGCTACATTTTATACAACGCCAACGTTGACTGCCCGCTGAAGTTTTGCCCCACTTCTGGAGCTTATTATTACAAGTTTTGCAGTGATATTTGTAGCATCTTTTTAATCTTATATCCATCCAATTAATGTACTACGACATTAATTGCGAGCATATAACAGATTAAATTAGGCTAAAAAACCAACACATTATTGCCTATAACTCCAAGTTGTTTGGTTTGCAAGTGCTGCTTTACCGGTAGCTACGTCATGCTTTGCTCCATCTCCAGCCGTTAAGTCATCCTTTGATACAAAGATACCCAAGCCTGGCCGTCCGACTGCTTCGTAAATTTCCTTGGTCTTGCCTTTTGCTACTAGCTTACCTCTTTCAATTACACCCATAATAATCATTCCTTTTCGAAAATGTAATTTCATTCTAATCCTTTAGAATAAAACCCGAACAGAACATAATTATTATGTGCTACTCGGGTCTTATTCTTATTTTAAAGAGCAAAAATAATTTCTTAAAATCTAATTTTAAGAATTGGCAATATAATATCATTAAAATGTATATTAGACAATAGACCATAGGGGATGGTGCCCTAGCAAAATGATAGATTATAATATTAAACTCAAATAAAATGAGGCCAGAACAATGTCTGACCTCAAATCATCAAAATAATTTTCATACGATCCCGGCGGCTATGATAACTCGTGACAAAGAACCAATACCGACAGATTCGGGACTGCGTGAACCTGTTAGCATCATTCTTCCTAGGCTGCCTGATTGCCATGAACAGAGAGTCATATCACTCATTACCATTAAACCATCTGATGATGTCACATCTCCATCTCTAACTATGGAGTATTCAGATTCAGGATACCCTATAACCCATCCCTTACCATATAGCGCATACTCAATTATGTAGTAGTCATAATATGTTGGGTTCGCATGAATCTTTTTATACCTAAATGCGAATGGATTAGGGTCACCCCCCTTAAGGTACCTTGGATTTAACTTACGGCTTTTTTCAAAATACAAATCCTGGCAAGGTACTCTATGTTGTAACATTAGTTCAACAAACTCCTTAATAAGCTTCATCCCTAATGCCAATCTCTGTCTGTTAGCCTCATCTTCCTCTTGTTCCCTAGCTTTTGCCGCCTCCGTTTCAAGGAGTCGTCTAGCTGCCTCTTCATTTTCCTGCTTGATTTGTTCGGCAAGCATACTTGCTGCCTTATCTAGAAGTTCACTCATCTAGATCACTTCCTCTCTCAAATTTTTTGATGATTGTAATGAACTTCTCGAGAACGAGAAATTCGCTCAATCAAGATTATCTATGTTATATCAGATATAATCTAATAAATCAAGCTTAGTCCAATAATCAGCCATCAATGTACGAATTTCGCCCAACCCCATTCGTGATATAATTATTAGTAAATATGGGTAAGCTCGATATTACAGAGTCGTTTATATACCGCCACAGATATGTGATCGGCTATAGCTTAGTAGCAATTAGCCTAATCACGGTGCTGTTATTCGCTGGGTTATACCTGCCGGGCGGAATATCGGCTGCCGAGATGCAATCTGTCGTCAAAAGCGACTCAATCAGCCTAGTAGATTTCAATAGTATAGCCGTTACGAACCTGCCATATCATCTATTACAGCAAGCGACTTTGTCGATTTTTGGCGTTACAATACTAGGTATTAAACTACCATCAATCATATTGGCGTTTCTATCCGCTATCGGTATCGTGTTGCTACTACGCAAATGGTTTAAACCTAGCGTTGGAGTATTAGCGTCACTAATCGCCATTACAACCGGTCAATTCTTGTTCATATCTCAGAACGGCACACCAGGGGTATTATATCTATTCTGGGCAGTCTGGTTAATATACCTAGCCACACTACTAACAACCAATATACGATTCAAAACACCTGTAAAATTCGCATTTTTCACCGTTGCAGCCCTCAGCCTATACACACCACTCAGTATTTATATGTTGATTGCAATGTTAACAGCATTTATATTACACCCACATCTACGTTACCTGATACGACAATTGTCTCGGCCAAAATTGGTTATTGGCACTGCCATAGCCATCGTTCTAATCACACCTCTAATATTTGCTACCGTTAAAAACCTAGGATTAGGCCTGGAATTACTAGGCATACCAACTAAATGGCCTGATTTTGCCGCCAATTTCAATGCACTAGGTGCCCAATACCTAGGATTCGCCAGCCCTGGCGGAATAACACTAATGACACCTTTCTTTGAACTAGGATCAATGTTATTAATCTGTATAGGCCTGTTCCGCGTGATCCGCGCTATTGCTGCTGCTAGAAGTTATATCATATTGATATGGATACTATGTCTAGTCCCAGTAGTTATATTCAACCCTAGTTTTACCAGTATCGTATTCTTGCCAATGGTTCTATTATTAGCCTACGGGCTAGGATTCCTACTGTCATACTGGTACGGACTATTCCCGCGCAACCCATACGCCCGAATCGGCGGATTGGTACCGATGATTATACTAGTCACAGTATTAGTGTTCTCGGGTGCTGATAGATATGTTTATGGATACCGCTATGACCCTAACCTAGTACCAAACTTTTCCGAAGATATAAAACTAATACCTAAAAATACCAGTTATATGGTTGTATCAGCCAATGAAAAGCCATTTTATGATGTGGTTGCCAAACATGGCAAAATGTTAACTGTAACAACAGCCCCTCAATCTGATGGGTTCCTGGCTACTCGCGAAGCTAAAAAAGCCTACCCTGGATATGTCGTCCAAGAAATCATAACAACCCATAACAAAGATAACGGTGACCGATTCTACCTGTATAAAAAAATAACAGATTAAAGTATAATTAATAGGTAATAAACTAGACCAAGGAGAAATATCATGGCATTTGACCAAATCAAGATGATTAATCAATTACGCAAAGCTCAAAACGAATTGAAAAAAGAAATCGTAGAAGTTGAATCAGGCGACGGCGCAGTCGTTATCCAGATCACTGGTGAACTAAAGATTAAAAAAATCAATATCAACCCAGAACTAATTGACCTAGAAGATATCGCTGAACTAGAACGATGGTTGGAAATAGCATTACGCGACGGACTAGCCAAAGCCCAAGAAATAGCAGCCGCAAAAATGAAACCACTAATGGGTGGACTAGGCAGCCTCGGGCTGTAGGAGACAGACTTGTCAC
>JBAXFD010000039.1:0-3438 GCA_037140095.1 Candidatus Saccharimonadota bacterium
TTTTTACTGACATTTTTTACCTCTGCTTTCATTATAACCTTACTTGTTTCAATCTCGATCATTCCATCTAATATAGGTTCTCCGCGAATCAACGCATAGCCTCGAGCCAAAACTTTTTCGGGGTTCAACTGCGACAATGTATTGCGCAGATACGATACTAATTTCTCATTTTCACCAATCAATAAACCTACCTGATCAATCACCGACGACAAAGATATACCTATAGCCTGTCGGCACTGATCAATAGCCTGTATCATCCTAGGCAACAATGAATTAATTTGGCCTTGCACAGACCTAATCATCTCGTTTTTGTCCGGCACTAATATCTGCGCTGCATTAGAAGGCGTAGACGCCCGAACATCTGCCGCTAGATCCGCTAAGCTTTCATCTACTTCGTGACCAACTCCAACCAATGTTGGTATTCTGCTACCGGCAATCGCCCTAACTAATAATTCATCATTAAACGCCGCCAAATCATCTGCACTACCTCCACCACGAACAATAACCAAAACCTCAGGCAAAAATTCTAATTGATTAAAATAACTAATCGCCCGAATTATCTGATCTGGCGCGTCGGCACCTTGGACCAAAGTATGAGCCACATCGATTTTCACCCCGCCCCACCTATCGCCCAAAATCTTGATAAAATCCGCGTAACCGGCCGCCTGGACACTACTAATAACCGCAATATGTTGCGGGATACGTGGCAATTGCCGTTTGCGTTCGTCAGCGAACAAACCTTCACCGTCTAATTTCGCCTTTAGTAGTTCAAAGCTTTTTTTCAAAGCACCCTCACCACTAGGACGAATTGCTTTTACCGTCAAACTAAACTTGCCCCATTTTGTAACATTAGGCGTCGCTGATACTATGACTTTCATGCCGTCTTCGATCGGTACGCGCATCTGCCAGACAGTCATAAAACAGCCGACACTAGATTCAGCGTCTTTTATATTGAAAAAAATGAATTTGCCTTGATTTACTTTGAATTCGCTAACTTCACCCTCAACTTCAACCATTGGGTATGCAAAGTCTAGCGTTTGATTAACAACCGCAACAAAATCACTGACACTAAATATCGGTTGATTTGGTTGGCTTGCCATATTTATTAATCGTTAGTTGGTAGAAAGCATAGCCTGATATGACAGTACCTAATAATAAAACGACCCGAGCCAATAATGTGCCGGCAATCGCTGCCTCAGCAGGGACACCTGCCGATATCAAAAATGCGATCATAACTGCCTCATAAACACCAGTACCACCAGGCGTAACTGCTAACATGCTAGATACGGCCGCAATACCAAAAGCCACAAATAATATTGCGGGGCTAATGATAAACCCTAGTGACCAAAAAGCCACGAATAGCAATAATACATCTGCTATATTAAAGACTATTGCCCATATAAACGGCGTCTTTAATATCTTTTTATCGGCCACTATGGCCAAATAATCGTGATGCATTTCTGTGAAGAAACCTTCAACTTTTTCTAGTTTTAACAATGCCGGTTTTTTACCTCTGGTTAGTTTACGCACTACTAAATTAACTATTCTTGTCACACGGCTCGAAAACCTAATTAAACGCTGGTGATTACTCATGGCGTATGCAAATAATACTAAGCCCACAATAATCAACAATAACAATAACGCGCTCATGAATATAATCGCTCTATTAATTTTCTGGTCCAGAATCAACACAAAAACCGATAACAATAAAAATCCCATAAAAACAGTAAAAGCAGTTACAAACCGCACCATCTGTGCCATCGTTGCGCGGCCAACGCTAACGCCAAAATGACCCAATGACCAGCACAGATAAGAAAAACCAATAGCATCACCAGCGGTTGGGAAAACATGATTAACAAAATTAAACTCCAATGCTACACGGGTCATTTGTTTTTGTGAAGCCTCTTTTAAATCACCCTTTGATCGTAAATATGAGAATATCATGCCACCGGTCGCAAAATAACTAGCAAATTGGATCGGAATCAATAATAGCAATACCCAAATATTGACACTGCCTAGCAAATTCCAAGCCTGGACTATTTTGTCCCAGCCCAAAAATATAACTAATGCGACTAATACTACAGTGACTATTGAGGCCCAAAAACGAAATGACATATTACTAATAATTATAGCACCTAAATGACCTGTTCAAGGTATAATAAACATATGTATATTGCAATTTTAGGCCGACAGCCCGCGCTCGGCATCGCAGAACTGGAACGAGTATTCGGTGGCAAATCAGTTACTCCCCTGTCTAAACAAGCCGTTCTAGTCAACGGCGATGATTTTGAAGTCCAAAACTTTGGAGGCGTCCCCAAAGCAGGCAAAGTGATAATGGAATTGCCACGTAGTGATTGGCACCAAATCAGCCAAAAAATAGTCCACTATTATCTAAACGAATGGTCCGGATTTTCCGGCAAGATTACCTTGGGAATCAGCGCCTATGACTGTGTAGTTAATGCTCGTGAAGTCCAAAAAACAGGAATTATATTAAAACAAAAATTGAAAAAATTTGATGTCAGTTTACGTTTAATCCCTAACACTGAACCAGCCCTCAACACCGCCGTATCGCACCATAACAAACTAGGTCTATCACCTAACAAAGTTGAGTTATTAGTGGCCCGTGGCGACAATGGCAAGGTCATAATAGCCCAAAGCACAGGGTCCCAAAACATCACCGCCTACGCCCGACGCGACCAAGGCCGCCCAAAACGTGATGCCTTTGTCGGCATGTTGCCACCGAAACTGGCTCAAACTATGATTAATTTGGCCGGCATTGAAAATATCAAAACAAAATCATCAGTTATTCTAGACCCTTTCTGTGGTACCGGCGTTATATTACAAGAAGCCGCGCTGCTAGGTTATTCCGTTTACGGCACAGACCTGTCTGAGAAAATGATCCGCTATTCTCGCGACAACCTTAACTGGTTAGCCGACAGCCACGGTGTAACATTCGATTGGTATCTACACGAAGGCGATGCTATGACGACAAAATGGCGCCAACCAATCGACGCCGTAGTCTGTGAATCATACCTGGGTCAACCATTCAGCGCCCCACCATCACCTGTCAAATTAGATGAAGTTGTCAAAAACTGTGATCACATTATCACTGAGTTTTTGCGCAACCTATCACCTCAGCTAAAACCAGGTACACCTGTATGTATAGCTATACCAGCCTGGCGTGACAAAACCGGTCAATTCACTCACCTGCCGATCAAATCCATCATCGCCCGCTACGGTTTCAAGCCCCACGAATTCACTAACGTATCCCAAAACGACCTGTTATACTACCGCGAAGACCAAATCGTCGCGAGAGAGTTACTAGTACTAACTAAAGTTTAAGCTTTTTGAGATTTTGCGACCCAGGGGGGCATCTGCAGAAACCCGGATGACCATAAGGCAATCATCCTGGATTGGCGAGGACTGTTTGAGCCCTTA
>JBAXFD010000040.1:0-3351 GCA_037140095.1 Candidatus Saccharimonadota bacterium
AACCCGGCTTATCGATGAACTGCCAAATAAAAAAGACCACTCCCTAAAGGGGTGGCCTTTTTCGTAGGTGACTATTATTTAGCTTTTTTAGCTATTTCGGCGAAAGCTTTTGGCTCGCTAACTGCTAGTTCTGCCAAAACTTTACGGTCTAATTGGATATTGGCTTTTTTCAAACCAGATATAAATTTGCCATATGTACTGCCTAATTCGCGAACGGCAGCATTGATACGTGTGATCCATAAGCCACGCAGGTCGCGCTTTTTGTTGCGGCGGTCACGGTATGCATATTGCAAAGCTTTGATAACGGCTTGTTTAGCCAATCTAAAAGACCTAGTTCGGTTATGTTGCATGCCTTTGGCTAGTTTGATGATTTTCTTGTGTTTTGCTGTGGCTGTAACGCCTCGTTTTACTCGCATGGTTGTTTCTCCTTTAGATTCCTAGTGCTCGTTTAACATTTTTTGCCATTTTGCCGCTGACGATAGCAGTGGTATTGATGGCGCGCTTGCGGCTTTTGCTTTTCTTGGTTAGCATGTGGTTACCGAAAGCTCTCTTGCGTGTTAATTTACCTGTGCTGGTAATTTTAATACGTTTTGCTGTTCCTTTGTGGGTTTTCATTTTGGGCATTTTATTTACTCCTTACTGTTATGCTTAAATTGCGTCCGGCCATTATTGGCTTTTGTTCTAGTATAGATTCTTCTTCAAGTTTGGCTATTATTTTATTCATCATTTCATAGCCTAGCTCTTGGTGCGCCATTTCTCGTCCTCGGAATATGACAGTAATCTTTACTTTGTGTCCATCGGCCAAGAACTCGCGGATTTTTCGTAACTTGATTTCCAAGTCATTAGATCCAATCTTTAGGCCCATTCGCATTTGCTTTAACTCAACTGTTTTAGTATTTTTGCGATTCTTTTGCTGTTCTTTCATCTTTTGGTACTGGTATTTGCCCCAGTCAACGACTTTTACAACAGGCGGGTTAGCGCTTGGTGAAATCTCGATAAGATCAACTCCAGCTTCTTCAGCTATTTTTAAAGCCTCGGAAAGGCTCATAATTCCTAGTTGCTCACCACTTGCCCCAATAACTCGTAGCTGTTCAGCCCTGATTTCTTGGTTGATGCGAATTGATTTACTTATTCTAGATCTCCTTAATCGAATCTCTTAACAATTGAGTGTTACTCGATAGCTATTCTATCAGATGTGGAACAGTATTTCAAGCATATTACTTACGATATTGCAGGGCTTCGCTAATATGCTCGGCTAATATGTCTTTTTCTCCAGCTAAATCAGCTATTGTTCTGGCCACTTTTATAGTTTTGAAATAGCTACGTGCGCTCAATTTTAGACGATCGGCAGCTTTTAATAATAGGGCCTTGGTGGCATCGGGCAGGATTATATGCTTTTTGATATCACTATTGGTTAATGAAGCGTTGTATTTTACGCTACTATTGTATCGCTGTTTTTGTATGGACATGGCGTTTTTTATTGATTCTGACGCTGTTAGGTGTTGAGGATTTGTCAACGTATCTGCGCTTAATAGATCTTCATTTGGCACGCGTGATACAGTCACTGTCAAATCAATTCTGTCTAGTAATGGTCCTGATAATTTCTTTTGGTAAGCCAATATTTGGGTACTTGTACAGGAACATTCTTTGTTAGTGTCACCAAAGTACCCACAAGGGCAGGGGTTCATAGTGGCGATCAGCATAAAATCAGCGGGGTACGAGACATGTGCATTGGCTCGGCTAACATCAATTTTCTTATCTTCCAGGGGTTGTCTAAGCGATTCTAGGGTTGATCGTGGGTATTCTGGTATCTCGTCTAGGAATAGGACACCGGTGTGGGCCAGGCTTATTTCGCCTGGTTTTGGTTGGTTACCTCCACCGATAATCGATATAGGGCTGGCTGTATGATGCGGTGATCTGAATGGGCGTCGGTTTATTATCTCACCGTCCACTTTGCCTGCCAGGCTGTGTATTTTTGTGGCTGCTATCTGTTCTTCAATTGTTAGGTCTGGTAACAGGTTAGCGAGTGTCTTGGCTAGCATGGTTTTGCCCGCTCCAGGAGTCCCAGAAAACAGGATATTGTGATGACCGGCTGCAGCTATGACTAATGCACGTTTGGCCTGTTCCTGGCCCTTTATATCGTCTAGAGCGGGTGATATTGATGCGCTATCTTGGGTCGCACCATCATCGGTTTGGCGCTCGTGGGGTTTCATGATCAATTCTTTTTTCAGATGTAGGAATAGTTGTTTCAATGATTCAACTCCGAATATCTCGATTCCATCTATTAAACTGGCTTGTTGAGCATTAGATATTGGTAGGTATATCTGTTTAAAACCGCCTTTTTTGGCTAATTGTGTGATATTTATTGCACCTTTGATTGGTCTCAGGCTGCCATCTAGAGCTAGTTCACCTGCGAATACCGCGCCATCTAACTCAGATTGTCGTAACTGACCACTTACACAGAGTATAGATAGGGCAATCGGTAGGTCATAATGAGCCCCATCTTTTGGTAATTCAGCAGGGGCCAAATTGATGGTTATTCTTTTCTTGGGGAACTCTAATAAGGAGTTATTTATAGCACTGCGTACCCGTTCTTTGGCCTCGTCTATTGCCTTATTTCCTAGCCCCACTATCTGTAAAGAGGGCAGTGATTTTGTAGCATCACTTTCAACTTCGATGATAGACCCATCAAATCCAATAGGCGCAACTGTTATGACTTTCGCAACCATAAGTACTATTTAGTTAATCATGACTGGCTATCTAGTGCAAATAGTGCTATAATCAAGGTGTTACGTTGGGGCTGATCTAGCTTTCGACGAAGGGATTTTAATAGATTATTTTGCAAGTCGAATGCACTCGTTAAGTGCAAAATTTAATTGCAACATTAACTGCAAAAGCAAAAAGCTTTGTAGCTGCGATCGCATCTGCTTTCCAGCCACAAGGTTTAGCACCAGCTTTGGTTTAATACCATCGCCATCGTATTGTCCAGGCGACATAGAGATAGTACGGTGTTATAAATATGTCGCTTACTAATTTGTTGGGCAGCAACAACAGATCAGGACATCTTATTGCGTGACAGTTTGGATATTTTTTGTTTGATCTCTAGTCCAAAGTGTCATAAAGACCTAAATTAAACTAAGCTTGTAGACGAATTATTTATTACCTTTCGGACCGGGGTGCAATTCCCCGCAGCTCCACCAATATGATTATAAAAAACACCCAATAGTTGGGTGTTTTTTTGTTAATAAAAACAACCGCCTGCGAGGAACGGTTGTTTTGTGTGGAGTTTTTTATTATCTGTTTATTTTTGGCTTCTGTATAATTTATTTATTCAGGAGCTACCCCTATAAT
>JBAXFD010000041.1:0-3031 GCA_037140095.1 Candidatus Saccharimonadota bacterium
CGAAAAGGAAATAATAAATAATGCTAGCAATTCGTTTGCAACGCGTCGGCCGCACAGGCTACGCAACCTACCGTGTGGTCGTTCAAGAGGCACAAAAACACCCAACCAGTGGTCGTGTTGTGGCTTTTGTCGGTTCATACAATCCTCATACCAAAGAAACTAAAATTCAGGTAGGGGACGCTCAAAAATATCTAGATAACGGCGCACAGCCATCACCACGGGTTGCCAAGATATTGGCTGCCAACGGTGTTAAAATGCCAAAATGGGTAGTCTCGGCAGATAGTAAAACAAAATCTATCAAAAACTCTGATAAACTTCGCAAAAACCAACCAGCAAAACCAGCTGAAGAGGTTGTTGCTGAAGAACCAGCTGAAGAAGTTGCAGAAGTTGCTGTCGAAGAAACTGCCGCTGAAGAAGTAGCCGCAGAAGCTGAAGTTGTTGCAGAACCAGTAGCCGAAGAAGCCGCTGAAATTACTGAAGCTGCCACAGAAGAAACCGCTTAAGCATTGAAATAAAAATCAAATAGCGCATAATATTACTGAGGGGTCTATCCTCCAAAGTTTTTCAGTTAGTATGCATGTATTATATGAGAATGCTATTTTGGTAGATCTGTACCCACACTAAATATTAAATTATTGTCTGAAAAATTTAGGAGGACAAGTATGTCAACAATAGAACAACAGTTCATAGAATACACCGTCAAATCACTAGTAGGACATCCAGATGACGTCGTTTGTGACCGAATTGTAGATGAAAAAGGTGTTTTATTGACGCTAACAGTTAATCCAGAAGATCTAGGCCGAGTTATCGGCAAACGTGGCGTGACCGCACAAAGTTTGCGCACATTGCTACGTGCATTGGGTACCAAAAACGATGCTCGTTACAATCTAAAGATTGTTAATACCGACGAACCACAAGGTGAGCGCGAAAACGTTGCAACACCATCAGAAGGTGAAACAAGCGAGCCTGTGAACAACCCAACAGATGAAGCTGTGGAAAACGAATCTGATTACGCAAAAAACACTCGCGAAGAGCTTGCGGAACTAGACGACCTAGATATATAATCATAAACAGTTACAGACGAATTGTCTGAACTGCGAGAAGAATAAAGCTCTATGCGAGCAACAATATAATTGTTGAGAGATTTATATGTCAATTAAACCACCTATATCGGGTGGTTTTTTTGTGGTAAGATATAACAGATGAGAAAAATACAAGTAATTACATTATTCCCAGAAATGTTTGAAGGTGTTCTAAATACCTCAATGATGTGGAAAGCGCAAAAACAACAGGCAGTTGAATTCCGTTTGATTAATTTACGAGATTTTGGACTAGGGCCACGCAAGCAAGTTGATGATACACCATACGGTGGTGGCGATGGCATGTTACTGATGATTGAGCCGTTGACGGCAGCCATTAACGATGCTAAAAAACAAGACCCCGGTGCCAAAGTTGTATTGATGACGCCTCGTGGACAGCGCTGGAAGCAGCTTGCAGCTCAGAACTTTGCAAATAGTAAAGATGGCTATATTTTTATCTGCGGTCGCTACGAGGGCGTAGACGAACGTGTGATGAAGCTGGTTGATTATTATATTAGTGTAGGCGATTATGTACTGACGGGCGGTGAATTGCCAGCAATGACGGTTATTGATAGTATTGTTCGTCTAATTCCAGGAGTTCTGGGTGGTGAGAATAGCACGGCGATTGAAAGCTTTAGTGACGGCGAAACCCTAGAATTCCCACAATATACACGCCCAGAGGTTTTTAACGGATTATCTGTGCCAAAAGTGTTACTAAACGGTAACCATGCCGAGATAGCTAAATGGCGCGCTGATAACTCGCCAAAGGCGAGTGAGTAGATTTTAGATTATAGATTTTGGATTATAGTATAATCTCGAAGCTCAAAAAATAGTTATTATATAATAAAAAGTCCATTTGCAAGGACGGACCTCGCAAAGGAGATTTTGAGATTCGGAAAAGAGCAGCCCAAGCAGCGGATTCACTCCGTGCGTGGCGCGATGAGAAAAACCAGCGGGTTTGTCTTATGGGGCAACAAGGAACCCCGCTTTTAAAAGCGGGGGTTGTGGTGGATATCGTATAGCGATACATTACATTTTTGTGGTGTACATGTTTGTTTTTGTAACTTCGCTTATAGATACTTTAACCCCATAGCTATAAAAGCGCAAGCATAATGATAAAAAAAACAACATTTATTTTGACTTTTGTCACAAGGGAGTATAATGAAAGTGTAAATTAAATTATTAATCTGAAGAAAGGACCCGCACATCAAAACACGATGTGTCGCAATCTGATTGCAGACTGCTATGCTCGGTTTTTATGAGGGGCTCGCCCACCAAAGTTTCAAAGAAATTTAGGAGGGCAAGGGTACCGAACATGAAGCTTATCAACAAACTAGAAACCATGATCATGGGGTGGTTAAAGCCACTGCCACATATCCCAGCAAAATGGACCAAAATGATCGCTGAAAACCTTTGGTGGATCACAGGAATCAGTATTGTTCTATCTGTTATCGCTATATTTATGTCCATCAGCGCTATCTACACAGCCGCTGTTTTCTTGGGCAGGGCATCTTCGTTCCTTGATTATTACTCTAATTCTTTCTACGATAGTTGGTGGGTTGCCGCCGCTGTTGTTTCAATGGTGATGTTGATCGTCAACGTAGTATTGATGGGCAAAGCTTTCAACCCGTTAAAAGCTATGCAGAAAAAAGGTTGGGATTTGTTATTTATCATGTTCTTGATCATGGTAGTTGCTAGGGTAATTGGTTTGGTGTTGAGCTTTAGTGTTGATAATCTATTAGTCGGTTTGGTAATGGCGCTGGTCGGTATCGCAGTCGGCGTATATGTATTGTTTGAAATTCGTTCAAACTTTAAGGATGGGAAAATCGCTGCGGTTGGCAAGAAATAGGTTCGCTAAAAAATAATAGAGCCCCTCGTGAGGCTCTATTTTATTGGGTGTTTTTGCTATTTTTTAGCAGCTTTTAGCTTTTTCTTTAGTGCGCGTTTGATAT
>JBAXFD010000042.1:0-2814 GCA_037140095.1 Candidatus Saccharimonadota bacterium
AAACAAGTGCTTCTTGAACAAATCAAGGCAGATATTATCAAAAATAATGTCTGCCCAAATTTGGCTCGCGAAGCCACGAACCTTGTGATGGGTGATGGTGATACAAACGCCGATATCGTGATTATCGGTGAAGCACCAGGTAAAAAGGAAGATGAATCGGGACTGCCGTTCATGGGCGCTGCTGGTAAATTCCTGAACGAAATGCTCGACAGTGTGGGGATTGAACGCCGAGATGTTTTCATTACTAACATTGTAAAATACCGACCACCAAAGAACCGCGACCCTTCAAAACAAGAAAAAGCCGAATTTTGGCCGTATCTACTGCGTCAACTGGACGTCATTCAGCCTAAGGTTGTAGTGACATTAGGCAGGCACAGTATGGGTTATTTTCTACCACAGGCGAATATAGGAGAAGTCCACGGACAGCCTAGCGGGGTAGAAATCGACAACCTAAAGCTAACAGTCGTGCCGCTATATCATCCGGCCGCTGCACTGTACAGGCGTAGTATGCGCTCGGTGCTGATAGATGATTTTAAACAGTTACCAAAAATAATAAAAATATTAAATAAGCCCCGCGAAATAACGGGCAAGGAGAAATAAAATATGGGTCAACAAAGACTCGCGACCATCAAAAGTGATGATCAATCCAAACGACCCGGCCAACAACCGCGTCAAAAATCAAACAATACAGTATTGAATAACACTACTATTCGCAAAGGCGAAGCTTACCGGGCTCAACGCCGTACCAGCGAAAACGTTAACCAACGTGCTAGCCAGCATGTGGTTAATATCCCAGTTAACAAGTCAATCTTTAACGGATATGAAGGTCGTCAATTCAGCCCAGCTGATCAAAAACGCCAAATCCGTAATAACGGTCCAAAAGTTAAAATCATCAATATCGGTGGTTTGGGCGAAATGGGCATTGGCAAAAACATGATGGCGATCGAATATGACAATGACATTATCGTTATTGACTGTGGTTTTCTATTCCCAGGTGCAGATTATCCCGGGATTAATTACATCATCCCAGATACGGCTTACCTAGAAGAAAACAAGCATAAAATTCGTGCACACCTGTTCACGCACGCCCACCTAGACCACATCGGTGCGTTCCGCCATATTGCGGCCAAGATACCAGCGCCTGTTTATGCAACCAAATTTACTATTGGTATGTTGCAGCGTCAGCTAGAAGAAACAGACGGCGATTACGAGCCAGTTTATAATGAAGTTAATCTAGAATCTCATGAACAAATCCAAATCAGCGACAATTTTAGCGTTGAATTTGTCCGAATGGACCACTCAATCCCAGATTGTGCAGCGATTGTTATCCGCACGCCAGTTGGCGTCATTGTCCACAGTGGCGACTGGAGGTTTGAAACCGAACCAGTCGATGGCAAAAAACTAGATATTGAACGTCTGACGGAAATTGCTACCAAAGAAGGCATATTGCTGTTCATGAACGAATCAACTAACTGTGAATCAGATGGCACACACCTGCACAGCGAATTTGATATTCAACGCAGTATCGGTCAAGTTATGGATAAATTTACTAACAGCCGATTAATCCTTAGCTGTTTTAGTAGCCAAGTTCACCGTATTCAGATTATTCTAGATGAAGCTAAGAACCACGATCGCAAAGTTGCATTTGCTGGTTATTCAATGATTCAAAACCTAGAAGTAGCCTTACGTGCCGGTGTTATTCGTATACCGCGCGATGTGGTCGTCAAAATGGAAGACATCATTAAATTACCAGATAACAAAGTGACTATCGTTTGTACTGGTTCCCAGGGTGAGCTAACGGCTGTTTTGAATCGTATGGCTAATGGTTCGCACAAACATATCAAGATTAAAAATACCGATGTTATTGTGTTTAGCTCTAACCCGATTCCAGGCAATGAAAAATTCGTTGTTCGTACAATCGATGGGTTGATGCGCGAAGGTAGTGATGTTATTCAGAATGGTAAAACTCACTTGACCGGTATCGGTCCATTACACCTTTCGGGACATGCGTATTATGACGATCACGTACAATTAATTAACGCTGTTCATCCGCGTTTCTATATGCCAATTCACGGCGAATTTCACATGTTGGTCCACAATGCTGAGATTGTCGAAAAAGAAGCTGGCATCAAAAAACAAAATATTCTGGTTTGTGATGATGGTGACGTCGTCGAACTGACTAATGATAGTTTCCGCAAAGCTGGTCGCGTGCCAGTAGGCGGTATCATGTATGATGACAGTGGTGAAGTCGTATCAGAAGTTGTTCTAAAAGACCGCATCCATATGGCGACCGAAGGTATGTTCATTGTAGTATTAACTGTCCAATGCGGTACAGGCCGATTGATGACCAGCCCAGATATCATTAGCCGTGGGTTTATATATCTACGCGACAGTGAAGAATTAATGGGTCTAATTCGTCAGTATCTGAAACAGAAAGTTGCGCGTTCATTCGCCGGTAAACACGTTGATCTAGACGTAGTCAAAAAAGAATTAAAAGACGAAATTACGCATATTCTATATGACCAAACTCGTCGTACTCCAATAGTCATCCCAGTGATAAATGAAATAGGTGGCAATGGCCAACCTGAACAGCGCCAACAAGGCGCCCCAAATAGACCGCAAATCCAACAAAACAGGGGACAGCGCCAGCCAAGCCCAATACAACAATTCGTCAAAAAACCATTCCCATCACCTCAGATCCCAGATGGCGAAGATGCCGAACCTCGCAACCGCAACGACTACCGCGGATATTAACCATTTCTAAGCATTAGCCTATTGCAAAATGTAGTAAATTTTGCTATAATATGAGCATGT
>JBAXFD010000043.1:0-2678 GCA_037140095.1 Candidatus Saccharimonadota bacterium
GCCTTAGGAGCTAGTGCCGCAAGGCGTGAAGGTTCAAGTCCTTTCATCCGTACCATAGAAAGAAGACGGTTTCATCCGTCTTTTTTCTATGGTTTTCGCGATGGAGGGACTTGAGCCTTCACCCAAGGCGCGAAGGCGAAAACTGCAAGTCTGCAGTTTGAGAGTCGGAAACCTGGATGGCGGTAACGCCACCAAGTTGAGACGGGGTCGCCGATAAGGTGACCAAGTCATTACCTCTAGTTTCCATGATAAAAAAATTTGAGCCGCAACCCTTCACCCCCCCCTACTTATGTTATTATTTATTAATAAACCAACCGGAGCAGAAATGACTAAAGTCCCAGTAAAAATATTCAATACCAGCAAGCACCCGAACCCTAAATATACTTTTTTCAGCGACCCGGGGTGCGATGTTATGGCATCTATGCCACATACCAAGTTTAATTTTGAGGCTGGACTAGGCCAAGATTGGATCTATGACGAAAAAACCAACCAGGTCACCATCAAACCGGGTGGACGTGCATTAATCGGGACCGGCATACATTGTGAAATCCCAATCGGCTACGAAATCGCCATCCGACCACGCAGCGGCTTGGCGCTAAAACATGGAATAACAATCTTAAATTCCCCTGCGCTGATTGACCCAGGTTATCGTGGTGAATTCGGCGTCATTTTAATCAACCACTCCAACCAAGACTTTGTTATATCTGACGGCGACCGAATAGCACAGTTCGTATTGAATAAAATCCCCCAGATTATATGGGTAGATGTAGATGACATTTCTAAACTATCATCACACAATCGAGGCGGTGGGCTGGGCCATAGCGACAGATAAAAGCGACTCGAGATTAAATTTATCTGAGATTTATACTATAATCCATAATCTACCGAAGCGTTTATGTTATCATTAATACAGTAATGGCTGAGGGGGTTAAACTATGAGCAAAATCACACAATATCTGAACGAACATATTCTGGGCGAAGTTACCAGTAACAAATCTGTATTAGAACAATTCTCACGAGATGGCAGTATATTGAATATCAAACCTGAATTAGTCGTCAGCCCCCGCACAACCAACGATATCCGTAAAGTCGCCCGATTTACTTGGCAACTAGCCGAAAAAGGCCATTGTATGCCCATAACAACCCGCGGTAGCGGTTCGGACCGCACAGGCGGTGCAATCGGCAAAGGTATCATTGTTAACACACTAGCTCATCTAAATAACATTATTTTTGTCAGTTTAAAGAATAAAAACCAATTCATCCACGTCCAACCAGGAATACAATTTAATATATTAAATGAAGTTCTAAAATCTCATGGCATGAATATCCCTGGTAACTTACTGCCCTATGGCACTATCGGTGGCGCTGTTGCGAACAACTATGGCGGTATCGGCGACCTAGTCAGCCGCATGGAAGTGATATTAGCCAATGGTGACCTAATCGAAACCAGCCGGATAACCAGACACGAATTGGACAAAAAAAAGGGTCTACAGACATTTGAAGGCGAAATCTACCGCAAAATTGATGGTATTATTGAAGACAACGAAAAATTAATTGCTGACAAAGCCAATAACGAACTACCAACAAACACCGGCTATTCGGGCATAACTCGCGTCAAACAGCGTGATGGATCTTTTGACCTGTCACCGCTGATAATCGGCAGCCAAGGTACATTGGGCGTTATATCTGAAATCGTGGTCAAAACCGATTTTTATGGCGCAGATGAATCTGTCATGGTGATACCTTTTGAAAACGCACGGATTGCCCGTGATGCAGCCGATATCTTTGCCCAATTGAAACCAAATTGTCTGGATCTAATAGATGGCCGATTATTCAGTGCAGCCGAAAACGTCGGCAAACACTACCTGTTCACTGATGAATTGAAAAACATTGGAGCGGTTATGTACATCAGTTTCAATGATTTTAGCGACAGCGCCCGCCGCCATAAAATGAAACAGGTCGTCAAAAAACTGGCCAAACTAGATGCAACCGCAACTGTATTCACCAGCGACGAAAACCCTGTCGAAGAACTAACCGCCATCCATGAAGTTAGCGCCGTGGTGTTACAACCCGAAACGCCCGACGAATCACTGCCACCACTAATTGATGGCGCGTGCGTACCAGCCATCCGTCGCGAAGAATTCTTGGTCGCATTGGACGAATTAGCGGCTAAACATCACACCGAGCTACCTACCCAAATCAATTGGCTAACAGGTATCGTCGATACCCGTGATACGCTAAAATTGCACGTCATTAGCGATAAACAGAAAGTTTTCAAACTGATTGGTGATTATGCGGAATTGGTCGCCCGATTCGGTGGCAGCCTGACCGGTAATGCCGGCGAAGGCCGCACCAAAGCCACCGCAATTTACGCTCAATTAGACGATGAATTATTAGGCATCTACAAACAAATCCGTGAAACATTTGACCCATTCGGCACCATGAACCCAGGCGTCAAACAGATAGCCGATCTAAAAACCCTAGTATCTCAAATGAACCCAGATTATAGTCTGGCTGATTTCGCAAAATACTCACCACGAATTTAAGTAGATTTTAGATTATGGATTTTGGATTATAGTATTAATCTTAATCTTAAGAATGCCGCAGAAATATGCTAATATAATAGACAATGCGCGCGTGGTGGAATGGTAGACACGCTAGATTCAGGTTCTAGTGCC
>JBAXFD010000044.1:0-2657 GCA_037140095.1 Candidatus Saccharimonadota bacterium
GGATATCTACATCAATATAGTGTAGATCGAGTTAATAACATGTTGATTATAACAGATACGAGACGTGATGACAAGAGTAGATTTTGGATTTTGGATTTTAGATTTTAGAATAATCACAAATCGCAAACACATAATCCAAGTAGGGATTTATATCGCAACTCGCCTTTTCCTTGTAGTCACCCGAAACCGAGATTTATACTAAAATCTAAAATCCAAAATCTATAATCTACTTTTTACAGGTCGTCGTCGTTATCGTCGGCGCCATCAATGTCGTCCATACTGGTCATCAACACTTCTCGTGGCCTGGCGCCATCAGCTGGCCCAATAATACCTTGATCTTCCATAGATTGAATGATTCTGGCTGCACGGGCATAGCCTATTCGCAAACGCATTTGTAGCGAACTGGCGCTAGCCTTGCGTGTCTCCATAACCAAACGAACAGCATCTTTGAATATCGTGTCTTCATTATCCGACTCAAAGTCCATTACTACCCCACCTTTACCATTTAGATGGACCGGCAAACTAACAACGTCATCGTTATACTGTGGCGGTGATTGCATGCGCAAATGGTCGGCAATTTTGTGGACCTCTTCATCTGTTACCCAAGCACCCTGAATACGTTTTGGTTTTGCCATGTCAGCCTTTAACAGCAACATGTCACCAGAACCTAACAGCTTCTCGGCGCCAGTCTGGTCCAAAATAATGCGGCTTTCAATCTGTGAAGCAACTGTAAATGCGATTCGTGAAGGAATATTGGCTTTGATCAAACCGGTAATAACATCGACACGTGGGCTTTGGGTTGCTAGAACCAAGTGAATACCAACGGCACGAGCCTTTTGGGCCAAACGTACAATCAACGCCTCGACGTCGCGAGCAGCGACCATCATCAAATCGGCTAACTCATCGATGACAATCACAATATAAGGCATAGCGCCATTCTCATGCTGTTGAGGGATGCCAAATTCATCTTCGACTGTCACCTTGGCACCAGATGCACGAACTTTGTGGTTATACGAACGAATATCTTTGACTTTATGTTCGGCCAATAATGTATAACGACGTTGCATCTCGTTGACTGCCCATTTTAACGCACTAATTGTCTTGTCAGGCTCAGTAATAACTGGGGTTAACAAGTGAGGAATATCTTCGTATGATGCCATTTCAACTTGTTTAGGGTCAACTAGAATCAATTTCATGTCGCTAGGGCTGTTGTGATACAACAAGCTAGTCAACAACGTGTTAATCATGACGGATTTACCTGAACCAGTCTGACCAGCAATCAGCAAGTGCGGCATTTTGTTCAATTCGCCGACAATCGGCTCACCAGCGATGTCTTTACCAATAGCAAACGCCAATGGCTCACCATTAACTCCCCATTGATGGCTAGATAATACCGAATATAATCTAACGTCGGCTGCTTTGCGGTTAGGAACTTCAATACCAACAGCCTTTTGACCAGGGATTGGCGCTTCCATACGCAAACTTTGAGCCGCTAGACTGAGAGCGATATTTGTCTCTAATGCCGTAATACGAGTCAATTTGACGCCGCTAGGTGGTTTTAATGTAAATTGAGTCACTCGTGGACCGATATTTGCGCCTTCCATTTCAACATCAATATCAAATTCAGATAAGGTCTTTTGAATTATCAATGCATTTTGCTGAACATCACCGGCATCGGCTGGAGATTGTTTTTTCTCTAATAGGTCCATACTAGGCGGTTGCCAGTTGGGATCACTAACTGTGACCAATGCTGATTGGTCTTCGGCTGCCCTGTCACGAGTAATACTGTTGCGCATTGTGGACCTGGCCGGCTTGTCATCACCAGAATCCAATGTCGGGACGCTAGCATTCATCTTGAAGTTGCTGATTATTGAACCTTTGGTGCCGTCTAGGGCTGCCGCGTTACGCATAACTTTGACGTTTTCTTCTTGTTCGGATGTATCGCGCCTGGTCATTTCCCATATCTTTTTGATTATAGTAAATGGATTAACGCGAGTTATGAACAATAAAGTTATCAAAATCAACAATACATATATAAATGCGGCTACAGTGTTATTAACCAACTGGCGCATGCCATCATTAATCAAATCGCCCAATACGCCACCGGTGGTATTGCCGGCACTGTCTTTTAATAACCCGAACAATGCAGAGAACCAGATAATAGCTGTGGCTGTAGCAAATTTGGCCGCAAATGACAGTTTATTGTCTTCGGCACGGAATATCTCGATGGCTATATAGGTAAATAACACCGGAATTGTATATACGGCGTAACCGATAATAAATAGAGCTGAACTGTGCGTCAATTCTAGCACTGGCCCGCCGGCGTTGAACCACGATACAACTAATAATATAGATATGGCTATTAAAACTACCGCCCAAACCTGTGACCAAAAACCTTTTGGCAGTTTATGCTTGGGAGACGATTTCTCGACTTTGCGTTTGTGGTAGTGTTTTTTTCTTTTTGCCATAGTATTTTTCTATTATAGGCTCTTTTAAGTTTATTTTATAGCTATTATATCTCATACTATATCTAATGTTTAAACATTAGATATAATATTTCGCATGTTCGGAATAAAATGAACGAGTTCATTATTCTTCACTCACATGCTCATATTATAGCAAAATTTACTACATTTTGCAATAGGCTAATGCTTAGA
>JBAXFD010000045.1:0-2635 GCA_037140095.1 Candidatus Saccharimonadota bacterium
ACGCTATCATCTTCGTTAGCGAGCAATTCATCCATTGTTATGGCTTTTGTCATATTTTGCCTTCCTTAAGTTTAATATTTTTTCGGGGCATATTTAAAATAAACACACCTCAAAACTTCATCTATTGTACCCCAGATAACCCTATAAGTCAAAGAGAGAAACAGATTTGCGTCTAGAGGCTATATAACTTGCCGAGAAAAACGTCAACATGCCAGCTCCAACTAATTCACCAACCACTAATTCTGGTCCCGTAGCAGGTAAATCATCAGTACTCGCGACCTCGACTACGACTGGGGCATTATTTTCTGGCCCATTTGCGCCGGATTCTACTGGTGGAGCCTGCTCGACAGCTTTTTCGGTCGTTTTTGTTCGTTCAGCTTCTAATTGTTGATCGACAATAGCGATTGCCTGATCACGACGAGCCTGTTCTCCGCGCTGTTTCAAAAAATAAACAGCTATAACCAAGCCAATAGCCAATATAACACTTACGATTATAAATAGTACAATCGAACCACCCTGATTTGTCCGTTGTATTTTGTTCATGCTCTACCTCTGTTTATGATACATACTTATTATCCATCTATTTTATATAAAAAGCAACTCAGATAAATTATGATAAACTAGTAATATGTTAGTCGTAGTCGATACAGGCGGAACCAAAACACTAGTCGCTAGTTTTGATAAAAGCGGCATTTTAGGCAATCAAATCAAATTTGCCACCCCCAAAGACCCCAAAGAATACATAAAATCGCTAAAATCAGTATTAGTTGAAACTTACCAAGGCCAGACAGTCAAAGCGATAATAATAGCTACCCCAGGCGTAACCCGAGATGGTGTCGTGATGTGGGGCGGTGGTAATCTGCAATGGAAACACCTAGACGTAGCTTCTGAATTATCGGGCATACTGGGCGATGCTCCAATATTCCTGGAAAACGATGCCAATCTAGCTGGTCTAGCCGAAACCCGATCACTCAAAACTCCCCCAGCTCAATCATTATATGTCACCATCAGCACTGGCATCGGTACCGGCATAATAACTGAAGGTAAACTCAATTACAGCCTACGCAACAGCGAAGCCGGCCATGCTCTAATCGAATATGATGGAGTCGTACGCGAATGGGAAAGTTTTGCGTCAGGCAAAGCCATATTCAAAACGTACGGACAATATGCTCGTGATATCACCAGCAAACGCACCTGGAACCAGATAGCCGATCGCATTAGTCGTGGCTTTTTGGCAGTTATACCGATATTGCAACCAGATATAATCATCATAGGTGGCAGCATGGGCACGTATTTTGATAAATTTGGCGACCAATTAACGAATATACTGAAAGAAAAACTACCTGAACATATCCCTTGCCCTAAATTTGCTCGTGCCAAACACCCCGAATTAGCCGTTATTTATGGATGTTACTACTATGCCGTCGACAATCTCAATATTACAAAGCCTAAAAAATAAATATCCTCAATTCAAATTCGAACCCAGCGATGATTTTTCGTGGTCTGCATCTGTTAGCACAATTTACTACGATGAAAAATCGCCAGATATAGATGTATTTCTATTGCACGAGCTGTCCCACGCCCTGCTAGGCCACGATCACCATGACCAAGACATTCAACTAGTTACGATGGAACGCCAAGCCTGGGACCACACAGTGGCCCTAGCGCCGGCTTTTGGCGTAGCTATACCTGATAACATAGTCCAATCTACCCTAGACAGCTACCGTGATTGGATGCATTCACGCAGTGCTTGCCCAAAATGCGATACCACTGGTGTGCAAACTGACAAAAACACCTACAAATGCCTAGCCTGTAATGAATCTTGGCGGGTTAATATCGCCAAAACTTGTGCATTACGCCGTTATACAACCAAAAAGCGCTCATAGAGAGCGCTTTGTTTGGTATAGTGAATAAATTAATTATTTAACTATTTTTGTGCGGCGGCTTTTTGCGCCACCTTTTGCACCGGCGATACGTGCCAACTCTGGGTTAGCGGCGAATCCACCAGTGTGACCGTTTTGGCCACCTTTAGCACCGATCTTTGCATAAAACAAAGGATCACGAGCTAAATTCTTTGCAGCAGCCTTTTGGCCGCCTAATTTTGTTCCTGCCATTATAATTCTCCTTCTTTTTTTATCCACCATTTAGATGGGTAAATTAAAAAGATTTCCACGCTATCTCTAGCCTGAAAACCCTCATTTATATCCCACACATGATATGTGTATGAATCAATAGTATCATAGCTTATGCTTTTTGTCAATATATACACAAGCACTTTTTTATTATAATGCTACTGTTGCAATTATAACCCCGGTGCGATATTATGGTTAAGCACCTGTTTGAATCCAAATTATAGATTCACAACAACACTAAAAAGACGACCACATCTGCGAGATTGGTCGTCTTTTATGTTTTTAGCTATAGTCGTAAAATATCAACCCTTTAGAATAGGTCTTTAGTCAATTCCACCCTGTTCTCGATAAATCCTGTATCAGTATTCGCTATATCCAGCTCGATGTCAAAACTCTTGAATATCTTTGGCTGAGACAGCGCTTCTATTCTAGACATCCACCTATTGCGACTGTCAGGCTCCCAATATAATGAACACACTGTCTTAACCTAAGACTGTATAATT
>JBAXFD010000046.1:0-2061 GCA_037140095.1 Candidatus Saccharimonadota bacterium
CATTGAAAAGACAAGTCGCATTTTGTTGCAAACCCTTGCCAACATTGAAAGTCCAGCAAATGACGGCGCAGAAAGATCTCTTAATCAGGTTCATGATGTTTGAATTTGTTACATCTCCGCAACCACAAGAGTCGTCATTTGCTGCAGTATTTGCGGCGGTAGAATTAGTCGTAACGGTGTAGGAAAATAGGTTACCATCAGAATTGTAGCTCTTTACCCCCCAAGCTGAAAGATATCCACGATATTGCTGCAAACCTGGCAAATCTTCTTTTTGTATATCATTTATACTCTGACTAAATTTAATGGCTGATCCTTCAACTATCATATCTATTCTTGGACTTGGATCGATGTAGCAGTCGTGTACTCCTCTATCAATTCCTAAATTTTTATTTATTCCAACAGTGACGCCCTTAGTCACTGTGGAGGTTGGAAGAACGGTTATAAGGTTTTTGCATATAGCACCTCTTTCGCCCCTATCGAAAGATATCATGCCATTTTGATTGAATGTAAACTGAACTATATTTTCTGAAAAAGTTTTACAGATTGGCTTTTCTGCGTCGCACTGCTGTTGTCTTGCTACAACCCCTTTCTTTACAATGTTGTCAGTGTCAAAGCCAACATCGCCATATGTATAATCTGCATATAGTCCAAAAGTTGATAACTGAAGACAGATGAAAAAATATTTTCTTAATATGTTTAAGTCTTTGTAAGCTTTTACTGTGTTGGCATCGGTTGAGCTTATATTTAGTTCTGCCATTTGAAAATAAAAAGTCGCGCGGTAGATTGTGTTGCTACTGGCTAAATTATCATCTTCCACCATACCGGTTTTGGCAGTTTTGTCGAGCAGCCACTTGGTTTCAGGTCTGTAGAAGATATTCGTGGTTAAATCCGGTTTACATTTGTTATAAACTACTTGGCCGGAGTTACCGTTTGCGTCCATTTCGGCTTTCAACACATTTCCTGACTTTACCATCACATAAGGTCGATTACTTGGTGATGGTGTTGCAATAACAGCACCACGAGAACCGCCTAATTTAATTTCTGACTTGTCGTTTACATCGCAAGCATTAAAGTATTTTTCAAATGCTATTGTCAAATAAGTTTTTTTGATAGCCGGATTGGTAATTTTTTCAGCAGCAGCTAGATCTTGAGTTGGGTTTACGGCAAGGGCTACTGGCATCATCGCCCTAGAACTGTTTTGGAGCTTTGTGGCTATGCTCTTTATTACCTTGGTTATATTTCCCACTTCTTTTGCATATGTAGTTTCGTTTCCTGCTTTATCGACTATTTCGCCTTTAACGACGTTCGCAGGGTTTAAAGGAGAGTAATTAGCAGCGCCCAAGGGAGGAGTTCCTCCACTAAGCAAATAAACAAGCTTAAATGTGTTTGCATCTGTTACGAATGTATATGAACTGTTGAACACATCATTACCACAAACCCTAAGAGTTTTTGTTCCAATAACGCCTTCACCGTCGGCGTGATAATCAATTCCTGAATCATTGCTGCAAAATTTGTAAAACTTATAATTTGTATTGTTGAGAACTTTTTCTGCGCCATCTATCGTTGCGGTCAAGCCTGCGTCCACACCAATAATCGGTGAGCCATTTTTGTTTTTTACTCGATACAACATAAGCTCGTCTGTTAAGCCAGTGATTTTTATACCAATCGCTCCAAGGGGATCACTGCCATTGACCACAGTCACTTCCGTCGAAAGTGTCATACGGGTGCTCGGTACGTAAGTATAATTTAGGCTGTAATTGATGCCGTCGGACGTAGTGTAGTTGGGTGGCGTTGGGTCTGGTGGTGTGCTTGCACTTGCATTACCGATCGCAAAAAAATTGCTGATCATGGCGGTTGCCATCAGAAAAATTTTTGCTGATCTTTTGAATTTGTTCACACCCCTCCTTCAGCGAGATAACTAAAGTTCAATAATCTAATTATAAAGATTGTCTGCTGAAATTGCAAAGATTTGTCATACTATATTTGCTCAGCTGTTTATATAGCAGGTCATCTCGACATCACGGTGGCCACGTGACGAGAGATCTTCAACTTATTTTTTTA
>JBAXFD010000047.1:0-1695 GCA_037140095.1 Candidatus Saccharimonadota bacterium
CGTAATCTGTTGGGTATATCGCCAGGAAGTAAAAAACCGACCTTTTTGGTCGGTTTTTTGGTTCGAATCCCATCAACTATTGAAATCTGTCTTAAGTTGGGTCTAGAATGATTAACCATTCTGTATATTTGCTATAATGTCTAGAGATGGATGATGTGAGTGAAGTCAGCATAAGGTCGGGTAAGGGTTTTAAATACCTGACTGATGATGTGCTCCATGAAACTGGCTATCAAAAGATATCAGTGCAGGTTGTGTATATACCTAATGCCAAGACAGGTCAGGCACATCACGTTGATATGATTCTCACAAAGTTATCAAAAACCCCGAAGCAAGAATGGAGCGATGCAAAGGTCACAAAGATGAGTTTTACTTCAGATAATCCAAAAAGTCTGCAGAAGTTGCTCGCATTTATTAAAGCACAGCCCGACTTAGCTAAATACAAAAATGCTGACGTTGAAATTAATTCCGTATTGAATATATCTGAAGATGAGCGTGCATTTGTGCAAAAGGTATTAACCTCTTTTGATACGAGCGAAAAGCGTGGACTTCTAGTGCAAGCGAAAAAAGAAGATGTTAATAACTTATATGCGGCCGTGAAACATGCTAAAAATAAGAAAGCTGCAATTGAGCTTGATCGCTTACTAGCCGATGAATCACTCGAATACGAACTTCAAAAATGGATCAAGGAGAATACATGGGTATTTGGCGTTGAGTATCTCAACTTTTTGGATATTAAAAAGATAGGCATTCATTCAGAATCTGATTTTATAGTCGAAAGCCTTGATGGCTATGCGGATCTCATTGAACTAAAGAAATGCGAGTTTGGATTATTTAAACACGATACTAGCCATGACAGTTACTACCCTACAGCGGAGCTTTCTAAAGTTATAGGACAATCTATAAAATACCTCAAAGTTATGGAGGACGCCCGCCTTATTTTGAAAGACGAGGACAATCTTGATGTTCTCAAACCTCGTATAAAGATTGTAATTGGAAAATCCTCGACAATGCAACCAAAGGAAAAGGAAGCACTTCGTCTTTTGAATGACAGTCTACATAATATAGAAATCATGACTTATGATGAGCTAAGGTTGCGTGCGGTTAGGCTTAATGAGCATTATTCTAGAGTTTAACTAGTTTCTTATCGTGAAGCATCAAATTTATGCTAATATTTCGAATCAACCTCGTTTTCTCAAATAAACTACCTTCATGTAACACGTATTTAATATATCCACCGATCATTTCTTTTTTATCGTAATTTTCATCTGTAACACTAATCATCCTAGTAAATTTATCAATTGCATCACGTAAACCTGGCTCAACTTCGCGTAAATCCGTGATTAATTCATTTCGCATGTTACATAATTCCTCGACAATGCCTTTTTCGGATATATATGGCTCTTTACAATTACGATCAACTTGTCGTGAGCAGTGATAATAGATAAATTGTGGGTTACGTCCGTTCGCATAGTGTCTAGTATGTTCTTCGCCTACAATACTTGCCCCACAACTGTAACATTTCAGAAACTGTTTGAATGGGAATTCTTTTGATCCCCATTTAGTTTTTATTGGCGCCTTTAGCTGTTCTTTTACTTTTAGAAATAGGTCTTTTGTAATCATTGGTTGATGGTTGCCCTTATACTGTCAGGCTCCCAATATAATGAACACACTGTCTTAACCTAAGACTGTATAATT
>JBAXFD010000048.1:0-1548 GCA_037140095.1 Candidatus Saccharimonadota bacterium
ATCCTGTGGATAAGTCTGTGTGTTACTCGGTGGATAAGTTCTTAACTTTATAATTTTTATTGAGATTTGTTGGATTGACCAAAAACTATCCATTGTTTTTACTTTATTAATAATCAATGAGTTATGATTCTAATGCCGTTTTTTTATCACTATGAATTGCCATTTTTTCGTCATCAGATTAGCAGATAATAATATGTGGATAAGTGATAAAAATTTAAAAGCAACATGGCTATTTTTAACCCGACAGAAACTGCTTTTCAAGTTTCTTGATCGTGACTGTTTATTTAGCGTGGCTCATCAAGCATAATCAACTATCGAACAACAACAGCACAATAGTGCCATTCGGAGAGAAGGTGAATAATATAAATTATGACAGCAATTCAGAGAGCGATAGACTCATGGTTGTTCTGACTCATATTGGCGGTATCTTTTTCGGATTTGCACCGTCTTTGTTGGTTTATCTGGTCAAGAATGAGGGCTGGGTAAAAGAAAATGCCAGAAATGCCTTAAACTGGCAGTTAACATCGCTGATATATTACGGAATTAGCTGGGTATTGGTGCTGGTAATTATCGGGCTGTTCCTGCCTTGGCTCATCGTCGTTCTAAATGTGGTATTTTGTCTGGTTGCGGCAATTAGATCAAGTAAAGGCGAAGACTACAAATATCCACTGACCATTGAATTTATTAAATCTTAAAAAAGGGTAAGAATTTAGTCTCCCTATTTGAAAAAGTCGGCTACCAACTAAGACGGGACACTGAGCAGCGAAATGATTCGCTTAGCGCCAAAAAGTCCGTCATTCCGGCAGGGATGCCGGAATCCAGTCACACGGATGTGAAGTTGTAGCTTGGCATAGACCCTAAATCATGCGGCAACGTTATTGAAAGTTACCATCCATGGCACTGGATACCGGCATCCTTGCCGGTATGACGGTGTTAACTAAAATTTCATGTCCCGGCTTAAGTGGGTAGCCAAAAATCGAGGATGGATAGAGCAACGCGAAACCCATCGCATCAATGATTGGTTAAGATGGGTTTCGGCTATCGCCTATACCCATCCTACTACTGTGTCATCCATGTTTTATGGTCTAATTCAATTCAGTGAGTAATCTTTAATCAGTGTCCGATAATAATCGGCTTCTTCTGTTTTTCCGCGTTTGGTGACGCCATTAAGGTATATTTCGGCTTTTTTTAATAACATGCTGACGGCCGCTTGTTGGTTGTCGTTAGATAATTGGCCGGTATCAACGATTTTTTGCAGGGCATTGATTCGAAACCGATCCATGCCCCAGAACTGTTGTGATAACTGATCTTCATGGCCGCCGTATTTTTTTATTTGCGGTTCTTCAATCAATAAAACCGGGTAGTTTGCGGTGATTCTAAGCCATAAGTCATAGTCTTCACAGGCTGGCAGATTGGTGTCAAACAGCCCGACATCTTTAAATACTGAGCGATGTATGATGACGGTAGACGGTGACATGGCACATAAAGGCAAACAGTCTGTAAATATCCAGCCGCCTTTTTTGGCATAGTGTTTGGCGGGATTAACAC